>CALIMB010000033.1 GCA_938028665.1 uncultured Thermomicrobium sp. | reverse complement strand
GTTCTTTCCGGCATGCTAAGTGCGCTGACAGGGCAACAAGTTGCGCCGATCGTTGTGCCGTGAGTTGGAAAGCACTGCTTCCCCGGGAGCATCAAGCGATTGCAGCTACGGGCTTGCACCGTATCGACAGATCAGAAGGCGTGGACACTTGCCTGCCCGTGAGGAGTCGACTCGTCAACGTGAGGTCAATACACGGTAGGAGCCAGCGGGGTCGCCTCGTTATGGGTGGCAGCCAAAGTGGTTAAGTGCACACACCGAATTGACAATCGACCGTGTGCCATGTACGATCGGCACGTCAGGAGCGCTGCCGTGAGTACACCGCATCCAGACAAGCCGTCGCTCGTTATAGACATAGGAGGACAGGGGATGTCGGGTACCGTTGCGCTGTCTGCGGCCGACGAGTTACGGTGTGTCGCCCGCGCGAAAGCCGGCGACGAAGAAGCGTTCACCCTCCTCTATCAGAAATACGAGCGTACGATCTACCAATTTATCTACCGCATGGTTGGGAATGCTGAAGATGCCAATGACTTAACCCAGGAGTGTTTCATTCGAGCATACAAAGCACTTCCCCAAACGAGTGACGACTTAAACCTTGGTGCCTGGTTGCGGCGTATTGCGGCAAACGTTTGCTTAGATACACTCCGTCGACGTAACCGACTGCGCTGGTTGCGCCTGGATCAACGAGCTCCCTGGCAGGGATCCGTACTCCGTGCCAACGGGGCTGATCCGGAACGAGCGTTGATGCAGACCGAGACGCAAGATGTCGTGACACGCGTGTTACAACAACTGCAACCGCGCTATCGAGCTGCTCTTATCCTTCGTGAATACGAGGGTTACTCGAGTGACGAGATTGCTGAGTTGCTCGGGATTTCCCGATCAGCCGCTAAGTCGCTGCTGTTCCGGGCTCGCGAGGAATTTCGTCGCCTCTACCATGAGATGGAGGCATCGGCGACCTAATGGGCTCGCGGAGCTGTCGTTCCTACCGGCCCCTACTTTCTGCCTACCTCGACGGCGAACTGTCGGACGAGGAACGACGGCGATTGTTCGCGCATTTGGCCATCTGCGCCGATTGCCAGCGCCGCCTCCAGGAATACCAGAGTCTCCGTGAACGGTTGCGTCGTCTTCCACCGACCCCGCCACCCCCGCAGCAACTCCAGCGTGAACTCTGGCAACGACTGGCTGAGTCAGAACGCGAAAAGCGACATAGCCACCGCTTTCGCATCGCTTTCACAGCGACGGCCTTGAGTGTGGCGATTATCCTCGCCCTCGTGCTCTCGGCAAGCATCGGACTGCAGCGTGCTCAGCCTCCACGCATTGTTGCGTCACGCCCTGCAGCCGGAGCCACTCAATTGTGGCCCATCTATCAGCCGATCGAGATCGTCTTTTCCAAGCCGATGAACGAGGAATCGGTGATTCGCAACCTTCGCATCTCCCCACCCGGCGAGCGTGAGCGCTTGCCACTCAGTTGGGAAGGAACGAAGCTGATCATCGGAGCCGATCGCGAACGTCGGGTAGCACTCCTCCCTGACACTGTCTATCAGATCGCCATTCTCCCCGAAGCCGAAGATCGTTGGGGACACCGCCTCGGCCTCACCTACACAGTAACCTTCCGTACCTCCAGTGCCATCGTCCATATGACTGAGACACCGATTCCACATCCTGTTACACCAGAGCCGCAGCCGTCTCCAACCTCTGTCGCCCAGCCAAGTCCCACCCCCTCCCCACTCAACAACTCCGTTCCGTCGCAGTCACCGCCCATCCCTGCCCCTTCTTCGAACTCGTCGCAGTCGGCAGGTTCGCCGCCCCCGACATCGCAGCCACCGCAGACGCCGGTGCCGGTGACAAGTCCAACTCCCACACCCCTTCCAACCCCAACACCGCCGCCACCGACTCCTACTCCTCAGCCGACTCCAACACCAGCTCCTTCGCCAACTCCTGCCACTCCAGAACCGATTCCTGTCACAGGAGCATTTGGTCGCATTTACTGGGCTGACGAAGCCGTACGGCAAAAGCTTGAGACACCAGTCTCACCCGCATTTGTCGTCAATGCTGCAGAGCTCGCCTTCCAGCGAGGACTAATGGTTGAGCGGTTCGATACGCTCACGGTGTACGTCCTCGAAGCGACCGGCACTTGGAAGAGTGTGCCTGAGCCCGCGCCAGTCGAGCCACCGCTCGAGTTCCACTTAGTCGAGCCCAATCTCTGGCTCCCTGGTGGAACGTTCGGTCAGGTATGGGAAGCGCTTTCCTTGGCTGACTCTCTTGGATATGCGACTGAGTCCGAAATTCACGTCATGGCAACCGGAGCACGCATTCAGAATTTCAAGCGTGGGACCATGATTCTGAGCGACCGAGGTTTTGTCTACATCCTCTTCGACGACGGTACGTGGTCACAATTCCCCGTCATCGGGTGAACAGGTCACCGAATCGCATTTTGGAGGATCACCGCTATAGTATCGTAGAGCGCGTGGCTCACGATACACGCGCTTGTTCCCAATCGTCTCCGCTCGATCCCAAGGAGAATAGCTAAGGCGAAGACGCCGAGCGTGACGAGAGACAGTTCGTACTGCACGTGCACCACGGTGAACAAGAGAGCCGTCAGGAGCAGCCCATAGCGGGGTTGCACTGCCCCCCGAAAAAGGAGCTCCTCACCAACACCAGCCAAGATCCCAAGCACGAGTGCCCAGATTGGCGAGCCGAACTCGGTTGCCACAGGGAGCATGCGCTCCTCGATTCGTGCGACAACACCCGGCTGAAGCAATCCAGCGAGCAGCCCCGTCAGCACCGAAAGGGCGAACATCCCCACGGTGAAGATCACTGCTCCGAGAAGCTCGCGAAAAGACGGCCACCGCAAACCGAGTCGCTCGATCGCGCTCTGCCAATGTCGAGAAAAAGGGAAACCGATCAGTACGAACGCCAGCGCCACCTCGGCCAACGCCTGACCAAAGAGTTGTCCCCTGCTGACCTCAAGAACCGGAATTTCACCCGGCTGGAGCAGGGCACCAATGAACAAGCCGATGGTTCCTTGAATAATGGCCAATCCCAATGCGTCGAGTAGCGATGTCGGGTCAATCGCTATCCACCGCGCCCAGAAACGACGATAGGCGGGCCACCACGCAAGGAGGAGACCAAGAGCCACTCCACTAGCTCTCGCTGCACGCCGCGGTTCACCAGTCAGGAGTGCCAACACCCCAACAACAAGAGAGAGCGATCCGACACCGATTACTGCACCATGGATCACCCACCGTGCCCACGTCGAGCGAGCTGCGGCCTCGGCCGTCACGCGAGCAGCGGCACCAAGCAGGACAAGTCCAACAAGTTCAACAAGCCACACGGTGCTTGCCCCTCAATCGCTATGGGACCACCGTCGTGCTAGACTCGGTCCAGTAGAGTGGATGGTCGGAGCACATGGCACGACGGAGTGGGCTCGGACGCGGGCTAGATGCGCTGATCCCTCGAACCACCTCCATCAGCACCGAAGCAATCCAGGAAATCGCGATCGAGGAGATCACGCCGAACCCGCGGCAACCTCGGCAATCGTTTCGTGAGGAAGATCTTCAAGAGCTGGCAGAGTCGATCCGGCGGCATGGTCTCGTCCAGCCAATCATTCTCACACGCACCGGCAGTACACCACCCTACCAGATCGTCGCCGGGGAGCGACGGTGGCGTGCTGCCCAACTGGCAGGACTTTCTGTTATCCCAGCAATCATCCGTGAGCTGTCTCCGCGGGAAGCCGTTGAGATCGCTTTGGTGGAAAACCTTCAGCGAGCTGACCTTTCGCCGCTTGAAACGGCACTCGCCTACCGTGCATTGATCGAGGAGTTCGGTCTCACGCAGAGCGAGGTGGCCGAGCGTGTTGGGAAGAGCCGTTCGGCAGTTGCCAACACGCTCCGCCTGCTCGATGCTCCAGAGCCCGTCCAGCGTGCACTCGTTGCCGGAGAGATCAGCGAGGGCCACGCCCGAGCACTCTTGTCTTTGCCAGACGCCTCTACTCAACTCGAGGTACTCCGCTTGATCCGTGACCGTGGACTTACAGTACGGCAAGTTGAGGATCTTGTCCGACGCTGGTCCACCGGCCCACGACCGCCTCGTCGCTCCGCCCACCGCATACCGCTCGAGCTCGAACGAGCAACCGACGAGCTGCAACGCCGCCTGCGGACTAAGGTCGAGCTCCATCCGGGCACACGCGGCGGACGCTTGATCATCCATTACTCCAGTCTGGAAGAACTGCAACGCCTCCTCGGTGACTTGCTTGGTCAGTCTGGCGATGAACTACTCGGTGAAGGAGGCTGACTGCACACGACCCTCGAGTTCCTCAATCAAGCGATCGATCGGCACGCGGACTTGCTGCATGGTGTCGCGATCGCGAATGGTGACAGTTCGATCGTCCAGGGTCTGATAATCGATCGTGATGCAGTAGGGGGTCCCGATCTCGTCTTGCCGACGATATCGTCGTCCGATACTCTGCGTCTCGTCATACTCGATGCGGAAGTACCGGCGGAGCTCCCGTGCCACCTCACGAGCTACCTCGACCAGTTCCGGCTTCCGCATTAATGGCAAGACTGCTGCCTTGTAGGGCGCGATCCGCGGGTGAAAACGCAGAACGACTCGCGTGTAGGGATTCCCACTCACGTCCACGGCCGGCTCTTCGTCGTACGCGTCACACAGGAGCGCAAGCAGCAGGCGCTCAACGCCCATCGTCGGCTCAATGACGTGTGGGATGAAGCGCTCATTCCGCTCCTGGTCGAAGTATGTGAGATCCTCACCACTATACTCCTGATGCCGTCGCAGATCGTAGTCCGTCCGGTAGGCCAGACCACACAGTTCCTTCCAGCCGAAAGGAAAGAGATACTCGAAATCGATGGTCTTCTTTGAGTAGTGCGAGAGTTCCTGTGGCCCGTGTTCGCGCGTTCGCAGACGGTCCGGTTTGAAGCCGATCCAGCGCAAGAAGCGAGCCATCTCATTCAACCAGTGCTCAAAGTACTCTTCCCACCTCTCCGGTCGGATAAAGTACTCGATTTCCATCTGCTCGAACTCAAGCAGCCGGAAGATGAAGTTCCCCGGAGTGATCTCGTTCCGGAAGGCCTTCCCAATCTGCCCGATTCCGAACGGAATCTTCACGCGACTGGTCTGGATAACCTGTTTAAAATTAATGAAGATCGCCTGAGCAGTTTCCGGGCGCAGGTACACCTGTGTTGATTGCTCCTCCACCGGCCCAATGAACGTGCGGAACATCAAGTTGAATTTACGCACTGGCGTCCAGTCACGTGCGCCGCAAACCGGACAAGCCAGATTCGATTCCTGAATAATGCGGGTCATGTCTTCGATGGACAATCCTTCCGTGGAGCGGTCAAGCTTTTCTTCGATAAGCGTGTCCACGCGGAACCGATTCTTGCAGCGGCGACAGTCCACCAGTGGATCATTGAACTCCTCTACGTGCCCAGAAGCTTCCCACACACGCGGATGTAAGAGAATGCCGCCATCTAGGCCGAGCATGTCCTCGCGACACTGGATAAAGAATTCCCACCACGCATTCTTAATGTTACGCTTGAGTTCCACACCAAGCGGCCCGAAGTCCCAGGTGTTCGCAAGGCCACCGTAGATCTCGCTCCCTGGATAGACAAAGCCGCGTCGCTTCGCCAATGAGACGATTGTCTCCAGACGAACTGTCGATGTCCGACCGGCTTCCATGACGTCGATCCTCTCTCGCAGACACACACAGCCCCTCGTCCTCGACGAGGGGCTGCCCCGGCTCGGCTGTGCCGTCTCAGGCGTCACCGACAGGGCTCATCGCTGCCCCCATCTTCACCTGTTGATGGTAGCATTCCAGCCCTGCCGGAACCTGCCCATCACCCTGCAGTGCTTGCTCGACGAGCCGACGATAGACCAGAGTCGTAGCTGGACTTACATGCCCAAGAATCCGCTGCACGTCGCGGAGTTCCCAGCCATTGGCAAGTGCCTGGACGGCAAAGGAGTGCCGCAAGGTGTGCGGGGTCACCTCTGGCAAACCCGCCGCATCGGCATAGCCTTTTAAGATCAACCAGAAACCCTGTCGCGTCAAGCGGGTACCACGATGATTCAGAAAGAGAGCCTGTTCTGCTTTGCTTGGCCCAAAGAATGGTCGGCCACGCTCCAAGTACTCCCGGAGCGCCTCGATCGCATCGCGGACCAGCGGAACACGCCGCTCGCGACCGTTCGACCGGCGAACGATGAGTTCGCCCTGGTTCAGATCGACATCCGACAAGTCCAGCGCAGTCAACTCACTCACGCGCAGACCAGTCGTGGCTAGCGTCACCAGCATAGCTCGATCCCGCAAGCCCTCGGGAGAGTGCTCAGTCGAGGCCGCTTGGATCAACAGCTGGATGGCATCAGGGCCAATGGTGTACGGTGTAAAGCGACCAGCTCGGGGCGCAGGTAAACCCTCAGCAGGATTCTCGAGGAGAAAACTGTTCCGCACGAGATACTGGCAGAATGACTTGATCGCCGCCAGCTTCCGCGCTACCGTCGTATCCGCGTACTGACGTTCTCTCAGATGGTCCAAAAACGTGCTCAAGTGCGCACTTCTCAACTCGTCCCACTCTCGGACGCCTTCTCTCTCCTGGAGAAAGGTGGCAAACTGCTCTAGGTCATTCCGGTAGGCGGCGACGGTATTCGGCGAGAGTCCACGCTCGCGCACCAGTCCAGCCAGGAACCGTTCAATGGCACTCTGCATAAGCCCTGCCTCCACCTTCCCACACGCACGACCAGAAAACACCTATCCCCACCCTTCGTGCCGTCTAGAGCAACTGTCCGAGCGGCACGAACGACAAACCAAACGCCTCGGCCACGGAAGGATGTGTAATCCTCCCTCTAAAGACATTAACGCCTTTCGCCAGCGCTGGGTCGCGCGTGACTGCAGCAGTGAATCCGAGATCCGCGAGCTGCAGCAAGTAGCGCAGAGTCACGTTACTGAGCGCCAGCGTGCTTGTCCGCGGTACGGCTCCAGGCATATTGGCCACCATATAATGCAGTATCCCGTCAACCTCATAGACCGGTGCATCATGTGTCGTCGGTCGCGCTGTCTCGACACAACCACCCTGGTCGATCGAGACATCTACGATGACGCTCCCACGGCGCATCGCCGCCACCATCTCACGACTGATCAGTTTGGGTGCTCGCGCTCCTGGAATCAAGACTGCCCCAATCACGAGATCCGCTTCACGAAGAGTCTCAGCAATCACTTGCTCACTGGACATGCGTGTCTGAAAACGACCGTGCAGGACCTGCTCGAGGTACCGCAAACGCTCGATGTTGATATCGAACAGGACAACATCGGCGCCGAGTCCCAGAGCCACCTGAGCTGCATTCGTCCCGACGGTTCCTCCACCCAGAATAACCACTCGTCCTGGCGCCACGCCTGGAACACCGCCTAAGAGCACTCCAGAGCCGCCATAAGGTTCCATCAAATAATAGGCTCCCACCTGCACGGCCAGACGCCCTGCAACCTCACTCATAGGCGCTAACAACGGCAGTGATCCATCAGCTAACTGCACCGTCTCATAGGCGATCGCCGTTACTTCTCGGTCCACGAGAACGCGCATCAACGCCTCATTGGCCGCAAGATGCAGAAAAGTGAAGAGCATGAGGCCGGGACGGAGGAAAGGATATTCAGCCTCGATCGGCTCTTTCACTTTGACAATCAGCTCGGCTTCTGACCACACTGTTGCCGCCTCGTCGACTAGCGTGGCTCCTGCGGCGACATAGGCTGCGTCGTCAAAACCGCTCCCTACACCAGCACCGCGTTCGACAAGCACAGTGTGCCCATGCCGGACGAGCTCACGAACACCATGCGGGGGTTGGGCAACTCGGTACTCACGCGGTTTGATCTCGCGGGGAATTCCTATGATCAAAGCGAACCCTCCCATCCATTCATGCCGTTCACGCCGTCCTGCCACTCCATGCCGCATCTTCCGGCAGGACGGCACTTATTGTCGCCGAACCACCGTCTTGTTCACAAGACGAGCAGCACACTTGACCGGATTACGAACGATGCCGTGCCTCACCTACACTCTGCTATCGGCGTGAGCTTGGTGAGACGCCACTCCCCCGTGACAACTGCGACCCTCTCCCGGTCAATGCACAACTGACTTCTCCCGAAACAGAACAAAAGGTCCATTTCAGGATTGACGTGTTTGGCGACCCAAAACACGCCGGGGTAACTCCTACCCTCACATTCGGCTGCTCCTGGCTCAGGCGCCATACGATCGGAACATTCTGATTTGACGGGGGATACAGTGGCTCGTTACAGTTAATTGGTCAGGCCGGAATAGCGGCTCAAGAAAGCGAGCAACGATGCAAGCACTGTACATTGTTCCTATCCTTGCTATCCTGATCTTGGTTCATGAAATTGGCCACTTCCTGGCCGCTCGGCTCTTCGGAATTCGCGTCCTTGAGTTTGGTATCGGCCTTCCACCACGTCTTTTTGGCATTCGCCGGAGCGGGGTGCTGTATTCCTTCAACGCTATTCCGCTGGGCGGGTTCGTCCGTGTCGTCGGCGAAGACAGCCGAGCCGATGATCCTGATAGCCTCCAAACTAAACCGCGGTGGCAACGCGCCGTCTTTTTTGGCGCTGGTGCACTAATGAACCTGTTTCTCGCTTTCCTCGTCATGATGCTCCTTGTCGGCTTTCGGGGTGAGCCACAGTTTCATCTGTACGTCGCAGAGGTGGTCGCCGATTCCCCTGCTGCTCAAGCCGCATGGCAACCAGGAGACCGTATTGTTGCGCTCGACGGCCATCCCGTGCGCAACGCCAACCAACTCGTCAAACAGACGGAGCAAGCTGCGGGACGTCCGCTCCATGTCACACTTGTGCGTGGGACTGAGCAGATCGAGACAACTGTTGTGCCACGTGAGAATCCTCCGCCGGGACAGGGCCGCTTGGGGATCCGTGTCCTTATGGAGCCAGCAGCACAGCTCACTGTCGAGTCCGTTCAAGCCGGATCGCCCGCCGAGATTGCGGGCATTCGGTCGGGAGACCGCCTTGTCCGGCTCAACACCTATCCTATCAAAGATGCGGCAATCTACTTCCTTGTACTGGAGCAAAATGCCGGGAAAACCATCGAGCTCACTGTGGAACGAGGAGGGCAGATGACGACTCTCCAGGTTGCTGTCCCTTTATCCTCAGCCGAAGAATCACCCAACCTCGGTATGACTATTCGTCCGACCCTTGCCACTGCACGCGTACCGCTGTGGCGCGTTCCGCTTGATGGCGCTGTCCAAACCGTTGTGCTAGTCGCACAGATGGTCCGGGGGCTCCTCATGCTTATCCGCGGGGAAGCATCCCTCACCGACATCGCTGGCCCAATCGGTATGGGCCAATTGACCTCGGAAATTCTCCAGCTCAGTCCTGAGCCAACCTGGGTAACGCTTGGGCACCTTACCGCCCTGTTATCCGTGAACTTGGCGATTCTAAACCTCATTCCTTTCCCCGCGCTCGACGGCGGGCGCCTGTTCTTCGTCCTCGTTGAGGCAGTTCGTGGTCGTCGTATTCCCCCTGAGAAGGAAGGACTGATCCACCTCATTGGCTTCGCTATCTTGCTGACTCTCATGTTCATTGTGGCGTTCGTCGATCTTGGCCGCTTACTCAGCGGTGAGTCGCTTCTTCGCTAATCCGCAATCGACACTGCTGGAGCAGATCGTGCACACTTGATTTGGGAAAAGACTCCGGGCCGTCTAAGCGCCCAGTGTGGAGGAGTTCACGCACAATGGCCTATCAGCGCCGTAAGACTCGACCAGTCTGGGTCGGAGACGTCCAGATCGGTGGCGATGCCCCGGTCGTCGTGCAATCGATGACCACAACCGATACTCGCGATCCGCAGGCCACGCTTCGACAGATTCATGAACTTGCGGAGGCCGGCTGCGAGATTGTGCGCGTTGCAGTGCCGGATCGTGTCGCAGCAGCTGCCCTGGCCGAGATTGTCCCACGTTCTCCGATCCCGGTTGTTGCGGATATTCATTTCGAACATACGCTTGCGCTCAAGGCACTCGAGGCCGGCGTGCACAAGCTGCGCCTCAACCCCGGCAACATTCGCAAGCCGGAAGAAGTCCGCGAGGTCGTCCAGAAGGCGAAGGAGCGGGGTGTCCCAATCCGCATTGGCGTCAATTTTGGCTCGCTCCCACCGATGACTCGCGAGTTCGTTGATGAGATGGCAGCGCAGGGAGCAACACAGACTGAGTTGATCGCTGAGCACATGGTACGCACAGCACTCAGCCACGTGAAGATTCTGGAGGATCTCGATTTCGGAGACATTGTTATTTCCTTGAAGGCGTTTGAAGTGCCAGTCATGATCGAAGCCTACCGACGAATGGCAAAGCTGAACGACTATCCGTTGCACCTCGGTGTAACCGAGGCCGGGACTCCCAAGGCTGGTGCTATCCGCTCAGCGATTGGGATCGGCACACTGCTGCAAGAAGGTATCGGCGACACGATCCGCGTATCGCTCACGACCGACCCGGTCGAGGAAGTTTGGGTAGCCTATGAGATCTTGAAGAGCCTGGAGCTTCGCCAGCGCGGCGCGACGCTTGTTGCCTGCCCAACATGTGGACGCGTGGAAGTTGATCTCTTCCGTTTAGCCAACGAGATCGACGAGTACCTGCAGACTATTAAGGAACCCATCAAAGTTGCTGTCATGGGCTGTGTCGTCAATGGACCGGGTGAAGCGCGGGATTCGGATGTTGGTGTCGCAGCCGGTCGTGGCAAAGGAGTGATCTTCCGGAAAGGGAAGATCGTCCGTCGAGTCGAGGAGCAGGAGATTGTTCCTGCTCTGAAAGAGGAGATCGAGCAGATCCTCGCGGAGCGGCGATCCAGCGCGGAGCAGCAGAGTCGACGCCAAATCAGTATCCCGATTGTCGGAGACTGAGATCACGAGAAGTTCCTTGTGCGCAACGGGACAGCTAACTTCCCACAACCTGCTGTTGTTGTCCTTGGTCCCACCTCCTGGGATCAGTTCCTTGTAATCGACCAACGCCTCAAGGAAGGCGGTCGAGCAACGATCACGGCCCGGTTTGAAGCTGGTGGTGGCACCGCGGCGAACATCGCGGTTGCCCTCACCCGTCTTGGTGTCCCAACACTCCTCGTCACAACCGTGGGAGACGATGCTCTGGGACAGCAGCTCCGAAGCGAGCTCCAGCACGAGGGCGTTGAGGTACACCTCGTACCACCCTCAGCAGGAGTCATGACCGATTGCCGCACCATTCTGGTGACGCCGGGCCCTGAACGAACGATTCTTGAGTGCCCTGGTGCGCGCCTGCGGCTGGGAGACCCTCTCCCACTCGACCGCATCTTTGCAGCATCCCTTGTCGTCATCGCTACTGATGACGCCGAGCTTCACCAGTTCCTCGTCGATCTCCCTGCTCACATTGCCCCTCGCGTGCGGCTTGTCGGTACGCTCACACACCTGGCTGAGCTACCACCGGAACGCAGCTTGCACCTTGCCCTCCAACACGACGTCCTGGTTGGGAACGAGAGAGAGTTTCAAGCGATTTTCAACCTCGACGAGCTCGATACCGCGCTCGATCAGCTCCGTGCGACGATGGCACTTGGCGTCACCCGACTCGTCGCGATGCGCCGTGGCCACACCGGCTGCCTGCTCGTAACCACCCGGGAGATTGTGCAGGTGCCGCCCTTCGAGATCACGGTGGTCGATTCGACCGGAGCCGAAGACGCCTTCGCCGCTGGCGTGGTCTTCGGGCAACTTCTACGCATGCCGCTCCAAGCGATAGGACGATTTGCTAACGCTTTGGAAGCACTCTCCACTCGCGCAATGGGAGCGCGCACTGCCCTCCCTACCCGCGACGAAATCTCTGTTTTCTTGCGGGAGGCCCGACCATGTCCCTGACACGCGCCGAACTCCGTGCCCTGGCGCAAGAGGCGGGTCTAACGCTGGTCGCGGTGACTACGGCTGAGCCATTTCCCGGCCTGGCCAAACTGCTGCGTGCACGGATCCGCGCCGGATTTCTCCAGGGAATGGAGTGGTTCAATGACGAGCGTGCTGAAGTTGCCGCAGATCCGCGCAGTCTTCACCCCACCGCACGAAGCATTATCAGTGTTGGGCTTCCTTATTGGGTTCCGGATATCCAACCCCCCGACGATGGCATCGTGCGTGGTCGCATTGCACGCTATGCGTGGGGAGTCGACTATCATCGCGTCCTTCGTCACCGGCTCCAACACCTCCACCAACTCCTTGAAGCGCGACTAGAACGGCGCATCGAAGCCCGTTATCTTGTGGATACCGCTCGCATTGTCGACCGCGAAGTTGCCGTACGTGCCGGACTCGGTTGGCAAGGAAAGAACACCATGGTCATTGTTCCACATCATGGCTCATGGGTTCTCCTCGGCGAGCTTGTGCTCGACATCGACTTAGAGCCGGATAAGCCGCTCCGTCCTCGCTGCGGCCAATGTCGACGTTGCCTCGACACCTGTCCTACTGGCGCACTGGTCGGCCCCTACTTACTCTATGCGCCTCGCTGCATCTCCTACCTGACGATCGAACATCGAGGCTCGATTCCCTGGGAACTGCGGCCGCTTATGGGCAATTGGGTATTCGGATGCGATATCTGTCAGGAAATCTGCCCATACACTGCTGCGGCGCAACCGACAGACGACAGCCTCGTCCGCCCGGAGCGGCTGGAACACTGTTACCCGCCACTCGCCTGGCTGCTCCGGATGACCGAAGAGGAGTTCCGGAGCATCTATCGTGGACGGCCGGTTCTGCGAGCCAAACGCGCTGGGCTCGCCCGCAACGCAGCTGTTGCCTTAGGCAACGTTGGCGATGCTCGTCACTTAGAGACCCTGGAACAAGCTGTCTTCGGTCACGACCACCCGCTCGTTCGCAGTCACGCAGCCTGGGCCATGGCACGGATCGATTTCCCCCTCAGCGAACCAGTGCTGCGGCGAGCTCGTGATCGCGAGACCGACCCGCTTGCTCGCCAAGAGTTGGAGCGACTACTCATCTCGCCGCCCGAGCCGCTCAACCGGTCGTCTGCAGCCCTGCCGCGATCGCGTTGATACTGTGGTGAATCGCATCCAAGAGACGCGCCTTCCGTTCGTGATACTCCTGAGCTGCCTTTCGGTAGCGCCGTAGCAGCACGACCTGGCAGAGATGGAGCACGTCCACATAAGGGTTACGGAGCTTGATCAGCCGAGCAAGGATCGGTGAGCGTTCAAGGAGCTCGTGCTGACCGGTGACTGCCAGAACCATTCGCACCGTACGGCTGTACTCGTCCCGAATACGTGCGAAGACATCAGCGCTGTTGTTCGCCAGCGAGGCATACAGCTCAGCGATCTCCAGCTCCGCTGTTGCCAAACTAATTTGCGCATTATCAAGCAGCATCTCGAAGAATGGCCATCGTCGATACATCGCTTGCAGCGTTTGCTGTGCCCCGCAGGCACATGCTCGTTCGAGCGCTGTTCCCAGACCATACCAACCAGGAAGATTCACACGTGTTTGGGTCCAACTGAAGACCCAGGGGATGGCGCGTAGGTCAGCGAATCGTATCACCCCGTCGTCCCCCGTCCGCCGAGCAACCGGGCGAGATGCCAGGTTGAGACTGGCAAGTTCGGGAAAAGGTGTTGCCGTTGTGAAATACGAGACGAAGACGTCACTGCCCTTGACCAGCTCTTCGTAGGCCTGCTGCGACCACTCCGCCAAAACGTTCATCAACCCGATCCACTCTGCCGGAATATCAGACTCGGGTTCAGCAAAACTGGAGACTAAAAGTGCATGCATCATCTGCTCCCAGTGGCGGAGAGCAATCGCTGGATCGTTATAGCGTCCAAAGATCACCTCACCCTGCTCTGTGATCTTGAGTACCGGTCTGCGCGCTGCTGCTGGTCGTCCCCTGATCGCTCGCCCCATTGGCCCGCCACCACGCCCAATCGCACCACCCCGACCGTGGAAAATACGCAAGCGCACTCTATATGCAGCTGCAACTTCAGCCAAACGCTGTTGGGCTTGATAGATTCGCCAGTTTGAGGAAACGTACCCACCATCTTTGTTACTGTCGGAATATCCGACCATCACTTCTTGCATCGAACCCCTGGATGCAACAAGCGCTTGGTACTCCGGAAGAGTGAGGAGTTGTGTCATAATCTGATGGCAGCGATCGAGTTCCGCAATCTGCTCAAAGAGAGGCACAACATCGATCCGTGACCATGTCCTCCCTCCGTCAGTGTTCACGCCACAAAGCCCAGCCTCGCGCGCGAGCACGAACGTCCCCAGCACATCAGCTGCTTCCGCAGTCATCGACAGGATAACAGTATGACAGGCACGTTCGCCGTTCAAACGCTGAATCCGTGCGACGGCATCGAACGTGTCCAGCACCTCACGCGTCTCCGGAGAGAGTGCACCGCGTGGAAAACCAAACGGTTCGCCCTGAAGACGTGTGCGCACCAGCGCCAGACGCTCCTCTGGACTCCACTCCATGAAGCCCGCGTGTCCAGCAAGCCCGAACAGTTCGGCGAGCGCTTCTCGATGCCGTGCCACATCTTGTCGAATTTCTAACTCCGCCAAGTGGAAACCAAACACTTCAACACGGGCAATCAAATCTGCCACCCGTCCGTCCGCGATCCGCTTTCCCCCATTTCGCTGCAGCGAATCCGCGATGAGTTGCAAATGGCCCAAAAGCTCCTCTGGTGAGGAGTATCCGCCAACTTCCTCAGCCTCTGTGCGACGCAAGCGTTCCTCGATGAGACCAAAGATGCGCCGGTATGGCTCATCCGCCCACGCGCGCACTGGAGTAAACCCCAGCATCTCGCGCTCACGCTCAATCACCGCCGCCAGTTCTGGTGTGATCGATCGCAGCCTAGCCGAAATACTGAGTGCCCGGCGGAGCTCGACGACTTCCTCACGATAACGACGTACAATCGCTTCGCGCATCAGGCGCGCTGTTGCTTGAGTCACCGCTGCCGTTACAGCAGGATTGCCGTCACAATCACCACCGACCCAGGAGCCGAATCGGATCGGCAAAGACCAGCGGTACTGAAGCAGCTCGGGGTATGACCGGGCCAATGCACGTTGGAAAACGCGACGAAGGATCGGAACCGCCTCGTAGACCGGACCGGTGTAAATCGCGATGATGCTCCGAACCTCATCGAGCGGTGTCGGCCGCGCCACTCGGGTCTCCGCTGTCTGCCAGAGCAGCGTGATCTCCTCCCGAAGACGATCAAGCAACCACTCACGCTCGCGCGGTGCCAGGCGCATATCGTCCAACTGGCAGATCAGTGACGCAAGGGCTGCGAGCCGCTGCAGCACTGTTCGGCGACGCGGCTCAGATGGATGTGCTGTGAAAACAGGGAACACCAATAGTTCACCGAGAATTTGCGCCACACGTTCCGGTTCAGTACGCCGCTCCCGTAACGTGAGGAAGGCCGCTTCTAGCGACTCCTGAAGGGGTGGCCCACTGCGTTCGCGTTGCCGCAGTGTCCGTACCCGATGATGTTGCTCCGCCAGGTTGATCAGATGGAAGTAGATCCCGAAGGCCCGGACGAGACCAAAGAGATCGTCGTCAGGTAACGTCTCCATCCACTCCAGGAGTGCCGGCAGACGCTCGGCAACGTTCCCAGTGGTACGAGCCATGATCGTTTCTTGCCGCGCTCGTTCGACGATTTCGTAGAGTCTTGGTCCACCCTGCTCCCGTAGGACATCTCCGAGCAACATCCCAAGGAGATTCACATCATCCCGTAGACCCTCGATCGGTTCCGCCCGAAGCGGCTCGCCCCGGCCGCTCGCGAAGAAGTGTCTTTTCAGCTCCATCGTTCCCGCTCCCCGTTGAGCAGGCGCGCTGCATTGCGCGCTACGTGCAGGAAATCCTGTCCTGCGGTACCCTCAGGATCGGCGAACGAGCCAGCGTCCGCGTCCTTAAGTCAGAGGAAAGGGTACGCAACGTGCTACTCGCCGTCGACGTCGGAAATACGAACGTGGTAATCGGAGTCTTTACCGACACACAGCTGCGTGCGTGTTGGCGGCTTGCCACCTCCCATGACCGTATGCCTGACGAATGGTGGGTTCAGCTTGTCGTGCTCAGCCAGACCCAAGGCTTCAACATTCAAGACGTTGAGGCGGTCGCACTCGCCAGTGTTGTCCCACCGTTAACGAGTACCTTTGTAGAACTTGCGCGACGGTACCTGGCCATCGAACCTCTTGTTGTCAACGGCAACCAGGAACTCGGCCTGCCACTACGCGTTGACAATCCTTCCGAAGTTGGGGCAGACCGGATCTGCAACGCACTTGGGGCAATCGAACGCTACGGGGCACCAGTGATCGTGGTCGACTTCGGGACTGGCACCACCTTCGATGTCGTCGATGCGACCGGCGCGTATATCGGTGGTGCGATTGCGCCGGGCATCACCGTTGCCTTTGAAGCCCTGACCCGGCGAGCGGCGCGTTTGTTCACAGTCGCCCTGGAGCCGCCATCCCGAGCCATTGGCCGTAGTACCCGGGAAAGTCTCCAAGCTGGGACCGTACTCGGATACGCCCAACTGGTGCGAGGTCTCATCCGGTGCATTCGCGAGGAACTCGGTCAGGACGCCCCGGTTGTTGCCACGGGTGGTCTTGCCGCACTTTTCGCACCACTTGTCCCAGAGTTCCTGGCTGTTGAGTCGGACCTCACCCTCCACGGCTTACGCCTCGCCTATGAGCGAACACGACAGCGCAGCAGGACGTCGCCAAATTAACGGTACTGACCAGCCAAGAAATCGAAGCGCACCGTCGCATCGAACGCTTGAATAGCCGCTTCCAGAAGATCGATCGTTGCCAGGACGTCGTTCAGGTCCAGCGTCTCGACCGGGCTGTGTGCATACCGCCGTGCGATGTTCACTACCATCGACGGGATACCACCCCGTTCGAGATGCACGGCCGCAAGATCTGAAGTGCTGCGCGGGAAGAGAGCGAGTTGGACTTGGATGCCACGCTCCTCTGCGATTTGCAAGAGAAAGTCGCGCATGCCAGGATGTGCCAGATGACCTCTCGATCCACCCAGCCCACTCGCCAGGGCAAGTACTGGCCCGCCACCAATCCGAATGCCAAGATCTCGTACCAGATCAGTGTCCGGCGTCCCACCAGCAGGAACGGTGTCAACTACGATTGCTGCATCCGGAGAGAGGCGGAATGCTACCATCTGCGCACCGCGTAGGCCGACCTCCTCCTGAACCGTCACAACGAACACTGGACGGCAACGCAGCGCCGCACCACGCAATCGCTCTGCCAACAGGAGAAGCACCGCACACGACACCCGGTTGTCTAATGCTTTCCCACTGATGCGGTCCGGATTGGCCAGGCGCTCGACTGGCTCCTCATACGCGATCGGATCGCCGATACGGATGCCAAGCGCCCTCACCTCCTCTTCAGAGGCGAAGCCAAGATCAACATACAGTTCGCGCAACGGGGGAACCACGCGCTGCTCGTCCGGACCCTGCAGATGTCCAGGACGCACACCGATCACCCCACGATACCCACGCACACGAACATGCCGCCCAGGAAGGAGACTCTCGATGACACCACCGATCCTTTCCACCCGTAAGAATCCGTTTGGCTCAATCCCTTTCACTACTAGACCGATCTCATCCGAGTGTGCGGACACCATGAGCACCGGCCTCTCGACGGGAGACGGTAACCACGCGGCAAGGTTGCCGAACGAATCAACTTCGAGCGTTGCCGCAAAGGGACGGAAGAGTTCAACGAGTCGAGCCACAACCCTTTGCTCGTGTCCCGAGACACCATCGAGAGCAGTCAGTTCCTGAATGAGCGCGACAAGGCGCTCCTTCTCGTCAGAGCACTGCTGGCTAGATCCCGCAGTCATCTCCCGCTCCTCTCGAGTCACCTCTCACTGGTGTCATGTCGCTGGCGCGTTATACTAGCAGGTGTCAGTCCCGAAAGCCGAGGTGCGCCATGCGGCGATCTCGCGCAAATCCGATCCAGGCGTCCACGTACCGAGTGCGGTACCGGCCGCAGGTTCGGCTAGTGAGGAGGGTACAGTGAAGCAGTATCCCCCTGAACGGATCCGCAATGTCGGCCTTTTCTCCCACGGCGGCACAGGGAAAACCTCGTTGACCGAAGCGCTCCTCTACGCCACCCGGACAATCTCTCGAATGGGTCGCGTGGAAGATGGAACGACGGTCTCCGATTGGGACCCTGACGAACACAAACGACGTATTTCCATCTCTCTCAGCATCATCCCTCTGGAGTGGCGTGAACATAAAGTGAATCTGATCGATACACCAGGATATTTCGATTTTGTCGGGGAGGTCCACAGTGCGATGCGCGTCGTCGACGCGGCGCTGATCCTCATGGACGCCACGGTCGGCGTCGAGGTCGGGACTGAGCACATGTGGCAACTTGCCGAAGCGCATCGACTGCCACGCGCCATCCTGATAAACAAAATGGACCGCGAACATGCGAACTTCGCTAAGGCTTTCGCTAGTGCGCGGACCACCTTTGGCAATCGCGTCATACCAATGCAGCTGCCAATCGGCCAAGAGAAATCCTTCCAAGGTTTCGTGGATATCCTGTCTGGCCAAGCTTATCGCTACACTGACAACGGAGCAGTGGAGACTATTCCTGTGCCGGACGAGCTGGTCAGTTCCTTGGACGAGTTCCGCACTCAGCTGGTCGAGGCAGCATGTGAGAGCGATGAAGAGTTAATGCTCCGCTACCTGGAGGGTGAGGAGCTCAGCACCGACGAAGTGCGTGCTGGCTTACGCGCGGCGATCGCCAACGGTGCAGTTGTGCCAATCTTTGTCAGCGCGGCCACGGCCCTCAAGGGTGTGCTTCCCCTTCTCGACGCGATCATCGACTTTTTCCCAGCACCTGGCCCGACCAGCGCTACGCGAGCAGACGGTCAGCGCCTCGAACTGGTGCCTGATCCAAGCGGCCCACTCGCCGCGATCGTCTTCAAGACGTTCGCGGATCCCTTTGTTGGCAAACTTTCATATTTCCGCGTCTACTCTGGGACACTCCGGACCGATTCTCACGCCGCAGTACCACAGCGCGGCGAAACAGAGCGGATTGGACAGCTCTTCATCGTACGAGGTAAAGAGCAGGTACCGGTGGGACAGATCGGACCAGGCGACATCGGCGCAGTCGCCAAGCTCCAAGTTGCACGAACTGGCGATACCTTAACCGATCCGGCACGACCGATTACTCTTGCTGGCATCCAGTTTCCCGAGCCCGTTTTCACAGTCGCCGTATTCCCCCGGACAAAGACCGACCTGGACAAAATGGGTACCGCTTTGCAGCGACTGCTCGAAGAGGATCCGACGTTGCGCGTCGGACGAGAGAACCAGACTGGTGAAACACTGCTGTCCGGTCTGGGAGAGAGTCACGTGCAGATCGCGCTCGACCGCATGGCTCGGAAGTTTGGTGTCCAGGTCGATTGGAGCCTGCCCCGTATCCCCTATCGGGAAACGATCTCCGTTCCAGTGCGCCGGGTCGAGTATAAGCACAAAAAGCAGACTGGCGGCCACGGACAGTACGGCCACGTCTTCCTCGACCTGGAGCCTCTTCCTGACGCCGACTTCGAGTTCCACGAAACGATCGTGGGTGGCGTTGTCCCAAAGCAGTTTATCCCGGCAGTTGAGAAAGGCGTCCGGGAGGCCATGGAAGAGGGCGTGCTCGCTGGTTACCCCGTCGTCAACGTCAAGGTTACGCTGGTCGACGGATCCTACCACTCTGTCGATTCATCGGAGCTCTCGTTCAAGATTGCGGCGGCTCAAGCATTCCGCAAAGGACAGGCAGCCGCAAAACCGATTTTGCTCGAACCGATTATGCGACTCTGGGTGACCGTTCCAGACGCCTATACCGGTGACGTGATGAGCGACTTGAATGGTAAACGCGCTCAAGTCCTCGGCATGACCCCACAAGAAGATGGCCGCACCACTATCGAGGCTCTGGTCCCGCTCGCCGAACTCCAACGCTACGCCACAGAGCTCCGCTCGCTGACACAGGGACGCGGTACATTCCGGACCGAGTTCTCTCACTATCAGCCTGTCCCACAACATCTGGCCGAGAGTATCATCCAACAGTCGCGGGCGCGCCAAGCCGCAGTGGCCAGTTGAGGCCGCCCGCCGTCGAGCCCGTCCTGTGAGGAGCCGGAAGTGTGACCCGGCTCCTCACAGCATCGTGGGGAGCAGGATCATGACCGTGGATACGACTCCACCAAAGCGCATTGTCCTCATCTTTGACGGTGGCTCCCGAGGCAACCCAGGACCAGCTTATGGAAGCTATCGTCTCGAGCTACCTGACGTTCCACCAATCGAGCAGTCTCTGGAGTTCGAAGAACCACTTACCAACAACCAGGCCGAGTACCGTACGCTCATCACGGCCCTCGAGACGCTGGTTGAGCTCCTCGAGCAACAGAAAATCCCATTCCAGCAGATACTCATCGAGATCCAGACTGATTCTGAACTCGTTGCTCGCCAACTCAGCGGTGTCTATAGGGTCAGGAACCCCAAGCTCCGGCCACTCTACGAGCGTGTCCAGACTCTTCTCGCTCGCTTCGACCACTGGCGAGTGCACTGGCAGCCGCGCGAGGTTATTTACCAGTACTTTGGTCATTAAGGGTACGTCCACCAGAGGGCCCAACAGCGTCGAAAACGACGGGCATAAGTAGAACTCGGGTAGTCTCTGGAGACACCAAGAACTCACTACACATCGACAACTTTGGTTGCTGCCTCCTACCTTCTCTGCCATGCCCCCATCTGCAACGTCTCGGCCAATGAAGCACGATCCACTCGGTATCTATTCGCAACATCGGAAAAAGCGCGGTGCGGATAAAACTTGCTCCCGGGTCCCCAATGGCATCTTCTGCCATGGCCAGGAAGCACACGTGATTCCGCCTTCCTCGCACTGAGGGCAGACCTCTGACTCAGATCCAAAGATGGCGCGGACCTGGCAGGCTTCTCACAACTGCCAACAATCAAGAGACGACCGGTCTCACGGAGCCGCCTCCGAGCTCTCCGTGTGTCCTCGCTGTCCCCCCTTGCAGAGGGAGGTGCATTCGGCTATACTCCCAACTAGCGTGGGCGGTTAGCTCAGCTGGTTAGAGCGCCACGTTGACATCGTGGAGGTCAGTAGTTCGAGTCTACTACCGCCCACTGGAAGCCTCGCCGTTGGGCGAGGATCTTTTTTATAGACTCGTTGCGACCATCGCTTGCTGTTGACGATCCGGTTCCCACAGGGCTACCATTCTGAGCAAGAGAGCGGCGACGACCGGGTCATGCGGCGGTCACCGACCTCCAGAGAGGTTGAGTCGCCGGCTGAAAGCTCGACTAGGTTCCGGTGACCGTTCGTACCGCCCGCGAGCTGATGCGGCGAACAGGAGTAGCCGGATCCGGTAGCCCCCGTTATCGGGCGTCCCGATGAGTGCCGCTGGTCCTCCTAGACCAGCGGAAAGTTGGGTGGAACCGCGTCAGGCTCGGCCTGCCGTCCCGACGGGGCGGCAGGCCATTTGCTTGCGACAGGGTGAGACTGTGGAGGTGAAGCGACATGAGCGACCTTACAAAAGAGATGGATCTTGCCGTCGCACCAGAGAGCGAGCAGGAACTTGATCTGGCACGGATGCGACATTCGTGCGCGCACGTGATGGCACAGGCTGTCCTTGAACTGTTTCCGGGAGCTAAGTTGGGAATCGGTCCTGCGATCGCTGATGGCTTCTACTACGACTTCGATTTGCCACGGCCGCTCACCCCCGAAGACCTCGAGCAGATTGAACGCCGCATGGAAGAGATTAGAACTGCCGCCTACCCCTTCATCCGCCGGGTTGTTAGCCGCGAAGAGGCGCACGAATTGTTCCGGGATCAGCCATATAAGCTCGAACTCATTGCAGAGTTCCCTCCAGACGAGGTGATCACCACTTACACCCATAACGGATTTACCGATCTTTGTCGCGGGCCACATGTCCGCGATACGTCGCAAATTGGATTTTTTAAGCTTCTCCGCATCTCTGGTGCGTATTGGCGCGGGGACGAGCGGCGCCCGCAGCTGCAGCGGATCTACGGTACTTCCTGGCCGACTCGAGAGCAACTCGAGGCCTACCTTCACCGCCTCGAAGAGGCTGAACGTCGCGATCATCGTCGACTGGGGCGCGAACTTGAACTCTTCCACTTCGATCCCACCGCACCAGGCATGCCTTATTGGCTTCCAAAGGGGCTCAAGATCCTCAATCTCCTGCTCGACTTTTGGCGGCGGGAGCACGAAAAGCGAGGGTACCAAGAGATTGCCGCGCCACTGATCAACGATAAGAGCCTCTGGGAAACTTCAGGTCACTGGGAACATTACCGAGAAAATATGTTTCTCATTCAACTTGACGAACATCTCGTCTACGGTGTTAAGCCAATGAATTGTCCTAATGCAATGGTAGTCTATAACCTTAAGAAGCGCAGTTATCGTGACCTTCCCCTCCGACTCTCCGACTGTGACATTCTGCATCGCTACGAGCGCTCTGGTACCCTTCATGGTCTCCTGCGTGTCCGTAAGTTTCAGCAGGATGACGCCCATATCTTTGTCACTGAAGATCAGATCGAAGAGGAGTTCGCACGTATCCTTGATATCGCCCAGCTCTTCTACGGCATTTTCGGACTGCGTTACACGCTTCGCCTGGGTACCCGCCCCGCTGACTTTATGGGTGATCCCGAGACCTGGGACAAAGCTGAAGCAGCTCTGCAGCGTATCCTCGATCGTCATGCCGGCCCAGGGAACTATCTTATTGGTGAGGGGGAGGGAGCATTCTACGGACCCAAGATCGACATCCTGATGGAAGACGCACTTGGCCGCCAGTGGCAAACCGGTACAATCCAGCTCGACTTCCAACTCCCGCGTCGCTTTGGATGCACATATACAGACCGTGACGGTACAGAAAAGACGCCGGTTGTGATTCATCGAGTCATTTATGGGTCGCTCGAGCGTTTCATCGGCATCTTGATCGAGCATTTTGCTGGTGCGTTCCCTGTTTGGCTCGCCCCGGTTCAGGCTGTCATCATCCCTATCGCAGACCGCCACTTTCCTTACGCTTACCGTGTCCGTGATCGTCTGTCTGAGGCTGGCCTTCGCGTCGAAGTCGACGACGGCGACGAACGGATGCAGGCCAAGATCCGCAATGCTCAATTGCAGAAGATCCCATACATGCTCGTCGTTGGTGACCGGGAAGTAACCGAGGGGAGCGTTGCCGTGCGATTGCGCACGAACGAAAACCTTGGCTCAATGCCGATTGAGCGATTTGAGGCGATGGTCCTGCGCATCATCGCAGACAAATCACTTGAACTCGTCACCAACCCGTGAGAGAGCGCTCGTCTGCGGTGTCACGCGTCTTGGGAAAGAGCAACCAGTGTCCTTTGCACCGATTGCAATCAGGACAGTATCGAGCGTCTTGGTCTGGTACTCACGCCAAACTGCGCCGATGACTTGCAGGGCAGTTGGCGGAGTACGAGTATGTGATCCGTCTGTCATTCACACCAAACCGCGCGGATGACACGGAGCCAGTTTTCGCGGCAAATCTTGCGCAATGCTGTCTCATCATAGCCACGCCGTGCTAACGCCTCGAGGAGACGCGGTAGGTGAGCGGCATCCGCCAGCTCTGCTGGCATTGTCGCTCCGTCGAAATCGGAACCAAAGCCCACGTGATCCACACCAACCAGTTCCACGATATGATCGATGTGTGCCACGATATCGTCGAGTCGTACGTCCTCTGGTCGCTCCGCTCCCGCGCGAAGAAAGCCGACATGGAAGTTAATTCCGACGAGTCCACCCTTTTCGGCAAGCGCACGGATTTGCTCGTCGCTCAGATTCCGTGCCACCGGGCACAGCGCGCGGCAATTACTATGGCTCGCCACAACAGGCTTCGTTGAGCACTCCATCACGTCCCAGAAGCCAGCATCATTAAGATGGGAGACATCAATGAGAATCCCTAGTTCGTCGCATGCTTGCACAAGCGCACGACCCAAACCGGTCAGACCGCGTCCGCGATCCTGCGGCCCCACACCCTCCGCGAAAATATTTGGTCGGCTCCAGGTCAGCCCCAAGGAACGCATCCCAAGTTGGTAGCTCAGCCGGAGCACAGCAAACTCTGGGTCAATCGCCTCGGCACCTTCATAGTGCAGAATTACCCCGAATATGCCACGATCCAAGCACGCCTCGAGTTGCGCCACACTCCTGACAAGCTCCATCGCTCCATGCGAGGCCTTAATGGTACGGAGCAAGCAGTCAACACCACGCAGTGTCCGTGCTAGTGCTTGGTTCGGGTGATATTCGTCCCGCACAAAAATCGCCGTGAACATCGCACCAAGTCCGCCGCGTTGCGCTCGAGGGAGATCGACGTGACCGCGGTCACTCTCGACAAGAAAATCACGCCCTGTCTCTAACAGTGACAAGACGTAGTCAGTATGCCCATCGATGATCGGTCCCCACACAGCAAACTCCCTCTCACCAACTATCCAGTGCCGACAAGGCAACCCTGACCGCGCGCTGCTCCGCTTGCGTCGGTTTGTAAGCTGTCACGTGCAAGCCGGCCGCAAGTACACGGCTCTGATTTATGCGGTCTTCGATCGCTGCCAACCGCCAGGTAACAAAAAAGGCGAGACGTGTCACCAGCCGTACGGCCCACAACGGAAGGATCCCGGTCGCTCCTGAAGCACGCTCTCGCTGCCAATAGTCAAGGACATCATGAATCTGCCCTATTAAGTGGAAACTGTAACGCAGTGCCTGCACCTCAAGACCTGCCTGTGCCAGCAGGCGCAGAATGTCCAAATCGGAGAAGCGCTGGATGTGTCCCACGTGATCGCGCTTCCAACGGTGAATAGGCCATCGTTCGCTTGTGCGCAGGAGCCAGTAGAGCGTTCCTGGCTGTGCCTCTAATGGGACGAAAGCGTGGAGAACACCTCCTGGTCGTAGAACACGCGCGCACTCTTTGATCATGGCTGCTGGTTGCGGCACATGTTCTAACACATCCAGGAATACAACTGCATCAAACACATCCGAGCAGAACGGGAGCAGGCAGGCATCCAGAACCGCGTACCGCCCCTCCGGATCCCGGCGGCGTGCCTCACGGATCGCCGTCCGACTCAAATCTCCACCGACAACCCAGAGATCCGGTCGCTCGCGCTGGAGTGCCCGCACGTATCGCCCCGCGCCGCAACCCGGTACCAAAATCCTCCCACGAATCCTCTTAAGCGCCTCCAACGCGTACCGCACGCGTATCGCGCCCAGGTTCCACCCTCGCGCTGAGACGTCATCCCGTCCTTGTATAGTCCGCGGGTCCTCCACACAGTAGCGGCCAACTCGTCTCACGGACAGCATCCTCGTACGACATGCAAGAGGACACGAAGATCATCCAACACGAGATCGGGCATAACCTCCGTGTGTGCGAGATCCGCCCGCGAACTCACTCCAGTGAGCACAAGAGCCGTACGGGCTCCAGCTCGTTTGCCCGCCAAAACATCAGTATCCAGGCGATCGCCAATCAGGAGAACCTCGCTCGGAGAGAGACCGAGAATATCTGCCGCTCGCAACACCATGGCGGGCTCCGGTTTCCCAATAACCAGCGGTGTCCGGTCAGTCGCCGCACTCACTGCCGCAACAATTGCGCCTGATCCCGGTATCAGCCCCTCTTCTGAGGGAAATGTCCGGTCAGCGTTGGTGGCGATCCAGTTCGCTCCATTCCGAATCGCCAACGTGGCAATCTTCAGTTTTTCGTACGTGAGTGTGAAATCAGCACCACTGACGACGACGTCCGCATCTCGCCCGGCCCTAACAAAGCGACCGTCGCCCAGGATCGCCTCTTCGAGTGCCGGCATACCGAGCACATAGACACGGGTCCCGGCTGGATAGTGGAGCCGCATCCAGTCCCGTGTGACGATGCCGGAGGTCAGGATCCGATCAGGAGATACCGTTATCCCCATACGACCAAGCTTGGCCGCGTATTGCTCAGGTGTCTTTGTCGAGTTGTTCGTCACCATGACGCAGCCAAGACCTTGCTGAGCAAGTTCTTTTACGAGTTCGGCAGCTCCAGGCAACGGCCGCTCACCTCGGTAGAGAACCCCATCCATATCGAATGCGACACCACGCACCTCTGCCAGTACGGTTTTTATTTCGGTCACGCTCGCCATCATCGCTCTCGCCACTTCGCTCCTTGACAGCTTTCCATCCTTGGCCCAGCATAGCATAGCGTTCAAACGCTCCTGTTCGCCGGCGTCACTCTGGCCAAAGAGGGAGAAGGATGTCGATACCACCAATCGACCAAACGCTTGCCGCCAAAGTTCTGTCATTGATCCGCCAGGAAGACGTGCTCGAGCTCGCCCAACAACTCGTGCAGATCCCCTCAGTGAATCCACCGGGGGATGTGCGCGAGGCAGCACGTGTGTGCGCCGATTTTCTCCGTGCAGCAGGCTTTACCATTGAGCTCGATGCTGCCGAGCCCTCTAAACCGAACGTGATCGCTCGCTTTGGTGACGAGCCCGGTCCCCTTGTGCTTTGGAATTCCCACCTCGACGTTGTCCCGGTTGGGGAAGAATCTGCCTGGACGGTGCCACCGTTCGGTGGCGTGGTACAGGACGGCAAGTTGTATGGACGCGGTAGCTGTGACGTCAAAGGCGGGGTTGCGGCACAACTCGTCGCTGCAGCAGCACTTGCACGGAGCGGTATCCCCTTAAAGGGAACACTCGTTGTGACGGAAGTCGCCGACGAGGAAGTCGGCGGACTGTTCGGCACAAAGCGTATAGCTGAACGCACCGATTTACGTCCCGATGCCGTCCTCGTCGCTGAGCCCACAAACAACCGGATCTGTATCGGGGAACGCGGTGGTGTCGGCATTCGCGTCACCGTCTATGGGCGAACAGCTCACGGAGCGCTTCCTTGGAAAGGCGTGAACGCGATCGAGGGAATGGCACAAGTGATCAACCTGCTTCGGGAGGAGTTATGGCCACGTTTGGCCGCGCGTCAGCATCCCTACTTCGCACCAGCCTCCGCAACGATCAGCTTGATCGAGGGCGGAGTGAAGACGAATGTCGTTCCGGATCGCTGCTCGATCTACATCGACCGACGCTTGATTCCCGGAGAGAACCCTGACGCCGCGGTTGCCGAGGTCCGGGAGATTGCCGAACGCGCTGTCCGCCTCGTACCGGGACTTCGCGTGATCGTTGAGCCAGCCCCAGAATGGCCTGGTCGCCCGGCCATTCTCCAACAGGAAGACACACCACTCGTTCGGACGATGATCGCAGTCAACAACGCTCTTGGGTTGGACAGTTCGCTTACCGGATTCAGTATGGGAACGGACGGTCGCTTCTTTGCTACACGTGGGTATCCCACCATAATCTACGGTCCAGGAGACCCAACGGTCGCCCACCAACCAGATGAGTGGGTAAGCGTGGAGGAACTCCTCCAATGCGCCCGGGCCTACGCCTTGGCAGGGGTTGTGCTTTTGGGTCAACACTAGGCCGCTCCGAGAAATCAGGGTTGCCGGAAACGGTTCATAGCGGGTAACAGGCAGTGCTCGACCATCCAAGCACCGGTGACGCCCCGCGGGCGAGTTCCAGCGTCGATCATTGAGGAATGAGGAGTCATCCCCACCTGCGGGACAGCACGGGAAGCTTCCCTCCCCGCTGCCTCGTCGGGTGGGGAGGTACTCCATGGTGGTGCTCCACAACAAATCTTCTCCAGCGTGGAGTCCTCAAGCTCTTGTTGCTCGTCTGCCGCAGCACCGATCTCAGCCGCAATGTGAGACGAGATTACCACCCGCTGGCCGTCACCAACGGTCACCTCTCTCCGAAAGAACAGTGACACCACCACTGTTGATCAGCAGAGTGCAGGCGGTCCGGGCGTGCGGGCTCTGTTATGATCTTGCATGTCAACCACTCCAGCGAGGGCCACTCCAGATACGATACTTCCTCAGGTCTCAGGGCACGCACCATTCGTGACAGTTTCCATCGCACCATCCGCCATCAGCCATGCCTTCAGGCGATCGCCCATCACTCCGGCGCGGACCTTAGCCGATATCTCACTGACCAGCTCATCGCCAGCCTCGATTGCTTCAATCACCAGACGTTGTTCGTTACCGCTCGGATTCCGTTTGAGCCACATGAGAAGATCATCGTGTGCCAGCAGATACCAGAGTGCACGAGCACTTCCAACAACAGATATCGGAACAGAGCGGTCAGGCCGCCTGCCTGACCTGGCTCTCGCAGCGGCCCAACTGCGTCCACATTATCGCAGTGCTAGGTCCATCGAATACTTTTGCCATGAGGTGCAGACCATCCGTAAGAAATATCCTATTAGCTCAATAGGATTACTTCATTTTTCAGTGATAGGATACTACCTTATTTTGTTACTCTCTTGAAACTAAGGAGAACCTTCGTCGCCACCAGAGTAACCCCAACACTACTGTCACCAGCAGCGTACTCCACATCCACCACGGTAACACAATCGCCCACACGGCGCTACGGATGACCAACCGTAGGAAGAAGAGTGAGGCCGACCACGCCTCGCGAGCCGTCTCGGTGAAACCTGGCTCCAAGCGGCGTGGACTGGGAACAAGGAGGAGAGCAACCCGGGCATATTGGATCCGTCGCTCGAGGAACTGTTGACGCTCCACGACCTGCTCAATCTCCGTTCGCACGCGGGTGAGCTCCTGCTCCACACGCAGAATCTCATCGATCGTCTGAGCTCGCTCGAGCAGCGTCTGAAGGCGTGCTTCGGTCCGTTCCAACGTTCTCCGGCGCGCAGTGAGATCAAGCACTTCCTCAGTGACATCGCTGCTTCGCACGCGCTCACTGGGAACACGCGAGACCCCAGGCTGCTCCGCGACCGTGGCCAGAAAGTCCTCCAGTTTGTCTGCTGGAACCATAACGATCAACGATGCTTGACGTGGTCCACTCTTATTTCCAGGCTCGGCCACGTCCGACTCTGCCACGAATCCCCCTAACTTGGTCACCAGGTGCTGAACTCCTCTTGCCACCGCAATGGGATCGTCACACTCGACAAGAAGTTCAGCTTCGCGAATGATGAGGCGGCCTCCGGGGGGAAGCCGGCTGCCTGGTGAAGTAGCTTCAGCACCAGGTGCGCTCTGTGTCATCGGTTCCGTTGGCCCTCTTGGGAGCAGTTCGGTGGATTGCTTGCACCCAAGTGATATGATCAGCACCAGACAGAGCCATAGGAGAACCCTTCCCATTGTCATCCTCCCGCCCATGACAACCTCGCTGAGAAGACGGAATGGGTCGGGTCAGGGTTCCCGTCAGAAAGTACAGGTCATCCGGAGCCTTCTGCCGCGTCTTACGCAGGCTTACAACAGCACACGGTCGTAACGGCGGCTCACTACCACTTGTAACACTCCGAGCCAGACCAACAATACGAGCCAGTCACGCAGGACGCCTAGTGGGTTTCCCTGCACAAGCGCCCCGCGCAAGAGCTCTACGAGATAACTCAACGGATTCATGTGTGCCAGGATACGTAGCCAAGTTGGCATGATATCGAGTGGGTAGATAGCGTTGCTGGCGAAGAACAAAGGCATGGTGAGTACTTGGCCAACGCCCATGAACCGCTCCCGCGTCTTCAAGAGCGTCGCGAGCAGCATAGAGAGGGTTGCAAATACTCCTGCGCCCAGAAGAATCGCCACTGTGCAGGTAAGCAGAGACACGGGACGGACCTCAAGATGGATTCCCATTGCAACAGCTACCAGCACGATCACAGCACCCTGAATCAGCGCGCGTAGCCCGGCCCCGAGTCCCTTCCCAGCTACGAAACTCGCCCGCGGCACCGGCAGGACGAGAATCTTCTGGAGAACTCCCGCGTCTCGTTCCCAGATGATGGCAAGACCATAGAAGATCGAGGTGAACATGACCGATTGCGCCAGAATCCCCGGCGCCATGAACGAGAGATAGTCGTCCTGTCCAGCAAAGAGACGAGCTCGGGCAACCGCCTGCCCGAAAACGGTTAACCACAGAAGCGGCTGAATTGCCCGCGTCAAGACCTCCCAAGGATCGTGCCGGATGCGACGAGCTTCCACCTCCGCTACCACGAGAGATGCCAAGATAAAATTCACTGCTTGCTCTCCGAGAGATCGCGGCCGGAGCGCCTCCGTCAACCGCGTAGCTAGATCAACCGAAACGTCGGAGACGCCGACGAAGCTGTCTGACCTCACTGAAGGATCCTCCGGACTCCAACGTATCGCCAGTCAACGCCGTGAATACATCATCGAGCGACCGTGCTCCCTCGATGCTCGCCTTCAACTCCCCTGGCGTCCCAAGAGCGACCAAGCGACCACGATTCATAATCCCGACACGCTCGCAGTGAAGCTCGGCTTCCTCCATGTAATGGGTGGTAACCAGCAGGGTTGTCCCCTCTCGCCGCCGGAGTTCTTGGAGTGCCTCCCAAACTGCCCGACGCGCCGTCGGATCAAGTCCAATCGTCGGCTCGTCGAGCACTAGAAGCATTGGCCGGTGAAGGATCGCCTGGGCAATTTCCAATCGTCGCACCATTCCGCCTGAGTAGGTCCGTACCAGGCGATCCGCAGCTTCGTTCAGCCGAGCGAGATCCAAGACCTCAGCAATCGCTCGTTCCCGATCCCGTCGGGGAATACGGAGCAATTTGGCAACCATCAGCAGGTTCTCGTAACCGGTCAACGAGCCATCAGCTGACAGCGTCTGCGGCACGTATCCAAGCAACCGCCGCACCCGATCGGGATAGCGCAGCGCATCGACTCCTGCAATGAGCACCCTCCCACTGGTCGGACGCAAGAGCGTGACCAGCATGCGAATCGTCGTGGTCTTCCCAGCTCCGTTCGGCCCGAGCAGCGCGAACACCTCTCCCGCCTCAATCGCGAAACTGACGTGATCGACCGCAAGGACGTCCCCAAAGCGCCGCACGAGCTCTGTCACTTCAACTAGCGGCATCACCGACTTCATCCCCTCGCTCCGCCGCAGCAACCAGCCGCGCGAGCAGTGGTCGCAAGGTCGCCAACTCCTCAGGACTCAACACAGCGAGGAGTTCGACCAAGTAGGCGCGCCGCTGTTCTTGCCATTGACGCAACCGTTCCTGCCCTTCGCTGGTCAGCGAAACGATGACGACTCGCTCGTCACCAGACGCTCCGCGCTCACGGTGAAGCAGCCCAGCCCGCTGCAAGCGCTGGCATGCGACCGTGACCGATGCCGGGGTAACACCGAGTTCGCTCGCGAGCTCACTGATCCGTAACGGCCCTCGCAGCCAGAGGCGCTTCAGAAGCCAGAACTGCTCAGGAGTTAACTCGCCCTGCCTGACTGGGTGCGTCTGCCGCCGTAACGAGCGTGTGAGTTCGAGGAGGAGTTCGGCAACTTCCACACGAAGTGCAGTCGCGTCCTGCACAGATCTATCCCTTCGAACACTTAGTATTTTACTCATCAAACAAGATCGGCGTCCAATGTGGCATACTGGCTCCAGAAACAGTCGCAGACGCTGGAGGTCCCTGTGCTTCTTCTCCTGCTCGTCACCATTCTTCTGGTGATTGGCTTACTGGCCCTGACGGTTCTGGTCGGTTTGACCGTCACCTCACTGGTGACCTTGGTCACGGCGCCTGGCCAACTCATGCGGCTTCTCCAGAACCGACAGTTGCGGCGCAATCACGCGCTGGAGCACGCGACTATCAATGTGATTGAAGAACGCTTGGGTCCGACAAGACTGGCTGGTCTTGCACGTCAGGATGGCTTCCTTATCTTTGGCCCCATAGCTCCAGCACTTGTCCTTGAAGCCGCTCAGGAAGGTCTAGAGCGCCTCCAGCGAGGTGAGCGGCAGCTCGCAATCCACCCTCGCTGTGGCACAACACTCGTTGCTAGCCAGCTGGTTCTCGCCCTCGCCTTCCTCACTACATTGCTCCTCTTGCGCCAAGTATCGTTCCTACCCTTTTTGGTGGGCCTGGCTGCAGCGCTCCTTCTTGGCCCACGCATAAGTCCTCTCCTGCAGCGGTGGGTCACCACCGACTCCCAAGTCAATGGCCTTGCCATTCAGGGGCTTCAGCCGCAACTCGTCCCACTTCGGCTTCCCTGGAGAGATTTCCTCGTCCCGCTTCCCGGGGCGCTACTTGTCCGCACAGGCCCTTCGGAAGAGGCGTCGCTCGGCGGGTCAGTCACCGTACTCACTCCTGATGCACGAAGCTACCAAATCGGTCGGTATCAGATCGACTGAGCTGGAATGATGATGCGTCGCTGTGCTACACTTTGTTGGTTACCGTGTACTGGATACCGGTGGTGAGGAACGATGGCTGAGCGGATTCTGGTGGCATTGTCCGGCGGCGTGGATAGCGCCGTCACAGCGTATCTGTTGAAGCGAGCCGGTTGGGAGCCGGTAGGGATACATTTGCGCCTTTTTGACGCTGCTCCTGATTTGGAGGGTGTTTGCTGCGGTGATGCCGCTGCGGCAGATGCGCGAGCCGTCGCTACTCAACTCGGCATTCCGTTCTACGTGCGCGACTTGCGTCCCGAGTTTGAGCGCCACGTCGTTGCGCCGACCGTCGAACACTACGCACGAGCCGAAACGCCAAATCCTTGCATCTTCTGCAACCATCGGGTCCGCATCCCCGCATTGCTCGAGCTCGCCGACGCACTCGGTATCCGGTACGTCGCAACAGGACATTATGTTCGCAAGGTTTGGACCTCCACAGGCTGGCGGCTCGCCGAGGCGCGAGATCGCCAGCGCGACCAGTCATACGTCCTGTACCGGCTGACACCCGAACAGCTCGAGCGCTTGGTTTTCCTGCTTGGCGACTACGACAAGCCAACAGTCCGCGCGATTGCTCGCGACGCAGGTTTGTTTGTGGCCCAAAAGCCCTCATCCGTGGATCTGTGCTTTGCCAAGACCTACGGTGGTATTGGCCAACTGGTCGCCCAGCGGCGTCCGGAAACCGCACGTCCCGGTCCACTCGTCGACGAGCACGGTCAGGTCGTGGGGGCTCATCCGGGCATTGCCTTCGTCACGATCGGCCAGCGCCGTGGGCTCCAGTGGACGCATCCAACACCGCAGCGCCGTTACATCGCAGCCATCGAGCCAGACGGAGCTGTGGTGCGTGTCGCACCGCGTGAGCGGATCCTCACCCGGGCTGTGCACTTGGTTGATCCGATCTGGCATGAGCCGGTGACTACCGGAGAGGCTCGGCTGCGTTACCAGGGACCACGGATTCCAGCACGCGTCGAGGGTGGCTGGGTTATTTTCGACGAACCAGCGCCCCCGCTCGCTCCGGGTCAGTCCGTTGTGCTGTATGTCGAGGATCGTGTGGTAGGCGGCGGCATCGCCGGACACATCGAACGAGTGCGTGCCGACGAACCCAAGCTCTTAGCCTCTGCCGCTGACTGAGACCACGTCAGCCGGAGCGGCGCCATTCACCGCTCCGGCCTCCCGCTTTGAGTACAAGCCCAATCGCGTCGATCATCATCCCTCGGTCAACTGCCTTCAGCATATCGTACACTGTCAGCGCTGCGACGCTGACAGCCGTCAGTGCTTCCATTTCGACGCCCGTCCGAGCGATTGTCTCGACTCGTGCCTCAATCTCGATACACGATTCAGCCTCGTTTAGTTCCAGATCGACTTCGACCTTCGTCAGCGGAATCGGATGACAAAGGGGGATCAGATCAGCCGTCCGTTTCGCAGCCATAATTCCGGCGATGCGGGCGACACCGAGGACATCCCCCTTCGCCGCGCGTCCTTCGCGCACGATTCGGAGCGTCTCTGGTTGAACCTGCACGCGCCCTCGCGCGACAGCCACCCGCTGCGTTTCTGGTTTCGCATGAACATCCACCATGCGCGCTTGACCACGCTCGTCAAAGTGTGTGAGGTCCGTCATCGTTGGTTCCTCCATGGGCATCCTGTCCCCGTATCGAGCGTAACACGGGACCAAAGGAAGCGTGGCGGAAGATTCCAGCTGCGCCCCCTTAATCACCTACTGAGTTCGGCCAAGCTCCGATTACCCACAAGCCAGCGAGCAAGAGTGTCCACGGTCATAGAGTGACTCCGCAAAGGGTCACACCGCGAAAGACGGCGGTAACACTCACAATCAGACGTTCACGTTCTTCCTGCATCCGGCCCGGAACTTCTCCACTTATTCCCTCGGTAGTCAAGGAGATGCTTGCGGTAGCCTTCCCACGCCACCTGGAGAATCCCGTTGGCAACCACCCGTTTCTTCCTGCTAACCAACCGGACCTCCCATCCGAGGGCTATGACCAATGCCTGGTCAGCCGCCACGATCCCGAGCTGGATCAGGACCCGCCCGAGAAGGGCTCGCCGAGGATCTCCTTGGAACTCGACACAACCTCCGTCGCCACTAATGTCGCCTTGCGACGACTGACGTATTCCCTTCAGTCGCGAGTAGACTGATCAAAACGCAGCTTGTACTGTGGAGACCATCGTGTCGATCCAGCTTCCGGGAGTCAGTTCCTGCTTTCACGGTCATCGAGCACACGTGTCTTGGGCAATCCCCTCTTATTACAGGACGGATCGGCTACACCACGACAGGCTAGTGGTTCACGCGTCATTATCCGGCAAGTCAGTTTGCGGCGGCCTGAATCACCGCCTCCTATACGACTCCATAAGAACCGACGCGTCGCCGCTGCGAAAATGCAGAGCACCACAGAGAGCGGCTGATCACTTGCCCCGTACCATTCAACCCTTTCCCGCAAGCTGAGGCGGCGCCCGTTTAGCCACTATTCGAGTACGTCGGTCAATGCCCCTGCCACAGCCTCAATGAGCACATCACATTCCTCGCGGGAAATGATCAGCGGCGGTGCAAGGATGACTCCATCCGGTGTGCAGCGGACAATAACACCGCGGCGTCGGGTTGCGGCCTCCAGTTTGGGACCAAGCTGAAACGCTGGTGGGTACTTTTCCTTGGTAACCTTGTCCTGGACGACTTCAATGAGGAGCATCAGTCCCTTGCCACGCACCTCGCCGACGTAGGGGCGCTCCTCGAGTTGCCGCAACGCTGCCAGAAGATACGCCCCAGCTTCCGCCGCGTTCTCCCACAGTCGTTCTGTAAGCAAAATATCGAGATTACGGAGTGCGACGGCACAAGACACCGGATGTCCCGAATAGGTAAAGCCATGCATAAAGACGCGATCAGCACTAGCCAAGGTATCCGCGATTTCGTCACTTACTCCTACCCCGCCCAGTGGAAGATATCCGGACGTGATCCCCTTGGCGAAGGTCACAATGTCCGGCACGATCCCATACTGTTGCAGACCGAAGAGCGTTCCCGTACGCCCAAAACCAGTGATGACCTCGTCAAGAATGAGCAAGATACCATACCGCCGTAGAACGCTGGCGACGGCTGGCCAGTACCCGTCCGGTGGAACCACCACGCCGCCTGCACCTTGAACCGGCTCCCCGATGAACGCAGCGATCGTCTCCGGCCCCTCGCGTTGAATCGTCTCCTCGAGTTCCTGTACCAGGCGTGCCACAAATTCCTCATCAGAGAGCCCATCGCCGAAACGATATTTGTATGGGGCCGTTAAATGGATAAATCCTGGGGGTCGTGGTCCGAACCCCTCCCAGTAGGACGGTACACCCGTTGCTGACAAAGCCCCCATCGCGATACCGTGATAGGCCATCCGCCGTGACAAGATCTTGATGCGGTCGGGTTGCCCTTTAAGCCACCAGTAATAACGAGCAATCTTGATCGCTGTCTCGTTCGATTCTGCGCCACCGGAGGTGAACTGGAAGTGGTTAAGCGGCTCGGGGAAAAGATCAGCCAAACGTGCCGCCAGCTCAATCGTCGGCGGACTAGCCAACCCGAAGAAGGTCGGGACAAACGCAACCCGCTCCATCTGTGCTCGGGCAGCCTCAGCCAGTTCGCGGCGACCATGGCCCACATTCACGTTCCATAACCCTGCAAATCCGTCGAGGTATCGTCGCCCTTCCACATCCCAGACCCATACCCCCTCTCCTCGGACTAGTACCAGTGGCCCCCCTCGACGAAGCTGGTGCAGGTTCGTCAAGGGATGGAGATGGTGCGCGATATCCTTCTGAACCAGCTCCGCCGCATTCCAGGTCTCGACTTGTCTCATACCGCCCTCCTCGTCCGCCTACGGACCCACACGATTGTTCCCGAGAGGAGCCTGTCGCGTCCACGGTGATTTGCGACGCCTAGTTGGGGCATACAACCCTGGTGCTGGCTGCCGTAGTCACCTGGAAACGCTTTCGCTATCATTACCATTCGCGTCCGAGAAAGGAACGCGCCTGCAAGCAAATGAGCGAGCAAAGAAGCACTCCAAATCTGTCCTGTAGGAGGTCACGCGACGATGACTCGTGAGCGAATTCCGATTACGCGAGAAGGATTGGATGCACTCCGCCGAGAATATGAGTATCTTGTTAAGCATCGCCGACCGGAAATCGCACGCGTCATCCAAGAGGCGCGTGAGCATGGCGACATCCGGGAAAACGCCGCCTACGATGCCGCCAAGCATGACCAAGCGTTCATCGAGGGGCGTATCCGTGAAATTGAAGAACTCCTCAAGCGGGTCGAACTCATTGAAGAGCCCACCGAAGGCGACCGCTCGGTCGTCCGCGTCGGCTCAACCGTCACTATCGAGATTGATGGGGAGATTGAGACGTATACGATCGTCGGTGCAATCGAGGCCAAACCATCGGCCGGCCGCATCTCGAACGAGTCACCAGTCGGCAAAGCATTACTCGGTCGCCAAGTCGGCGATGTAGTGACGATCGAGACTCCGAACGGTCAGATCACGGCACGTATTCTTCAGGTGACCTGACTGGTTCTCGGAGTGCACTATGTCACGACGGGGCACAACGATGCTCGAAACATTTCTCAGACGTGAGGGAGTCCAGGCCCGGCTGCTGCGTCTCGACCAACCGACGCGGACTGTTGCCGAGGCGGCACAGGCGCTTGGTGTCCCACCGGGGTGCATCGTCAAATCTCTTCTCTTCTGCGCTCTGGATGGCAATTGCGTGCTCGCCGTCGTCCGAGGCGATCAGCGTGTTGATCGTGCACTGCTCGCAGCAGCGATCGGCTATGACCAGCTGACACTCGCCCCCGCCGAGCGGGTTGCAGCGGTTACGGGTTACTCACCCGGAGCAACTCCACCGGTCGGGCACACCACGCCCGTGCCGGTCATCGTCGACCCGGCCGTTCTGGAGGAATCTGTCGTTTATGGTGGCGGTGGGGACGACCATACGATGCTGGAAATCTCTCCCGAAGAACTTGTTCGCGTGTCCAAAGCGCGGGTCGTCCCGATCGCAAACCCCATGTGACAAAGAGCCTCAGCGCCGTCGTTCGCCCCTACGTTCGAGAAACTCCTCCACTGCCTCGCGCGTCGGCACAGCATCAGGACCGGTTCCTTGAATTCTCAAAGCGGCAGCAGCGGCGGCCATCTTTGCTGCCCAGAGCGTCGGTTCGTGCTGGGCACGAAGCAAAAACAGCACCGCCGCAAACACATCCCCCGCTCCAACATCATCGCGCACAGTCACCGAATAGGCGGGAACGTCATAGGTCCGGCCACGGTCAATGACTGTTGCTCCGTCAGGGCCCCGTGTAATGGCAACAACGCCCCGCTGCGCAATCGCCTCAATCTCATCCCGCGCGAGTGTGTGTTCTAATGTACTAAGGACGAAGCCGTCAAGCCGTGTCACAAGCTCGTGCGGCAGGCGCAAGGGGATAAGCCGAACCCGACCGCCCGAGCGAGGCCACTGCCGCATCCAACCTTGCGGGGTCGCGCCCAGGAACTCCGGGTTCAGTCGGCCAGCCTGCCGCGGATCGATCTCCTGTGCGACCGGCGCCAAATGGATGATCCGCGCCGAGCGCCAGGTCGGCGGCAGCCCACTGAGATCGATCGGCCCGGCCCACGAATGGACGGTCTGCTCACGGCGTCCAGCGACCGCACGATTGGTGAAGACAGTTGGCGCCGCAGACTCCTGCACGATCAGCGCTACTTCTCGGGAAAAGCGTGCAAGTTCCTCACCAACGGCTGAACCATACGTCTCGTAGTTCCCACGAGTGAGGATAGCCGCTTCCACCCCGAACCGTGCTGCGGTCAGCGCTGCAAAGAGCGCAGTTCCACCCAGTCGGGGTGCCCCGGTTATCGGGTCGAGATCGACCGTCACATGGCCGATCGCGACATATTGCGGAGCACGCTGTGAACTCACTGGGGAATCCCTTTCCGGCCGCTCACGTTCCCGGAGACATCAGCGGCGCGGGTAAACCGTGACTCGTCGTTGATCCCCCTCACCGCTACTGCGCGTTTCGACGTCTGGGTTATCACGCAGTGCCACATGGATGACCCGGCGCTCATTCGCGGGCATCGGCTCAAGCGTCACTGGCTGCTTTGTGCGTGCCACCTGGCGCGCCACGCGATGCGCGAGCGCAATGAGTGACTCCTCACGGCGGCTCCGGTAGCCCTCAACGTCAATGATGACACGCGTCCACGACGGAAGGCGTCGGTTGACAAGCACGTTGACCAAGTACTGAAGTTGGGCCAAGTGTTCGCCGCGCCGCCCAATCAGCATGCCGGCGTGCGGGCCGTGAATGTCGATAAAGACGGTCGGTGGATCCTCCGGTCCCAATTCGATAATTGACGGATTGTCCACCGCTAAGACTGTACAGGAGAAGCCCATCGCTTGCAGGAGTTCTCGAACGACCTGCTTCACAATCGCCTCGGTCTGCGGATCTGGTCGCTTGACCGGTCCCCGCAGGACCTCGCCACTACCAAGCGGGGTGACCCGAACAAGCGCCTCCCCCCCATAGGGGACGTTGTTGACAAGTACTTCCACATGAACCCGCTCACGCGGCAATCCTAACTGTTCCAGCGCGAGCTTCACCGCCTCCTCGACCGATCGAGCTTGAATCTCAACAGCTCTCTTTTCCGCCATCACCGCGCCTCTGTCCCTCCCGTACCTCGGTCGGGACGCGCTGCGTGACCGCTCAGGAAGACCGCTTGCCACGCGAACGCGAGCGTCTCGGTACCAGCGCGGTAGGGTCAAGCGGTGGCTGGTCAACGGGAGCCGAAACGGAAGCAGACGTCCGCTCGGACGGGTTCGGCTCTCCTGCAGCCGGTTTCCCCTGCTGGGCCTGCGCCTGCGCCTGTTGCAGGAGCCGGTTGAGGAGACCACCGCGATGCCTCGTATTGTTCACCCGTTGCTTTGGATCGACATACCCCAACCGTCGGTGCTCCGGCAGCTCGGGCAGGAACGGCAACCAGTCGCGCATCGCGCCCCACCCGGTGATCAACCATTGCTGCACCACACTATAGAGCGCAGAGACAACCCAGTAGAGAACGGGTCCTGCCGCGAAATTCCATCCAAACAACACCACCATTGCCGGCATAAAGAGCATCATCGAGTACATCATTTGCTGTTGTGGATCTTCGAAACGGCGCATGCCTGCCGGCCGGGTCATCCGCGTCTGGATGAACTGAAACACGCCGGCCAGAATCGGCAGAATCCGCAAGGGGTCTGGTTGCGCGAGATCGGGCACCCACAGGAACCCATGCGCCCAGGCACCGACTTGACTCAGCGACAAATTGCGGATCGCGAAGTACAAACCGAAGAACACGGGAATCTGTAGAAGCATCGGAAGACAACCTGACATTGGGTTGATCCCGTGTTCCTGATACAATTTCATCATTTCGGCAGAAAGGCGTTGCCGGTCCTGCCCATACTTTTTCTGCAATTCTCGAATCTTGGGCTGCAGTTCCTGCATCGCCTTCGTAGAACGCACTGACTTGATCGTGAGCGGCAGGAGCAGGGTCTTAATTACGATCGTAAACAGAATGATCGCAACCCCCGCACTCCCGGTCACTTCAGCAGTGCGCGCCAGGCCCCATTCGATTGCGTAGACAAACTGATCCCAAATGATCAAGGGCTTCCTCCTGAACGCTGGTCACTCACTCTGGCGGCACCCAACTCAGTTCATGGTACCGGATCGTAGCCGCCGGGATGAAATGGATGGCAGCGCGCGAGACGTCGCACCGTCAATATGCTTCCCTTGATGATACCGTAGCGCTCGATCGCCTCGTACCCATACTCCGAACACGTCGGGTAAAAGCGGCAGGCGGGTGGCAGTCCCGGCGAGATGAACCGCTGATAAAATCGAATCAAAAGCAGGACAACTCTTCTCATGGCGCTGAAAATCTAAGAACCCCCGTTTCCTTCTTGATCTCCTTCCTCCCACAATCCAGCCTGTCTCAGCAACGACTGGACTGCGGCAGCAACTTCATGATACGTCACGGACTCGTCGGCCAGCGCACCCCGTGCGACAAAGACAACATCATAGCCCTGTTGGAGATAAGGATGCATCCGCCGTACCGCCTCGCGAAGCCAGCGCTTCACTCGGTTGCGACGCACCGCCTTCCCCACTCGTCGCCCGACCGCAAAGCCGTACCGATTCTGCGCCAGCCCATTCGGCATGACGCTCACGAGAACAAGTCGGCTACTCACTGTCCGACCCCGGCGCCGTACCTGTTCGAATTCACTGGCACGGCGGAGACGTAACCGCCGCGTAATCACGAGAAACCCTAACGCTTATTCGGAGTGATCTTCTTCTCATCCGAGACGGTTAGTTTCCACCGCCCCTTCAGGCGGCGTCGCTTCAACACGGCCCGCCCACCACGCGTGCTCATTCGAGCCAAGAATCCATGAACACGCTTCCGATGCAACCGCTTCGGCTGGTACGTTCGCTTCGGCACCGCTCAGCTCCCCACCCGGGACACGTCTCGCACAAAAAAGCCCGCGTCGGCACGCGCCGCCACGGCACGTTCAGTATACCACGCTGGCCACCTTCACGTCACTGCCGCCACGACTCCGTTCAAAACTGACGCAATCCGCTGCAAGAAGCGCTCCCGGCCCAGATTCAAGTGTCTGTTCGAAACGAAGACCACAGCCAAATCATAAACCGGATCATACCACGCAGCACAACCCGTCGCGCCGGTGTGCCCAAAGCAGCTCGGTGAGAAAAGATCTACCTCACCAAAATATCCACCACCCACCTCAAAACCGAGTCCCCAACCTGGTAGCCCGAGCGTTTCTGGCGTTTGCCGGCTGGTCATCGCTGCAATGGTCGCCCGTGCCAGCAAGCGCCCCGGTGCGTGAGGTGTAAAGTGCAAGAGAAATCGCACGAGGTCCGGGAGCGTCGCCACCACCCCCCAGGCTGGGTGCGCCAAGCGTAAGCCGTACCGCGCACCATACATCGCCCAGGGCAGGCCATCACCCAACCCACCCACGACGCGGGCCAGCCACCTCTCATTCTCTTCACCCTGCAGTGGAAAGTGTGTCGCGTGAAGACCAGCGGGCATGAGAACGAACTCCTGCACAACCTCCGGGAAGGGTCGACCAGTCACCCGCTCAGCCACCATGCCAAGGACGGCATACCCAAGGTCGCTGTAGCCAATGCGGCTCCCCGGAGCAAAATCCAGCGGCTCCGTAAAGGCTGCCTCAATCAGCTCATCAAGCGGAAGTTGCTGCTGCAACAACGTTTCCATATCGACGGGCTCATAGGGAACACCCGACGTGTGGGTCAAAAGATGTCGAACAGTAATCGCGCGTCGCTCGTCCTCGTCAAATTCCGGCAAGATCGATGCCGCTGTCATCCCTAATGTCAGTAAACCTCGCTCGACCAGAGCAAGAATGGCCGTCGCCGTGTAGAGCTTGCTGACTGCAGCCAACGGCCACAGAACCTCCGGGCCAGCAGGCAGGCCAGGAGCACCCTCTCCTCCATACCACTCAAGCACCATGCTGCCGCCTTGTACAACTGCCAGACCAGCCCCATCCAATTCTCCGCGTTCAATGAACCAAGTAAGCCGACTCGTGATCTCGGACAGCCGCTCCACCATTGGTCACCCTCCTCCACACTGTCAGCCCTGACAGGTAGACCACAACGAAAGTCCGCAGAGAGCGAAAAGGCCCGATTCAGGACGATTTGCCTATGGATAGCCACTGCCTACTGCTCAAGTCGAGCATTGTATACTGCAATGTGACACTCATGGTCATGCACCCACGGAGACAAAAAGACATGACGGCGCCCTCCAATGTGTCAGCGGCTGAAGATCTCCTCCGTCACGTCCTGCACACTCTCTTGCCGATCGTCAACGCTGATCTCGGAGGCTTCTTCGTCTTCGACGAAGACTTCGAACAAGTGCTCCTCGGAACGATCGAAGGCGAACAACCACCAGGATCTTCGGCCCCCGTTGGCGTCGCACGGATCTCCCCTCGGCACGTCCCAGCTGAGTGCTGGATTCGTGAACACCGACGCCCCCTTCACCTCTACCGTCCCCGCGACTGGCAACGCTTCCCACCAGTCAATCCCGGCCTGCGGGAACTAGCGAGACGTGGGCAGCTCGTTGCCCTGTTGATTCCGCTGCGCTCGCAAGACGAATTAGTTGGTGTCGCCTATCTCTGGAGGCATCGTCAGCCGCGTCCGTTTCTCCGGCGGGAGATCCGTGCCGCAGAACGATGGTGTCGGCTCGCTGCTCTTGTGGCGATCGCAAGTCGTCTTTATGAACGTGAGGCACAGGCGCACCAGGCATTGCAGCGCGTCCTCGCTATCAACCGCTCGTTAGCCACAGCACCGAGCCCCGATGCCGTTGGTCACGCAGTGGTCGGGACACTGGCAGATTTCCTTGGTGTGGAGTCATTAGTGCTGTGGCTTCGTGCCAATGAGAACGATCACCACGTCTTTCTCCTGAATATTTCGGACAACACCCTTCGTCTCGCACTCACCGCTTGGGAGTTCTCCTGGTCACGCTTTGAGCAGTTGGCTAGCCGTCCGCATATCCTCGCCCGTAAGCGTGCACGCGAGACATTTGGTGCGTGGGTGGACAAGCTTCCCACAGCAGTTGACCGCATCATCTCCGCTAGCATTCGCAGTGATACAGGCGTTATCGGGGTGCTCGCTGGCTGGAACACCACCTCAACGGTTCGACCTTCTTTCGGTGCACGTCGTGAGATCCTCGACGCCGCAGCGGTGCTCCTCGAGCAGATCGCTGTCACCCTTGTGCGGCTCGCCTTTCGCGCTAAGCTGGAGACAATAATCAGTGATCTGCGAAGCCTCTTGCAACTGTCGCAACACGTGGTTTCCACCCCATCGGTCGATGATTTGCTGAACGAAGTTGAACTCCTCATTCGTGATCGATTGCGCTACGATGCCATGATCTTCCTTCAACCCGACCCGGATTCCCCGTACACCTTGCACGTTTCCTGGGGCTCTGGCACAATCCCGGAATCCCGGGTTGGACATCGTATTCCAGTCGATCGCAGTCTTGCTGGCTGGGTGTACCGCACCGGCCGCGAACTCCTCATCGCCGATGCGTGGGAAGATCCTCGCACCTACCATCATCTTGGACAACGATTCCCTCTGCGCTCACTCCTCCTGCTTCCTGTTCGACACGAGGCAAAGACACTTGGCGTTCTTTGTTTTGGCCGTGAGCGAGTGGCTCCCTTCTCGGAGTATGACCGGGAGCTGGCAAGTCTGATCACCAGCGAGCTCGCCACGGCGATTGCCCTCATCGAGCAACGTCATGCCCTTCAACGGCAGGCTCGACACCAAGCTCTGCTTGCTGCTATCAGCCAGCTGCTCCTCCACGACTTCGATCCACGCTCGTTTGCACCGCCGCTCATCCAACAGCTCAGCGAGTGGATCACTGGATCAGCAGCGCTGGTCCTGCAGTGTCCGATCTTTTCGGCTCGCGTCATCGCAACGGCGGATGCCTTGTCTTCTCCCCGACTCCCTAACCTCGAGCCCTTGTGCCACAGTGCGTTCTATCAGTGGCTGGCATCAGTCAGTTCTCAACGAGCCCTTAACCTGAGTGATGCTGCACTTGCACCAGCTGAATTTCGTCCGTTGCTCGCAGACCTTCTGGACAGGTTTCGCACGGTCCTCCTCCTGGCACTCGACCCTGAAGAGACCCCAACCGGCTTCCTCTTGCTTGCGATTCCAGAACAGCTGCGGACAGAACGCGGAGAACTTGCCCTCACACTCTGGGAAGTACGCAATCGCATCATGCACGCAACGGAACGCTGGGTCGCTGTGCTTGAGCAGGAGCTTGTGACACGACTGACACTCGAGCTCAGTGCGGAGAGTTCGAGCGAAGCGTTCGCGCGCACACTGCTGGATAAGCTTTTTCCACTCGTGCCATTCACTTTTGCTGCTGTCTTTGATTTCGACCGCAACCGAGGCCGCTTCACTCCGCTCGCGACAACGTCGCACTTCGAGGCCCTTCCCGCTGGTTGGACGCTAGGGCCGGAGATCTCGGACGTTTGTGGACCATTGTCGGGGCAGACACCCTTCTACATCCCGGACACCTCGATTCAGGATCTCGGATATGCCCTTCGCCTTGCGACCGCTGGACATCCCTCCTCACTGGTTTTCGTGCCGTTGGGAACCCCAGGCGAGGAACATGGTCTCCTCCTCGTCGGGCGTCGAGGCATTGACCGCTTCTCCCGACACGAGCGACAACGTCTTGCGAAACTTGCAGCTCACGCCGCTCTCGCCTTCCGCATCGTTCGCACAAACGAGCAGGAGAAAGCACTCTATCGTAGCTCGATTGAGGCGTTGGCCGCCGCTATTGATGCCAGGGACCCAGCGACTCATGACCACTCGCGCCGTGTCGCACGATTCGCCCGCGTGATCGCCGAACACTTGCACCTCTCTCGCGAGACGATCGAAGAGATTGAACTTGCGGCGCTCCTGCACGACATCGGCAAACTCGCCATTCCCGATCATGTCCTAGGGAAGCCAGGGGAGTTAGATCAATCGGAATGGGCGCTGATGCGACTGCATTCCGCGGTTGGCGCCGATATTTTGGCTCATCACCCCAAGCTCAGTCGCATTGTTCCATTGATCCGTGCTCACCATGAGCGCTGGGATGGTCAAGGCTATCCAGACGGATTACGCGGAGAAGAGATCCCACTTGGAGCCGCCATCATTGCACTCGCTGACGCCTTCGACACGATGATCTCCGATCGTCCCTATCGGCCGGCACGGCGACTCGCCGACGCCGTCGAAGAGATCCGTCGCCAGCGGGGTACGCAGTTCCACCCCCTCGTCGTTGATGCTTTCCTCGAAGCCCTCCGGGACCCTCATGGTTTACCCATTCTCCTGCTGCAGCACTCCGCGGTAGCGCCATCCTCAGTTGCCGCACATGCCCTCCACCAAGTGGCTGAGCGCCTGCCAAACATCGCAGACGTTAACACGCTGGTCGAGGTAATTGACCTTGCCATCTCAGGCACACTCTCGAATGACAACATTGTCATCTTCCTCCTCGACGAATCGGCGACTTCCTTGCGGATTTTGTACTCACGTCATGATCGGGACTTGGCCGCAACTGTCCGCGTTCCGCGCGGTCACGGGATCGCCTGGCAGGCCATCGAAAGCGGTGCTCCTATCGCGATCATCGTTCCCGAAGCGCCACCGAATACGATCCTCAGGTGGGGAAGGCGGGATCTCTATGCGGTCCTCGTCGCACCCCTTGTCGATGGTCATCAGGTGCTTGGAGCCCTTGCTGTCTCACGCACTGATCCCCGCCCCTTTTCCGCAGTGGATGCTGAGCTCCTGGCAACCCTCGGGCATCACCTGGGACCTCTCTTGCGAACGTTTTTGGAAAGTGGCCGTGAGAGCGGTTTATCCGACGAGACGACGCATATCGATCAACTGGAGGCTCACGAACAGCGTAATGAGCAAGGGCTGATGGATCAGGTAGAGCATCAGGCTGTGCCGTCCGAACCAAGCGAGGATCGAGAACGGAAGCAGTCTTTCCCAGGAGGGGAAAGCCCATCGCCGTTGCCCGCACGGATAGAACCAGGCAGCTGCTGAGACCCCGAGGAGGACCACGGCAAACCATGGCAGGAAGGGGCGGAAATCGAACGAGCGATAGTCCGGTGGGACCAAGCCGACCCAGAACAGCCAGGGATTGCCTGGTAGACGAGCGAGTAGCAGCCCGAGCAGCCAGGCTGCTGCCGCGAGCGGAAGGTTCCACAGTCCGAATCGCAACAGTGGCAGTGCCACCAGGTTCGACAACAGAATGAGATGCAAAATCCCAAACAGGACAACATCGCGCGGACTAATCAGCCACGTCACGACCGTCACCAGAGCTGCTGCACTGGCGAGACGCGATGACCGGCGCAGGACGTGCCACCAATAGGAGCGTGGATCATGACTCGCACGAAACCGTGCTAAGACTAGCGACACACCGGAGACAAACAAGAAGAGACTGGCGATGCAGTCAGCAAAGACCCGCCAGGCACCCGAGGTCACAGTGATCGGCCAGCCACCAAACACTGCGAGATCAAACGCACCGTGATAGATCACCATCAAGACAAAGGCGAATCCGCGGAGCAGATCCACTTCCCAGAATCGCGTCCGACTTCCGGTCTCCGGTACAACACGAAGTGACGGCCCACTCATCGAAGCGTACGCACCTGCTCACTGGGCTGTCGTAGGAGCCGTCTGCAGCTCTTGGTCGCGCCGAACGCACGGGCGCGGCGACACGCGTACCGGGAAGACAACGGCCGCAGCAGAAAGTCCCGCCGCCGCTGCGAGTAGGAGCGAGACGTTGTAGTTACCTGTCCAGTCAAACAACAGGCCAGCGAAGGCGGATCCGGCAGCTGTACCGAGCGGCATCACCGCGAAAAGCAATCCGAAGATTGTCCCAAGCCGCCGTCGCCCGAAGAGGGTTGCACAGAGTGACGACGTGAGTGGTGTCGTCGCACTCCAAGAAAACCCGATGACAAGCGCCGCAATGAGGAGTCCAACTGCGTGCCCCCCGAACCAGAGCAAGAGGACAAAACCGAATCCACGGAGTGCATAGACGAAAGCTAACGGGAGGATGCTTCCCGTGCGGTCCAACCACCAGCCGGTGGCGAAAGCTCCACCAATGCTCGCCCATCCTGTCAGCGCGAGACCGCTCGCCGCCACAGTGTGACTAAGTCCGAGGCGCGTCGCGTAGTCGACGAAATAGGTCATAACCCAGCCCATGGTGAAACCGCAGACAAAAAAGCCAAAGGCGAACTGCCACCAGGCAGGCGAACAGAGGGCATCCGTCACGCTACATCCGCTCGCTTCAGTACTCCTGCGCCATTGCGGACCCCGTGAGCTCAGGAGCAGCGCTGCCACCGGAGCAAGCACCAGCAGACCGATCCCGAGCACGGAGAACGCTGCACGCCAGCCAAGCTCCGTCACCAGCGCCGCCAAGATGGGGACCACTAGCGCTTGTCCAGCGGGATTCGCTGTTGAGACGACTGAGAGGGCTGTCGTTCTCCCTTGCTCGAACCATGCTGCCACTACCGGTGTCAGAAGCGTTGGTGAAACTGTCGCGAGTCCCAGACCAGCAAGAACCCCCAGTCCGACGGTCAGCGCAAGCCGATCGTGCGCTCGACCCCCAACAAGTAGTCCCACCCCGAGGCAACAGAGTCCTCCGAGTGCGACGACACGGGCCGAAAAACGATCAACGAGCCACCCGACAACCGGCTGGGCCAGGCCGACAACCAGAACACTCAGCGACACAATTGAGCCGAGCTGGGCGTGGCTGGCGTGCATGTCGTGCTGGATATCGGGGAACACCAAGCCGATAAGAAACCGCCCACCAGCCGCCGTCGCCATAATGGCGGTTATGCCGATCAAAGCGATCCAACGCATCACCATTGACTGTTTCAGCATGCTTCCGACTTCCCCATCACGATCTTGCTGCTATCACCCAACCCTAAGGGAACAGCTGGCATCTGTCAACCAACCACGCACGGGATAATCGCAGAGACTACTCCGCTGGTGCGCCTTGTTGCAAATCGAGTTCCCGCTCGCTAGTCCTGACACACCCCCTGGATGGTCTCGGACATCAGCATCTTTGTCCCCCAAAGCAGCCGCACTCCAAGGCGCCCGAGTGAGCCTCGGCGCTCTGACGTCTGTGCCTCTATGACCTTGTGCCCACTGGTCTCCGATTGCTTACCTACTACCTGAGTCTGGGAACTAAACCTTTCTCAGGTCCCGAGACCGATTTTTCCGCAATCCAGATCGACACTCGGTGCGGCATAGGTCACTACTAGCCACTTACCCAGTGAGTCAACCCAAGCGACTCTCTGTGCACTCGGTGCAACGGGCAGTTGCCGCCAAGCTGCAATCCATGGTAGCGTTGTGAATGATGACAATTGAGCATAACAACGGCGAAGACGGAACCGAGTACGTCGCAAGCTACCCACAGCGAGTCCGGGATGGTGCGAGCCGGATGGGATAGCCGCGACGGAAGATCCTTCCCGAGCCGCTGCCCGAACTGGTCAAAGGCCAAAGTAGGCGCAGACGGGAGTCGCCCGTTATAGCGGCCAAGAGTGGGTTCAGGACAGCAAGATCCTGGGCCAACTGGGGTGGTACCGCGGGTGAACCCCCGTCCTCAGATCTGAGGGCGGGGGTTTTCAATGAAGACGTCCGTGCAGATCAAGATGACGCATCGCAATCGTCGGGAGGTGTACCACATGTTCGAGCCCGTGCCGACCAAGGACATCGATTTCCCAGCGCTCGAGCGTGCAGTCCTCCGCTGGTGGTATGACCATGGTATTGTTCAGAAGTACCTTAGGCGAAACGCCCACAGCGACAAGCGCTATTCGTTTATGGACGGCCCCATTACCGCAAACAATCCGATGGGTGTGCACCACGCCTGGGGGCGTACCTACAAGGATTTCTATCAACGCTTCTACACCATGCTCGGCTACCGCCAACGCTACCAAAACGGGTTCGACTGCCAAGGCCTCTGGGTCGAAGTGGAAGTCGAACGCGAACTCGGCTTCACGTCCAAGCGGGATATTGAGGCCTACGGCATCGACCGCTTCGTGGAGAAGTGCAAAGAACGTGTCTTCACCTATTCGGCTATCCAGACTGAGCAGTCCAAGCGTCTCGGGTACTTCATGGACTGGGACAACTCCTACTATACGCTTTCTGACGAGAACAACTATGCGATCTGGCACTTTTTGAAGGTGTGCCACCAAAACGGCTGGATCTACCACGGCTTTGACGTCATGCCCTGGTGCCCACGGTGCGCAACCGGTCTCTCCGAGATGGAAGTCAGCGAAGGATACAAGGAAATTACACACCTCAGTCTCTATCTCCGCTTTCCGCTTGCAGAACGCGATCGCGAATCACTCCTCGTCTGGACAACGACTCCTTGGACACTGACTGCAAACGTTGCGGCTGCTGTTCATCCCGATCTGACTTATGTCCGCGTCCGACAAGGAGATGAGGTGCTGATCCTTGCCGAAGAAGCGGCCCGCCATGCTCTGCGAGGTCCATATGAAGTCTTGCAATATCTGAAGGGAAGCGACCTCATCGGTCTTCGTTACCACGGACCATACGACCACTTACCAGTCAATGCACAAGTTGAGCACCGAGTGATCCCGTGGGAGTCTGTTGATCCGAGCGAGGGAACCGGGATCGTGCACATTGCTCCAGGGTGCGGGCGTGAGGACTATCAGTTGAGCAAAGAGCAGACGCTCGCTGTCATTGCACCCTTGACTGAAGATGGCCATTATGTCGATGGATTCGGCTGGCTAACCGGCCAACATGTGCACAAGGTCGCTGAGCCGATCGCACATGACTTGGAGACACGCGGACTGCTCTATCGGCGTGAACCATACACCCACCGCTACCCAACCTGCTGGCGCTGCGGGACGGAGCTCGTCTTCCGGTTGGTCGACGAGTGGTTCATCGCAGTCGATCCCTGGCGCGAAAAAGTCATGCAGGCAGCTCGCCAGGTACGCTGGATCCCAGAGTTTGGACTCGAGCGCGAGCTGGATTGGCTGCGCAACATGGACGACTGGATGATTTCGAAGAAACGCTATTGGGGTCTTGCGCTCCCTATCTGGCAGTGCTCGGAGTGCGGCTGGTTTGATGTGATCGGCAGTGAGCAGGAGCTGCGCGAGCGGGCCATCGCCGGTTGGGAGGAGTTCGAGGGACACACCCCGCACCGGCCATGGATCGATGCGGTCAAAATCCGTTGCGAGCAGTGCGGAGCTGTGGCGAGCCGCATCCCTGACGTCGGCAATCCGTGGCTCGACGCCGGTATTGTGCCCTTCTCCACACTTGGATATCGGCATGATCGCCCGTACTGGCAAGAGTGGTTCCCGGTCGATTTCATCACGGAGTCGTTCCCTGGTCAATTCCGAAATTGGTTCTACTCTCTCCTCGCCCAGAGCACGGTGCTCACCGGGCAAGCACCAATGAAGACCTGCCTCGGCTTCGCCCTTCTCCGCGACGAAAAGGGCGAAGAGATGCACAAGAGTAAAGGCAACGCTATCTGGTTCGACGAAGCAGCGGAGCACGCTGGCGTCGACGTGATGCGTTGGCTTTATCTCAAGCACAATCCGGCACAGAATCTCAACTTCGGTTGGCGCCTACTCGATGAGGTTCGCCGGACGTTCCTCTTGCCGCTGTGGAACTCCTATGCTTTCTTCGCCAACTACGCCCGGCTCGATCGCTTCGTTCCACATCAGCATGACGTGCCCCTCGAACAACGGACCCTCCTGGATCGCTGGATCCTGGCACGACTCCAGCAGGTCATCATGACGGTCCGTGACCGGATCCAGGATTACGACGCCATGAATGCGGCGCGCGCCCTCCAGGAGTTCGTTGTCGACGATCTCTCCAACTGGTACATCCGCCGCAACCGTCGTCGCTTCTGGAAGACCGAGAGTGACCGCGATAAGGTAGCGGCCTATCTCACGCTCTACGAGGTGCTAGTGACGCTCGCCAAGCTCCTGGCACCCTTTATCCCGTTCACGACGGAGCTGATGTACCAGAACCTTGTTCGCCGTATTCATCCCCAGTCCCCAGAGTCAGTGCACCTGACAGACTACCCGGAGGCGGACCCGGCAAAGATCGATCTTCAACTTATCCAGGACATGAACTGGTTGTTGCGGGCGGTGGAACTTGGTCGGGCAGCACGCAACAAGGCCGGCGTCAAGGTGCGCCAGCCACTGGCCCGAGCCGTGGTTGCCGTTCGTGAACCCGCTGCTCGGCGTGCAGTCGAACGCCTGCTCGATCAGTTTATGGATGAGCTCAATGTCAAGACCGTCGAGTTTGCCGATCGTCCCGAAGACTACCTGACCTACCGCGTGAAGCCGAACCTTCCACTCCTTGGGCCACGGCTCGGAGCAAAGCTCCCAGTGTTCCAGCGTGTCCTCACCGAGCTGGATCAGAACCAACTCGCCCGACGCCTCCGCAGTGGGAACTCTATTACTCTCGAAGTTGACGGTGAGGAATTCGAATTGAGTCCAGATGACTTCTTTGTCGAAGCACTCGATCGGCCCGGATTCGCCGCCAGCGAAGACCGTGACTTGTTGGTCGCGGTTGATCTGGAGATCACCCCAGAGCTGCGGCTCGAAGGATTAGCCCGCGATTTCGTCCGCGGAGTCCAAGAGGCGCGTAAGAATGCCGGGTTCGAGATCGACGACACGATTGTCGTTGTCTATCGTGCATCTGGTGAGATGGCTACCGCGGTGCAACGATTTGCTGACTATATCGCGCATGAGATACTCGCCGTCGAGCTCCGCCCCGGCGATCCGGAGTGCGAGGATGGACATCTCGAGGAAGTCAAAGTGGGGCGCGAACGCTTCGTCGTCACCCTACGGCGCGTCGGACGTCTCGCTGAGGCTCGGAAATGACACCGTTGACTGCCACGGCAAACAGCATTCCGGAGAGGCTTCCACCGGAGCCAGCGCTCATCCCTGGCTGGGATCAGGTTCGGTTTGGCCCGCTCCGAATCCGCTCGCTGACTCTGCCTCGTAGCAGGCGGAGTCTAACACTGGTTCAGCCTGCTGATATCGATCGGCTGCTTGAACTGGCACAGGACGACCCCGAAGAGCAGTTGCCCTATTGGGCTGAGCTCTGGCCTAGCGGCATCGCGTTGGGCGATGCCGTGCTCCTCGAATCGGCTGCCGTGCGCGGACGTCCCGTCGTGGAACTCGGCTGTGGCCTAGGGGTGACAGCTGTTGCAGCCCTGTGGGCTGGCGCAGAAGTGCTGGTGACCGACTACAGTGCCGAGGCCTTGCTGCTGACCCGATGGAACTGTCTTGCGAACACTGGCCGCACTCCCGCCACCTTGCGCCTCAACTGGCGAAAGCCGTCACCCGAGTTCTTTACACTGGTCCAGTCGATGGGTGCGCCCCTGGTCTTGGCAGCCGACGTCCTCTACGAAGAGCGGGACATTGCACCACTCCTCACACTCGTCGAACGCGTCACTGCTTCTGGTGGGGCGCTCTGGCTCGCCGAGCCGGGACGTCGCACTGCAGCAAGATTCATCGAACGGTTGCGAGAGATGGGATGGCAAGACGACGTCGAGTTCTGGCCGGGGCCATGGCCCGATGTCAGCGACTCCATGGTCACAGTCACGGTACACCGTTTGACACGCCCCTGAGCGTGTATGGCCCACGGGTTCTCAAGAACTCTAGTGTTTCCATTCTCCGGTACGGGTTGTACCCGTTCCGCCGTGAGCGTGGCGCTCAGCAACCACCGCCCCCGAAACGACCCGCGCTGGATAGTCTGTGCCCCAGGCCGGCCGATGCTGCAGCACTATGATCAGGGATGCTCAAGACCACGACAGAGCGCTGTAGCTCCTTCCGCAAGCCAAACTATTGTGGCAAAGTAGACTGGATTCCGTTCACAGCGAAAGGACGACCCGTGCGGATCGATTGCCACACACACTTCTACCCAGCAGGCTACCTCCGTGAAATCGAACGCTCCAGTGATCACGCAACACTCGTTCGGGATGATGCAGGCAATCTTGTGCTGCACTCTGCGGGCGACTATAACGTCCTTGCCCCCGCACACATCTCACTCGAAGCGCGTCTCCAAGATATGGAACACGCAGGAATCGACTTGGCGATTCTCTCCTTAACCACTCCAGGCGTCCATGTCGAGCGTCCCGATCGAGCCATCGCGCTGGCCCAGGTTGTCAATAATGAATTCGCAGAGATGCAGCGTACGTATCCTGATCGGCTGCGGTGCCTGGCCACGCTTCCCCTGCAAACGCCGGAAGCGGCAGCGTACGAACTCGAACGCGCAGTCCGCGAACTTGGTCTCGTGGGAGCCCTGTTGTTCTCCAACGTCAACGGCCGTCCGCTTGATGCATCGGAGTTCTGGCCGATCTTTGAGGCAGCGGAGGCGCTCAGTGTCCCGCTCATGATTCATCCAACTACTCCAGCATTTGCCGACTACCTCAGTGACTATCGGCTTGTGGCACTTCTTGGATTTGCCTACGACACGACAATGACCGCCGTTCGCATGGTCCTCGGCGGTATCCTGGAACGATTCCCACGTCTGACATTGATTCAAACCCATCTCGGAGGGGCGCTCCCATATCTGGCCGAGCGCGTGCAGCGCGGCTATCACGCCTATCCCGAACTCCGCGGTTGCCTCCAACGTCCTCCAATCGAATATTTTCGCGAGATGTACCTCGATACAGTCCTCTTTGATCCCGCATGCCTTCTTCTGGGACTTGCCTTCGTTGGAGAAGATCGCCTCATCCTCGGCAGTGACCATCCACATCAAGTCGGGGATATTGAGCGCGCCCCACGCGTGATTGAAGAATTACCCATCTCCCCACGCGCCAAACGCAAGATTCTTGCAGAGAATGCCATGCGGCTGTTCCGCATTTCATTGACACTTGGAGTCTCCTGATGCGCGGAGACACATTGCTCGTTTTCCAGAGTGGCGGGCCAACCGCTGTGATCAACGCAACCCTCGCGGGAATTATTGAAGGAGCCCGAAGTGTAGGCTTCACGCGTGTGCTCGGTGCTCGCCGCGCTGTGACAGGTCTACTCGCTGATGACCTGATTGATCTCACCTCCTGTGACCATCGGCAGCTCGAGACACTCGCTCGCCTCCCCGGTGCGGCACTGGGCACCTCGCGGGAACGACTCAACGATCACGCAAGCAACGTGATCCTGGGTCAGCTCCGGAGACTCGGGGTAACCGCCATCATCGCGATCGGCGGGAATGATACAGCTGAGACGGCACAGACCCTCCTTTCGGCGGCAACCCGCGCTGGTTATCCACTCACAGTCGTCCACGCACCGAAGACGATTGACAACGATCTCCCGGGGAACGATCACACACCTGGCTATCCGTCAGCAGCGCGCTTCCTCGCCTTCGCGACGCGCGGGCTGCTCCTTGACAGTTGGTCTGTCCGGGAACTTTATTCCTTCACGCTCCTTGAAGTGCAAGGACGCAACGCCGGATGGCTGGTCGCCGCCTGTGCACTGGCCAATGTTGGAGACTTCAGCCCACATCTTCGCCTGCTCTTACCGGAACGCCCGCCTCTCTCGCGTGAAGCGCTTGTCGACGAGCTGCTGACCATGCAGCAACAGCTCGGCTGGCTCGTTGCGGTTGTACCGGAAACACTGCGCGATTCATGCGGGACGCCCATAGCCGGCCCCGAAGTACGGTGGATCGATCCTTATGGGCACGTCTACTCATCCAGTCCAGCAGAAGTACTCGCTGAGATACTGGAGAGACGCACTGGACGACGAGCCCGGGTCATCCGCCCCGGCGCTCTCGCCCGCTCCTTCATCCCAGTGATTGCGCCTCTAGACCGTGAGGAGGCTCGTCTGATTGGTCGCATTGCCGCCCAGTGGGCGCAAGCAGGGCAGAGCGGCTGCTCCGTTGGCATTGTCCGGCTGAGCGATAGCCCATACCGTGTCGACTTCCGGCCCATTCCACTTGAGACGCTCGCTGGTCGGGAACGCGCTGTTCCTGATGATTTCATTGCTCCTGATGGGCGCGCCATGACGGAGGCGTTTCACCGGTACGCCGGTCCGCTGGTCGGCGAGATCGACGACACTCCGCTGCGGTGCGACTCTCTACTCTAAGCCAAGACAGAAAGCTTTCTCCGGCTGTCTCCACCTTCTGCAGCCATACAAGTCATGAACACTGAGGACCCTCGCGCGGCGGAAACACGCGAGCTACTCAACGGACCAAAATTGTCGCTCATCGTGCTCCCCTCAAGACGCCGGCTAGGGAAAAGCAATTTCGTCAATGCTTAAATCACGACATACCCTTCGGCGTCTCGATCGAGAAGGCGCCGCGCATAGCGCTCGACGTCGGGCAAGCGCGGCAGGATCTCACCGAAAAGGCGCTGGTTGAAGGCGTTATGAGCCTCCCGACTCACCCAGCGCTCGACCCACACGTAGCGTTGTTCTTCGTCAAGACGGACGAGTTCGGAAGAAACGCACCCTTCGGTGTCGCGAGCGGCGGCGATCAAGACACGAAACAGTTGTTCGAACTCTAGCTGCATTCCCTCGTCCACCTCGAAGAAGCTGAGATCGATGAACATCGGCCTCCCCCGATCTGCTCCTCGAGCACGATCCTGCTTGTTGCCAGCCCGCTCGTCAAGGAAGAGCTAACCACTGCTCGAGGTACGGCTGCCTCTCCGCTCGGCTACTCTGGAGGACAATCATGGCGACACTCGGGACGGAATGGTTCGCAACAGAACTTCCCGCCGCCGAGTTGAACACCAATGCGGTCGAGTTCCATGCCAAAGACGGCAGCTTGTGGCGTGCGCGATGAGTGAAACAACTCGTTCTATGGAGCTCGCTCTTTGTCTACAGCGAATAGCTCGTAGCATCTCCCGTCTCCATCCCCGAAGAAGAACCTCTGCTCCGCCTGGCACCCGCCGCCAGTGTCCCTGCCACGTGGAGGGGCATCGGTTATGCTGAGATCGGTGGAAGGTGCGCACTGATCGTTCGGAGAGAATGATGCAGCGGTACACAATTGGGATTCTCGGTGGCATGGGACCCCTGGCAACCGTCGATCTCTACCGCAAGATCATCGAACTCACACCTGCCAACGCTGATCAGGATCACCTGCATGTGATCATTGATGCCGACCCACGAATACCTGACCGTACCGCTGCCCTTCTCAATAACGGCCCTGATCCGACTCCTCGGCTGGTGGCAAGTGCGCAACGGCTTGAAGCGGCTGGTGCAGATTTCCTCATTGTTCCTTGCAACACTGCACACGCGTTCCTTTCGACCGTTTGCGAGAAAATCTCAATTCCGATTATCAGCATGATCGAAGAGACGGCTCATCAAGTAAGCCGTATGCTCCCCACGGGGTCGTCCGTGGGCATCCTGGCCACCGCCGGAACAATTGCCAGCCGTCTGTACCAAGAGGCTCTTGCCCGCCGTCATCTTGAGGCCCTGGTCCCTGATTCAGAGCAGCAGTTACTGGTCACCCATGCGATTACACGTGTCAAAGCAGGGAACTTGGATACAGAAACCACCAAGCTTGCGCTGGCTGCCGGACAGTGGCTGGTGGAGCGCGGCGCTCGAGCACTCGTCCTTGGTTGTACTGAACTCCCCCTGATCTTCCCACAGGACGCGCTAACCGTACCAATTATTGATCCCACCCGCCTGCTCGCCGAAGCAGCCGTGGCGATTGCCCTCGGGCAGAGGCCCCTTCCATCACAGACTCTATCCAATCGACCACTGGAAACTGAGAGGGCGCCGAAAGAGAAGGTATAGGTGCGCCCTGATTCCGTACACTACTATCCGAGCCTGCAGCACACAGGCAGGAAGCACGATGCATACGACGCAACGCTGGTCGAGCACCATCACACTTGTGGCAGTTCTGGTGTCAGGCTTTGCACTTCTCCTCTTTCCGACTGTCTGCACCTGTGGTGCAGAAGTGCCGCATCCGCACACGCTCTTCGAGCTTCCTGGACACCATCATGGTTCCTCCCAGACATTCAGGGATGTCGATCAACACGGCGTGACTCTCCTGACACCGAGTGGCGGAGCCACAGTGGTACTGAGTATGGCGATCATCCCTGGACTTCTCAGTCTTTTCACATGTGATGGTCGCGTTCCGTATGCGCTTTCCTCACTTCCTTCACCACCAGGCCGAGACGACGAGCCTGATGCGCCTCCTCCACGCCCGCTGGATGCTCCTGTACCGTGGCAGGCTGATGATCGCATGGAGGAGGCATTATGTGGATTCTTCGCCTCATCGTTGTTCTTGCCCTCTTCACTGTCTCGGTCAGCGTGTCGACCGCTTGCCAACGTGGACAACAACATTCCACAGTTACGGTCGAAATTGTCTCGGTTGAGCCATCGCCCCCATTGGTCGGTCCAACTGAACTCCGCTTCCGGCTCCGTGATGATCGCGGTCAGCCTATTTCCGGCCTCGGCTCCGTGGAAGTCGAAGGCACCATGTCCCATGCTGGTATGAAGCCAGTGATCGTGCAGGCCCGCGAAGAAGGTGACGGCGTCTTTGTCACGCAAGGTTTTGAGTTCACTATGGCTGGCGACTGGATCATTATCGTGCGCGGCACCCGCAATGGACAAGCGTTCGAGGCGCGGCACACGATCTCCGGTGTTCGGTCGGGGATACAGTCACCGAAAACGCCTGGCCACGACCACGGTGCCAGTCCGACGCCAACGTACTAGGAGTGATCCGATGACGCTTCGGACGACACTGACGCAAGGTATCAGTCGATCGCTTAGCGACCTGCAACGCTGGCCGATTCTCGGCTATTGGCTCCGCTGGCGACATGCACGCACCAGTGCGCAGGTCGTGCTCCTCATGCTGGCCTTACTTCTTCTCTATGATGGATTCTTTGGGCCACCCCTCGCCCCAAAGAATTACGCTGGCGTGCTGCCTTGGGTCCATTGGCGCGGACTTGTGGTGTTGGCTCTCCTGTTTGCCGGCAACCTTTTCTGCTTTGCGTGCCCCTTCCTGCTCCCGCGCCGGCTGGCGCAACGGCTTTTCCAACCACGCCGTGCTTGGCCACGCTGGCTTCTCCCCGGCAAATGGCTCGCCCTTCTGCTCCTCGTCTTGTTCTTTTGGGCCTACGAGGCATTCGACCTCTGGGCAAGTCCGCTGCTGACTGCCTGGGTGATCATCGCCTATTTTGTGGCCGCATTTCTGATCGATGGGTTCTTCCGTGGCGCAGCGTTCTGCAAGCATGTCTGCCCGATTGGTCAATTCAACTTTCTTGGTTCGTTAGCTTCACCGACAGTTGTGAGCGTTCGTGACCCAACAGTCTGCACACGGTGTACGACGAAGGACTGTATCCGTGGGCGATTTGCTGCCACAGGCCAACTGATCCAGCGCGGCTGCGAGCTCGGACTGTTCCAGCCACGAAAGGTGGGCAACCTCGACTGCACCTTCTGTCTTGACTGTGTTCATGCCTGCCCTGTCAACAATGTAACAGTACAGCTTCGCGTTCCGGTGCTAGCGGAAATCGACCCAACAGCCAACCGGTCTGGCATTGGTCGGCTCAGCACTCGCCCTGACTGGATGCTCCTTGTTCTAGGACTCACTGCACTGGGATTTCTCAACGCTTTTGGCATGGTTAGCCCAATCTACCGCCTTTTGCAGTGGCTCAGTCAGACGCTGCACATAACCAACGAGGCAGTGCTGCTCGCCTTCCTCTTCGCCACAGGCATTGGCATGTTGGGAGTGGCTGCGGTGCTCGCTGGGGTCGTCACCAGCCTTCTTGCAGATGCACGCCCGCTCTGGTGGGGATTCCAGCGATTCGTGTACTCCCTGGCCCCGCTGGGCTTCGGTATGTGGACGGCTCACTATCTCTTCCACTTCCTGACTGGTGCATTGACGATCGTGCCCCTGACACAAAGCTTCATCTTGGACACGCTTGGGTATCCGCTCCTTGGCTGGCCGGCTTGGCAGCTGGCTAGCCTGCTCACGATCGACAAGGTCAACGATCTTGTCCTGCTGGTCTTGGCTCTTGGTTTCTTCGGGTCAACGCTCTGGGCACTCGTACTCGCTCGGCAATTGCACCTTCAGTTCAAGGCTATTCTCCCCTGGCTTGTTCTGCTGGTAGGACTCTTTCTCTTCGGCGTCTGGCTTCTGAGCCAGCCTATGGAGATGCGCGGTACACTCCTGGGTTGAACTGGGAGTCAGAGGATGGCGGGAAAACTTCGGCAGCTGGTTTGCAGTCTACGAGCAAAGGTTCACGCTCCTGGTCAGATTCTTCCCAGTCGCACCACGGAGCAGAACCAGCATGCCCAAGCAGTAAGAACAACTTTAGGCAGTCTAGCGTCCAGCTGTCGAACGTGGCCTCCACGTCTGGTGGTTCTTGCCATCGCCTTCCTGTCCACCTTCCCTGTCTCACCACCCGCCATCGCCAATGGTGGGCAGGTCCGAATCGCCAATCACCCGATCGGACCGTACGAGGTGACAGTCTTCACCAGTCCCGTACCGCTTCAGACTGGAACGGTAGATGTAAGCGTGCTCCTCCAACGTCGCGAGGATCGGGCGATCGTGGACAATGCGGAGATCATCCTGACTATCACACCAGCCAATGGTGGACCATCCCAGCGGTATCCTGTGACGCGCGAACAAGCAACTAACAAATTATATTACGCAGCCGAGTTTTCGATCGACCAACCCGGCCCCTACCGGATGGAATTGGCCATTCGGGCACCTGAGGGGGCGGGAGCGGTCGCATTCGATGCCACCGTTGAACGTGCCACGTCCTCGGTATGGCGGTCCTGGTGGTTGTGGGGAGCTGTTGCCGTCACAACAATCCCGCTCCTTTGGTGGCTCTTCGGCGGAGCAAGCCGGGGCCCGGGGCAGGTGAGGAAAGAGAGGCGCTAATGTTGCGTCGCATCCGTCTCACCCTGTGGAGCCTCGTGATTGTGGCGCTGATCGGCACGGCACTGGTGAACGTGGTCCGCTGGTATCAGGCGCAGCGCGCCCTCGAATGGGCGCTTGAGCTCGACGGTCGACCTGCCCCCGACTTTACATTGCTCGATCCGACCGGCCAGCCTGTACACTTTGCAAGTTTGGAAGGGCACGCGTTTCTCGTGACCTTCGTGTATACAAGTTGCCCGGACACTTGCCCTTTGACGCTTCGGAAGTTGGTCGCCACCTATCATCGGCTTCCACCCAAGATCCGCGATCAGGTACGGATCATCGCTATCTCCGTTGACCCCGAACGGGACACGCCAGAACGTGTGCAGCAGTACCTCCAGGCAAACGGGTTTGAGGATCAGATCATCTATCTCACGGGCGATCCACGTGCCCTGGAACCGGTGTGGGCAGATTTCGCAATTGCGGTTATGCGTCAACCCCAGACTGGCGGACAATACGAGGTTGCACACACCGCAGTGAGCTATGTCCTGGATGGGGAGCGACGCATCCGCTATCTCATTCGCGACGAGGCGCTCGACCCCGAACGACTTGCTGCACTTGTCGAGCGCCTCGTCACAGGTTAACGGATGGCGCACCAGATCAGTCTGTGATCTCGCTGGCGAATTCGTTCTCGGTCTCGGTCAGCGCCTCGTCGATAATGGCAACAATTCGATCGAGTTCCTCGTAAGTTACGACCAACGGTGGCGCAACGTGGACAATCTCCCAGACACGCGTCAACAAGCCTTTCTCATTCATCCGGCGTTCCAAGGCCTTAATAAAGGCACTGTTGCGCGGCCACTTCTCCTTCGTCGTCTTGCTCTTGACCAGCTCGATCCCGCACATCAACCCCAGACCGCGCACGTCGCCGACGGTCGGATGGCGAAGGAGTCCCTTCAACTGCTCGAGGAGATAGCTACCCTTCTCCGCACTCTGTTGCACCAGCCCCTCACGGTCGAAGATCTCAAGGTTCTTTAGGGCAGCAGCTGCTGCAACCGCATGCCCCCCGAACGTCAACAAGTGACCGAGCGGAACCTCCTTCTGTTCTTGGAAGATTTCAAAGACGCTGTCGCGCACGGCCACTGCCCCCATTGGCGCGTATCCGGACGTAATTCCCTTCGCCATCGTCATCAAGTCGGGCACGACACCAAAATGTTCAGCTGCGAACATCTTCCCGGTACGTCCAAACCCATTGATCACCTCATCCATGATGAGGAGGACGCCATACTTGTCACAGATCTCGCGGAGATGTTGCCAGTACTTGGGCGAAGGGACATGAACCCCATTTGACGTTGAGATGGGCTCGCCGATCACCGCTGCAACCGTCTCGGGATCTTGATAGAGGATCTCCTGTTCAACATACTTGGCACACATGAGATCCCCTTCCTCGCCCTCCAGTCCGAAGTCATTGCGGTAGCGGTTCGGCGAGGGAACGTACGACACCCCGTACATGAATGGCCCGAAGAACTTCTCGTTACGAGACTGTGTCAGCGTCATCGCTCCGTAGGTCATGCCGTGGTAGCTTCCGCGCCGGGCGATGATCTTGTACCGTTTGGGATACCCCCGCATCGCTTGAACCTGTTTGGCGATTTTGATGGCGCTCTCCACCGCCTCCGAGCCCCCAGAGCAGAAGAAGACACGGTTCAGATCACCTGGAAGCCTCACCGCAAGCTCATGGGCGAGCCGAACGGTTGACACTGTCGTATGATTGGCCGACGACACGTAGGCAACTTTGGTAGCCTGCTCGGCCATCGCTTCCGCAATTTCCCGTCGACCGTGCCCGGCGTTGACAACCCACAACCCGGATAGACCGTCAATATACTCCCGGCCATACACGTCGACGAGCGTGCTCCCATAGGCACGTTCAAAGACCCGGAAGCCCCGCTCTTCGGCCAGTCGAATCCACTCAGCCGAGTGGATCCAGACATGCTGCAGCGCCTCTTGCTCAAAGTCCGGTGCCGTCCGCGGCTCCGGATGCGTGACCATCCCATCACCCATACCGAGTACCTCCGCCTAACTTTTCGCGGCGCATCGCCGTACGATTGCCCAAGCGAATCAGCCAGTGCAAGCTTTTTCAACCATGCACCACCGATTCGCACAGTCGGAGTCTCCCACAGAGCGCAGAAGCCGACAAGGGGATCTTCTGACTAGGCTCGATCGGCACACTTTCCCTTCGCGAAGCTTCCACCGCGGAAGTGAAAGACTCCACGCACCAGCCACCTCTCCTTGCAGGATCTTCGATCGGGTACGAATCGGTCGTCAGCGGAAGTCGGTGTGGATAGCTATCGACTTGTGGCAAACGCACAGTGGGTACAACGGAACGTCTCGAGCACATCGTTTGGCGACGCTCCTGCTTGACCCGCCGCTCCACCCTAGAGACGACCACCAGGCGAAAGATTACTGCAACTGCCTCACTCCGGAAGCTTCGGGTCGACACAATCACCGGAGATACGTGAAAGTGTCCCACTCCTGCTCCACGATCCTCCTCGATCCCGCCGTACTGCCAAGGTCAGACAAGACGCATCCTCAAGCCCCTGCTAATGCTGCGTGAGTAAGGGCAGAGCCCTAGGGCTGCCAGAACCGGCCCTGCGGGGACAAGAACCACAGTCTACTGGCTCGCTTGTGATACCTGAGGCGTCTTCACACAAGGGTCTTGCGGTCGATCCAATTCCCTGCTATAGTACACAGCTAAGGTCCTCGTGGTTTTGCCCGCGCAACGGCGCGCGAGCGATGGAGGAGGAGCCGGAATGGCTGCAAAGGTGCGGCGGGTGTCCTCATCACAGCGCCAACACAGCTGCGCTTTCTCTTTCCCCAGCAGTCTTATGAGGCGTTCTGTCCCTCATCGGCCCCGGGCGAGGGTGCGTACATAGCGTGCGTATCCCATGCATCCGGTCAATCCGACCGGAGCTCGTGACCGGGGCATTGACATTTTCAGCATGCTCGTCAGAGACCCATCTGTTCACTGCCAGCTCGGATCACTGTCGCTCCATGCACCGGGAGCGACAACCTCGGCGCAGAGGGAAGGAGTTATCGACGCAATGATGCGTGCCAACAGCAAGGAGCAGATCGTCGGCGCGCCACTCTACCGGCCGGAGTATGAGCACGATGCGTGCGGCACCGGTTTCGTCGCCGACCTGAGTGGCAAACCCAGCCACGAGATTGTTCGATATGCGCTCCAAGCAGTCGTCAATCTCACACATCGCGGTGCCGTCTCAGCCGATGCAAAGACGGGTGACGGTGCAGGAGTCACTGTGCAAGTGCCGCGCAGGCTACTGGTCCGGGAACTCACCTCCGTTTTGGGCATCACTGTGGAGCCGGATCGCCTCGCAGCAGGACTCGTCTTCCTCCCGCATCATGACGCGGCGGCACGTGAGCGATGTAAGCAGGAGCTGACTGCTGCCCTCTCCGCACAGGAAATTGTCGATGTCTGGTGGCGTCTGGTGCCCGTCGAGCCAACCGTACTTGGGCAGCAAGCACGGCAGACGATGCCCCATATCGAGCAAGTCATCGCTGCCCGACCGGCTGGCATCGACAACATGGAGTTCGAGCGTCGTCTCTATTTGGCCCGCCGGAGAGCGGAACGCTGTGCCAAGGAACTTGGTATCCGTGGCTTCTTCATTCCCTCACTCTCTTGTCGAACGATCGTCTACAAGGGCCTCTTCGTGGCACGCGATCTAGCGGCTTTCTACCGAGATCTCCAGGATCCGCTGATGGAGAGTGCGCTCGCCCTTTTTCATCAGCGGTACAGCACGAATACCTTCCCCACTTGGCAACTCGCCCAACCGTTCCGCCGGATCGCGCACAATGGTGAAATCAACACCCTCCAAGGGAACCGCAACTGGATGCGTGCCCGCGAGCCGGAACTTTCGTCGCCGCTCTGGGGGGAGCGACTCGCAGAGCTGCTCCCGCTGATCGACCCCGAAGGTTCCGACTCGATGAGCCTCGACCAAGTCCTCGAACTCTTGGAACTCTCAGGGCGCGACATTGTCCATGCCGTCGCGATGCTCATCCCAGAGGCGTGGGAACATATGGATGACCTCTCCCCTGAGATGCGCGCGTTCTTCGACTACCACGCCGGGCTCATGGAACCATGGGACGGCCCCGCAGCGATCGCCTTTACCGACGGACGCGTTGCCGGTGCAGTCCTCGACCGTAATGGCTTGCGACCAGCCCGCTACTCAATTACTGAGGACGGATTGGTTGTCCTCGCGAGCGAGACCGGCGTCATCGATCTCTCGACTCGCCGGGTCATCGAACGCGGTCGTCTCGGCCCGGGGCAGATGCTCGTTGCCGACACCGCCACCGGCACGGTATATCGGAACCAAGAGATCAAGCAGCTCCTTGCATCCCGGCGTCCCTACGGCGAGTGGATCGCTCACCACCGGGTGCACCTGGTACCAAGTTCGTTCGACGGAAACGGACACGAGATCGACGAGCATGACTGGCTTCGTCGCCAGGTCGCCTTCGGTTTCACCGCAGAGGACCAGCGGCTTGTAGTCCAACCGATGGCCGTGGAGGGCAAGGAGCCGCTCTGGTCGATGGGCGACGACACTCCACTCGCTGTCCTCTCCGAATTCCCACGCCCACTAGCCCACTTTTTCCGCCAGCGCTTTGCCCAGGTGACGAACCCACCCATCGACTCCCTGCGCGAAAAGCTGGTCATGTCGCTCGACGTGTATCTCGGGCCGCGCGGGAGTCTCCTTACCGAAACGCCCGAGCACGCACGGCTCTTGCATCTACCAAGCCCGATCTTGCTCGAGGGTCAGCTAGCTGCGCTCGGCAGCCATCCAGCGCTGAAAGCTCGGACACTCCGCGCAGTCTTCACGGTCGCTGACGGACCAGTCGGACTCCAGCAAGCCCTAACCGAACTCCTCCGCTGCGCCGAACAGGCGATTGACGAGGGCGCAAGCATCCTGATCTTGAGCGATCGTGATGTCGATGCCGAACACGCACCGATCCCCATGCCGCTTGCCGTTGGCGCCGTGCACCATCACCTGATTCGGGTGGGCAAGCGAATGCGTGCCTCTCTCGTCTGTGACACCGGTGACGTCTGGGATGTCCATCAGGCAGCAGTCCTCATCGGATATGGTGCAGCAGCAGTTCACCCGTATCTGGCGCTGCATGTTGCTCGCAGTTTTGCTGGGACACGTGGCGCTGAGCAGCTCTCCCCTGACGAGCTGGCAAAGCGCTATGTGACGCAGCTCGAGTATGGCCTCTTGAAGATTATGTCCAAGATGGGGATCTCCACGCTGGCGAGCTATCAGGGTGCCCAGTTGTTTGAGATCCTTGGTCTGTCACAAGACGTGGTCGATCAGTTCTTTACCGGCACTCCCTCACGTCTCGGTGGGCTCGACCTCGCGGGGATCGCTGAGCGCGCGCTCAAGCGGCATGCCGCTGGCTTCAGTGAACCACTCGAGCGGCTGCCCGACTGGGGATTTGTCCGGTTCCGCAAGGACGGCGAGTATCATGCGTTCAGTCCGACAAATGTTCGCGCTCTCCAGCAGGCAGCCCAGACTGGCGACCGGGAAGCCTATCGGCAGTACGTGTACCTGGTGCAAGACCGGCGCCCCATGGCCTTGCGCGATCTTCTCACCTTCCGTCCCACGCAACCGATCCCGCTCGACGACGTCGAGCCAGCAGAGGAGATCCGCAAACGGTTCGTTGTGACGGCAATGTCCTTGGGCGCGCTCTCACCAGAAGCACACCGGACGCTGGCGATTGCGATGAACCGGATCGGAGCACGTTCCAACTGCGGCGAAGGTGGTGAGGATCCGGACTGGTACTATGAAGCAGGGACCGATGTGCCCCACAACAAGATCAAGCAGGTCGCGAGTGCGCGTTTCGGCGTGACAGCCGAGTATCTCGTGCGTGCGGAGGAACTGGAGATCAAGATCGCCCAGGGATCCAAGCCCGGTGAGGGCGGTCAGCTGCCCGCCCACAAAGTGACTGCGCTGATCGCGCGCTTCCGCCACGCAATCCCTGGCATCCAGCTGATTTCGCCGCCACCACATCACGATATTTACAGTATTGAGGACCTTGCCCAGCTGATCTACGACCTCAAGATGGTCAACCCGCGTGCACGAGTCGGTGTCAAGCTGGTTGCCGAGGCTGGCGTTGGGACCATCGCTGCCGGCGTCGCCAAGGCCCACGCCGACTACATCCTGATCAGTGGTCATAGCGGCGGCACCGGTGCCTCGCCACTCTCCTCAATCAAGTATGCGGGTGTCCCGTGGGAACTTGGCCTGGCTGAAACCCAGCAAACACTCGTGCTCAATGACCTGCGCAGCCGAGTGCGACTGCGCACTGACGGTGGCCTGCAAACAGCACGCGACATTGTGATTGCGGCCCTCCTCGGTGCAGAGGAGTTTGGGTTCGGCTCCGCTGCACTGGTAGCTATCGGCTGCGACATGGCACGACAATGCCACCTCAACACCTGCCCGACTGGTATCGCGACGCAGCGCGAAGATCTCCGCAAGCGGTTCGTCGGCAAGCCGGAGCACGTTATCAACTTCTTCACGCTCCTTGCCGAAGAGGTACGGGAATACCTCGCCATGCTTGGTGCTCGGCGCTTGGACGATATCGTCGGGCGTGTCGAGTTGCTTTCCGTTCTCGACCAACTGGAGGGGCCGGCAGCACTGCTCGATCTCCAGCCACTGCTCGCTGTACCGGGAGATCCGGATGCCCCACGGCGCTGTTTGTATGACCGGAATATCTTCCACGATCTCACTGGACCAGCCCTCGATGAGTGGCTGCTTGAACAAGCTCGTCCAGCTCTTGAACAGCGCCAGCCGGTCCGCATCAGCACAACGGTACGCAACCACCATCGAGCCGTTGGAGGCCGCCTGGCCGGGGAGCTCGCCCTGCGCTTTGGCAGGGAGCGCGCGCCAGAGAGTCTGGTCACTGTGGAACTCACCGGCCAGGCTGGTCAGAGTTTCGGCGCGTGGTGCTGGCACGGTCTGACGCTCATTTTGAACGGTGAGGCCAATGACTATGTCGGTAAGGGTATGGGTGGCGGCACAATCGTCGTCCGTTCACCTCAAGCGCCCATCGATCCGACTCGACCGCACGTTCTCGTCGGAAACACCGTGCTCTACGGTGCTACTGGAGGCGAGCTCTTCGTCGCCGGACAAGCCGGCGAACGCTTCGCGGTCCGCAATTCCGGCGCCGTCGCGGTGGTCGAGGGTGTTGGCGATCACGGGTGCGAATACATGACCGGTGGCGTCGTTGTTGTCCTTGGCCCGACCGGCCGGAACTTCGCAGCCGGAATGACAAACGGCGTCGCCTACGTCTTTGACCCCGAAGGGACCTTCCCAGCACGCCTGAACCGAGAATATGTACAGCTGGAGCGCCTGAGTGACGAGGACGAGGAGTTACTGCGCGCCTTGATCGCCAAGCATGTCACCTTGACGGGAAGCCAGCGTGGCTGCGAGATCCTGGAACGATGGGATGAACTTCGCACCGCCTTCTGGAAAGTGGCCCCGCACCCTCCGATCGAAGCCGCCGAAGAGCGGCCGACGCGGCGCATACGCGAGCGACCGGTCGAAGCCCGAGCTGTTGCAGACTGACCTCCCATCCATCCCATGCCGCAACCGGCCCGCGGGCAAACCCCGCGGGCCGGTTGGTGGGTGGGGATGGGTTCTCCGGTGAATTTAGACGATTGGAGTTACTGCCGCTTCGTCACGTTCCCCCGTCCGGATCCGATAAACGTGCTCCACCGGCAGGACAAAAATCTTGCCGTCTCCCACCTGCCCAGTGTGGGCTGCTTTCAGGATCGCTTGCACGGTCGGCTCCACGAAGTGATCCGACACACCGATGTCCAAGCGCACTTTGGGCGTCAGTTCCATCTTCACGGTCATGCCTCGATAGGTTTCGACTTGTTCCGTTTCACCACCATGGCCTTGAGCAGCGGAAATGGTCAGTCCGCGTACCTCGGCCCGAAATAGCGCTTCCAGGACGTCATTCAACTTTTCCGGTCGGATGATGGCTACGATCAGTTTCATGCCCTCTCTCCCACTCGCTTCACCTTCGGTTCGACATGCACACCGCGCTCCGCCGGCCGGACCGTGGGCAAGAGAAGGATCGCCCCTTCACCGCTCGTGTAGGCCCGCTCACTGTGCTCACTGATGTCCAGTCCGAGTCGCTCGGCAAGTTCAGAAACACGAAGCGCTGTGAGCGCAGCAATCACTCTGAGGATCACGAACGTTCCTAGGCCGGTATACGCGGCGACCGCAAAGACAGCAAGCGCTTGGATCAGCACCTGCATCGGATTCCCAAAGAGCAAGCCATCCCTGATGCCGTTCCAGGACTCTTGAGCGAAGACTCCCGTCAAGATCGCCCCGGTTAGTCCACCCACGCCGTGCGCCGCGAAGACGTCAAGAGAATCGTCCAACCGGGTGTGAGCTCGCCACAAGAGTACAAAGTAGCTCGGAAAGGTCGCGAGTGCACCGAGCGCAATCGCCGAAAGCGGCGCCACGAAGCCAGCTGCGGGGGTGATCGCAACCAAACCAACGACGATCGCCGTGGCCACACCGACCGCGGTCACTTTCCCGGTCCGAACCAAGTCGCAGATCATCCACACCAATGCTGTGGCCATCGGAGCAAGCATCGTGTTTGTGAACGCGAGTGCTGCCGATTCATTCGCAGCCAGAGCGCTCCCCGCGTTGAAGCCGAACCAGCCCAGCCAAAGGAGTGCTGCTCCCAGCAAAGTAAAGGGGATATGGTGGGGTAGAATCGCCTGACGAGCATAGTCATGCCGCTGGCCAAGCACGAGCGCACCGACGGCAGCCGCCACGCCAGCATTCACATGAACCACCGTTCCACCGGCAAAGTCCAGCGCTCCCAGTTGAGCCAGCCACCCACCACCCCAGACCCAGTGAGCGATCGGTGCGTAGATGAGTACGGCCCACAGGGCCAGAAACGCCAGATATGGGACAAAACGCATCCGTTCAACAAGTGCCCCGCTGATCAACGCCGCCGTGATGATGGCAAAAGTCGCCTGGAAACTCATGAAAAGAAGGTGAGGGATCTGTCCCTGCGCAACCACATCGACACCGCGTAGCAGTGCGAAGGAAAGGTCACCAATCACCGGAAATCCTGGTGCAAAGGCGAGAGAATACCCCACCAACGCCCAAGTCAGACCGACGATAGGAAGCGCACCAAAACTCATGAGCAGTGTGTTCAGCACGTTCTTCGAGCGAACAAGCCCACCGTAGAAGAAACCAAGCGCCGGTGTCATCAAGAGAACCAATGCCGTGGATATCAGCATCCACGCCGTTGCACCCTCGCTCATCGTTGAGCTCCTCTCCGCTGCAACGTCGCAGCGAACCGAACGTCCTACGAATGACTCTCAGCGAACGTGGAGGCACTACCGGCGGGGGTTCTCGAGGCCGAAACCGGATCTCCTTCAGCACCGCTGTCACCCCCTTTCCCTTCGTGCAGCGTACTGAACCAAGCGGGATAGCACTCGGGCACCACGCGCAATCTGACTCGATCGATTTGTGCACGACGCATAACTTCGCAGCAGAGAGCAACGACCGCTGTCCCGGATAGTCGATGCCAGAAGGAGGGTCATTGTCACGCCGGCAGGGGGCTCTTGAGCGCCCCACGTGCTCGGTTATGACACAACTGCTCGCTTTCCCTCTGCCCAGATATTCCCCAGATATTCCGATGCCAGCGGGAGCACGTGCTCACCAGAACGGTTTCCGAGGGCGTTCCAAAGACCAGCATCGTGCTCACGATGGTCGGTGAAAGGCGAGGTCGTCATCGTGATGGAAGAACGATGCAATGGCGGAAAAGGGTCCGCTGCAATAACGCAACCCACGAGCACAAGCTGACACCGGAGTCAGTGTGCAAGAATTTGTATCCTTTCATCATTTAGTGTAGACACATGATATTTTGGAGACAGCTTTGACCTCATGGTATTGTGTCATTCGCAAGCGTGAACGATTCGTAAAGGTTACCACTGTTCAAAACGCTCTATGCCGGTTCCGCCCTGATAAACAGGGCAACGGCGCTATTCAACGCTACACTTACGGGGGAGGCGAGGAGTGGCGACCCGCTCGTCAAGACCTGCAGCGACTCATCGGTTCAGTCAGTGGAGTCTCGCGCCATTTCATCTCGGTTCATTGATCGGTCCCTATAATGGCGGTGGTTTCCCCATCGTCTTTCCCATTCTCCAGGGGGCTTTTCATGTCGACAAGACAACACTCTCAGTCATTATTCCAGCCTATTTCGTGACCTTCGGTGTGTGCCAGTTCTTCTCAGGCACCATCTCCGACCTAACGTCACGGCGGGTAGTAATTCTGGCCGGCTTCGGATCATTTGGGTTGGCAGCCTTACTCTGCGCTCTCGCGCCGAATCTTCCTATCTTTATTCTTGGCTGCATCTTGTTTGGTGTGACGAATGCTTTCACAACCCCGATCCTCCTTGCGACGCTCGGCGATGTACTGCCGCCACCACAACTGCCACGGACCATCGCTGCCTTCTCGGCAGCAAATCAAAGCGGCCATCTTCTTGGCCCGCTGGTCGCAGGCCTGCTCGTGGCCCTCTCGTGGCGACTCTTCTTCGTCTCGGTCACCCTCTTGAGCTGGATCGCGGGGGTCTGGCTTCTATTTTGGTTCCACCAACACGGCCATATCGTACCAGCACGACCGCGCGCTCCTTCGCTCGGTCACGCCCTGCGCGAGCTCCTCGCTGCCCTCGATCGCGGGGTTGCCCAAGTCGTCGCACTCGCGTTCCTGACGAATGCTGCTGTAATGGGAACAGCTTATCTTCTCGGTCAGGCGCTGCGCGATCTCTGGCAACTCGATTACGCGACGATCGGGCTCGTCGTATCTCTCTATGGCCTCGGAGCAATCCTATTTGGGCCACCAGCTGGGCTCCTCCTCGAGCATCTTGGCGCCCAACGCGGGGCCATGATTGGCCTCGTTGCGGTGAGCAGTGCCATCGCGGTGATGGCTATCGCACCCCATCCCTGGGTATTTGCGGCAGCCTATCTGGCGCTTGGTTTCGCAGCGATGCTGACCTGGACTGCCTTTGCTACCCTTGCCGTCCAGGCAGTGCCCCGTTACCGTGGTACCGCATCTGCTTATTTCTCGGGGGCTCGCTTCCTGGTACAGGGACTCGCACCCATACTTTACACACCAATCTATGGTGCCTTCGGTCCCCGCGTGATGATCGCAATTTCAGCTGCTGTCGCGACCTCCGCTTTTCTCCCACTCTGGCTACTGCGCCCTCAACGACAAGCGCAGCTGAAGCACGCGCTGATGCGTGAAGACTAGCTTTTCCCATCGTCTTCGCGTACCAGCCGTTGGAGTTCGTAGAGAACCGTCAATGCCTCGAGAGGTGTCATCGCATCAAGCTCGAGCGCTTTCAATCGTTCAACCGCCGGGTGAGGCGGACCGAAGAGCGTCAGCTGTACCGTTACTGGCACATCCCTAGCCATTGCAGACCGGCGCCGCACCCGCTCGCTGGACCGTGCCGTTTCCAGATCAGCGAGAATCTCGCGTGCTCGTCGCACAACAGCTTGGGGCAAACCGGCAAGTTGTGCCACATGGATACCGTAACTCTTATCCGCGCCTCCTCGCACAACCCGGTGCAGAAAGACGACATGATCTCCCTCCTCCAACACCTCCATCCGGTAGTTGCGCACTCGCGGCAGGACACGCTCCAATTCGGTCAGTTCGTGATAATGAGTCGCAAAGAGTGTACGACAACCCAGCCGTGGGTGATTGTGGAGGTATTCAACCACGGCTCGAGCAATGGCAAGTCCGTCGTAGGTGCTGGTCCCGCGTCCAACTTCATCGAGCACCACGAGCGAGCGGCGGCTCGCCTGGCGTAGGATTGTTGCCGTCTCTATCATTTCCACCATAAACGTGCTCTGACCAGAAGCAATGTCGTCCTGTGCACCGATTCGGGTGAAGATCCGATCAACAATTCCGACCCGTGCCCGCTCAGCCGGTACGAAGGAACCGATCTGGGCCAGCAGCACAATCAGTGCCACCTGACGGAGATACGTCGATTTCCCAGCCATGTTCGGCCCGGTGAGGATCATGATCTGCTGATCCTCAACGTCGAGCCACGTGTCGTTGGGCACAAAACGGCCTGGTTCGGTCGTCGTCTCCACCACTGGGTGGCGACCGCCGATGATCTCGAGGGCGAAGCTCTCGTCAACCTCAGGCCGGGTGTACCGCCGTTCGACAGCAACTTCGGCTAACGCCCGATAGGCATCGAGCTCAGCGATCAGCTGCGCTGCTCGTCGGATCTGTCCTGTGCAGCTCGCCACTTCGCCGATGACCCGCCGGTACACCTCTGCTTCTCGTGCAGCCAGCTGTTCCTCGGCATGGAGGACGAGATGCTCGTACTCCTTAAGCTCAGGTGTGATATAGCGCTCGGCGCCCACGAGTGTTTGCTTGCGCTGGTAGTCTTCCGGTACGAGGTGGCGATTGGCGTGACTCACCTCAATGTAGTAACCGAACACCTTGTTGTAGCCGACCTTCAGCGAGCGGATCCCGGTTCGCTCGCGCTCGCGCTGTTCGAGCGAAGCGATCCATTCCCGTGCTGTCCGGGCTCGCTCTCGTAAGTCGTCGAGTTCTGGCGCGAAACCCGGGCGGATCACCGAACCTTGACCCAGGGTGGCCGGCGGATCATCAACAAGAGCCTGCTGAATCAACTGAGCAATGGGAAGAAGGTTGGGGAAGGCTCCGAAAGCCGCGAGTTCACCATGGTGTGCAACCGTCGCCCTGATATCAGGAAGCACACTCAAGGACTGTGCAAGTTGCCGAAGTTCCCGTGGCGTCACACGCTCCGTCAAGACACGGTTAGCCAGGCGCTCTAAATCAGCGACCCCACTTAGCAGATCGCCCAGGCGAACCCGCATAATCGTCTCGCTCACAAGTGCGGCGACACGTGCCTGACGCTCGTGAATCGCTTTCACGTCTACCAACGGCTGATTGAGCCAGCGTCGCAACAGCCGTGCACCCATTGGCGTCTTGGTCCGGTCGAGGATCGCAACGAGTGAGCGCCCCTGTTCACCCCGTACCGTCTCCAGAAGCTCCAGATTCCGCCGCGTCGCGGTATCGAGCGTCATATAGGCGTCGGTTCGGTAGACGATGAGATCCTCGAGTTGGGGGAGTTGACCCCCTTGGGTCTCAGCAAGATACTGGAGGAGTGCACCGGCTGCGCGCAACGCGAGTGGCCGGTCCTCCAAGCCAAATGCCTCCAACGACTGAACTCGGAACTGGTCGTGCAGTGCGCGGCGTGCTACGCGGTCGCCCCACATCCATTCGGGTGTCTCGGTAACGAAGGCGCCGACATCTGGCAATAGTGCACGTTGGGCGGGAGTCGTCAAAAGCTCCGCTGGCGCTAGGCGAACAAGTTCCAGCTCGACCGCTGCGCGAAGTTCATCCACCGAATCCGCACCTAGTTCAGTGGCTGCAAACTCGCCGGTGGAGAGCTCGGCAAACGCCAAGCCGGCGCGAGTCTCCTGGAGGACGACTGCCGCGATGTAGGTATTGCGTCGCGAGTCGAGCATCGTTGGTTCTGTCACGGTTCCCGGCGTGATGATACGCGTAATCCGACGTTCGACGAGGTGCCGTCCATCTGGCGTTCCGATTTGATCGCAGAGCGCAACGCGGTAGCCTGCTGCGACAAGCTTGGCAATGTATGGTTCGGCGGCATGGGCCGGAATACCAGCCATCGGGACGCGCTGGTTGCGGCCAAGCTCCCGTGAGGTCAACGCGATATCGAGCACGCTGGCCGCGATCACTGCGTCGTTGTCAAAAAGTTCGTAAAAATCGCCGAGACGAAACAGGAGTAAGGCGTCAGGAACTTGTTGCTTGATCGCCAGGTATTGACGTCGGATCGGCGTTGACACCTTTCCCCCTCCACCTGCTGTTGGATTGATGAAGGCCACGCGAGAACACTGGCCACACTTTCCTGACCTCGACGTGATACCACAGGTTGGTCAGCTGAGCGCAGATTGGACCACACCCTTAACAAACCGGCGGCTGCATTGGCCTTGCTCTGCTTCCCACACGGCGCGGCGCGCCTTTCCGCAACCGAGTAACTTCAGGAAACAGCAGGTTCACTATAACGACGTGGTTATCTTTCCAATAACCCGCACCCTCTTGACAATGCGCCGTCGATCGGTTATAGAGCAAGTAATCTCGCAATGTCATCGGGACAGCACGGATACTCACCAACCGAGAACTACGATAGCGTGTAGACGACAGGTGAAAGGCACAACTCGAGTCAGCAGCGCTCAACGGATCATTGGGAAAGGAGGTGATCTGAAGAGCGGATCCTCTCAATGTCAAATCACTGATCTGTAGGAGGTTTCCGATCGAAGATGGGGATGATCACCCATGCCGAGTGGGGCTCTGAGGGCAGGAGGAACAGCGATGGCGAGCACACCAGTCAGCGACACTGCAAAGCTTGAGGCCTACTGGCGCGAACACTGGCGCTTAATCCTGACACTGCTCGTGATTTGGTTTGCTGTGACCTATCTGCATCCTCCATTTGCGGCATCGCTCAATAAGATCAAGATTCTTACCGGCTTCCCCCTTGGCTACTGGCTCTCAAGCCAGTTCTCCATTACGGTCTATGTCATTCTCATCTTTATCTATGCGCTCACCATGAACAATGTCATCGATAAGAAGTACGGCTTTGAGGAGAAGGAGTAGGGCAGGTATGGCGCAGGAAGCTGGATATACGCCACTAACCCGTGCTCAGATCAGCGAATTTCGTCGACGCCTTGCGAAGTACTACGGTGCCTTCTTCATCTTCCTCATTCTCTTCACTCTGGTTCTCTTCCTCCTCGAGCGTGCGGGGTTACCCACACGCTTCATTGGTTACGCCTTCATCTTCCTGACTCTTGCCCTCTATGCATTTATTGGTATCCTCAACTTTACACGCCGTCTCGATGAGTATTACGTGGCCGGCCGCCGTGTTCCTGCCTTCTTTAACGGGATGGCAACCGGCGCCGACTGGATGAGTGCTGCCTCCTTCATCTCCATGGCAGGGACACTCTGGCTTCTTGGCTATGATGCACTTGCCTATATCATGGGATGGACAGGTGGCTACGTCCTGTTGGCGTTGCTCTTTGCCCCGTATATCCGTAAGTTTGGGCAGTTCACCATCCCGGACTTTGTGGCGACGCGCTATGGGGAGCGGGCTCGGCTGGCACGCTTGGTCGCGGCAATCTGTGCCATTATCGTATCCTTCACCTATGTCACCGCCCAGGTCACCGGTGTCGGCATCATCATGAGCCGCTTCTTCGGCCTGGATTATCGAGTCGGCGTCTTCGTCGGCCTCGCCGGCGTCCTGGTCTGCTCCTTCCTTGGGGGGATGAAGTCAATTACCTGGACACAAGTTGCACAGTACATTATCTTGATCACGGCCTACCTGATCCCAGTGACCTTCCTCTCTGCCAAGCTGACCGGTGTGCCGTTCCCGCAGCTCATGTACGGGCGCGCTTTAAGTGAGATTACTCAGCTCGAACAAACTATGAACCTTGCGTCGTACGTCCAGCCCTTCAAGCAGGCTCTGTCCAACGCGAGCGCGATCGCCTCGTTCAAGCAGATCGGCTTGACACCTCCCGAGCCGATTACGGTGAAGGACTGGGTCGGTACGCCCTGGGAGTTCCTCGCCCTCACCTTGTGCTTGATGGCCGGTACAGCCGGGCTGCCACACATTCTGATCCGTTACTACACCGTTCCCAGCCCAAAGGAAGCACGGATCAGTGTTGGCTGGTCACTCTTCTTCATCTGGCTGCTGTACGTGACCGCACCAGCTTATGCAGCCTTCTCCCGCTGGGAAGTGCTGAAGAATGTTGTCGGTCAGCCGATCGCTTCATTACCGGCGTGGACAGCAAGCTGGATTAAGACGGGACTGCTGACCATCAACGATGCGAACGGAGACGGCATCCTTCAGTTCTCTGAATTACGTATCGTCGGTGATATTGTGGTACTCGCAACCCCAGAAATCGCTGGCCTCCCCTTCACGATTGCAGCGCTTGTGGCAGCTGGTGGTTTGGCGGCTGCACTCTCAACAGCAGACGGACTCCTGCTCGTTGTTTCGACGGCCGTGGCACATGACATCTACGCAAAGATCATTAATCCCAACGCGAGCTACAGCCGTCGTTTCCTGGTAAGCCGGATTATGATCCTTATCGCTGCGGTATTGGCCGCTCTCGCCGCTTTGCCGCGCTTGGCACTCATTGTGCAGATCGTCGCCTGGGCCTTCTCTCTTGCAGCGTCAACCTTCTTCCCTGTTGTGCTGCTCGGCATCTTCTGGAAGCGGGCAAATGCCAACGGTGCTATCGCAGGCATGATCGGCGGGCTGATCGCCTGCGTGGTGTACATGGTCGGCAACTATATCGATCCACGGTTTAACGTCCTTGGGCTGTCCCATCTCTCTGCCGGCATCTTCGGAATGGCGGCCAACTTTATCCTCCTCATTGTCGTGAGCTTGGCCACGGCGCCAGCCCCGAAGTACATTCAGGATATGGTCGACCAGCTCCGCATCCCGGTCGGTGAGATGCGATTGCCTGCGCCCGGAGCAGCACCAGGCACAGCCCCAGGTGTGGCCCCAGCCGGGCAGGACTGAAAGAATCGAGTGCCATGCAATAGACCGGGTACCGGCCTGACCGGTACCCGGTCATATTCCGGATACTCGAGCGTACGGTTAAGACCGATGGTGCAGGAAATCGTTACCGCCCTCAATTGGGTTCTCGCGATCGCGATGTGGCTCGTCATTGGCCGCGCGGTCCTCGACTGGCTGACGCGTGGGCGACGGACTGTCATCCACCAACTCTTTCATCTCCTCACGGAACCTTTTTATCGGCCACTCCGCCGCCTTCTTCCTGATGCGCCACCTCTGTCCATCCCGCTCACCCTAATTCTGTTCTTCTTGGCACTGCGCATCGTCCTTTTCATTACGTTGTCCAGTGTCAGCTAGCAGAGGCCGATGAGCCGAAGATCACGCAAGGTCTCAATCCGCTCGTTAACGAGTTCGTAGAGGAAACGCTGCCACAACTGCGCAGTCACGAAAGCATCAGCAAGGGCATGGTGACGCGCTGGCGGCTCGATCTCATATGCCGTCAGCAGCTCCTCAAGTCCGAACCGGCCACGGTCTGCAGCAGCCTCCGCAAACGTCCCATGGTGTGAAGCCAGCCACCGCGCCACACGCCCCGTATCGATCCATCGGGTGCGAGGTAGCCGCAGACCCAGGTTCCTGGCTGCGCGCTCTAAGAACTTCCGATCAATCTCGACACCATGACCAACCAATACAGTACCAGCAGAGAAGGCAAGAAATTCGGGAAGCACCGTAGAGAGCTTAGGAGCCGCGGCGACATCCACTGGTCGGATACCGTGGATCGGCACACTTGCTCCCCAGCGTCCGACTGATGGTCGGATCAAACTGTAAAACCGTTCTGCAATGAGGATACGCGCTCCTTCCATCCGCACTGCACCGATGGCAAGAAGCTGATCCCGCTCAAGGTCAAGGCCGGTCATCTCAGCATCAAGTACGGTATAGCGAATATGAAGAAGGTGCTGTCCATCTCCGTGAATGCCAATTTGCCGGATGATACCGTTGAGCCACGTGCCCCATCTGTTCTGCCCGATCATTCGCCAGCCTGCTCTAGGTGAAACCGTTCACGCACCACGGCCTGCGTTCTCCCAATGACACGGAACGCCTCTTTCAAGAACGTGCGATCAAGCGAGCTCAGCTGCCGCGGATCCACGAAATTGGATAGTCGCTCCCCTCGCTGCAGCTGTTCGAGCTGGACCCGCACGCGCAAGCCGAGCAAGAACTCGAACGACTGCGCAAGGTCATCCGCCAGTTGGCCATCGATCGCCCGGGCTTCCCGTAAGGCGAGCAATCGTCCAAGGGTGTTCGTCTCCTCGATTCCGTGTTCGAGCGCAAAGAGTCGAACAAGGTTTACGATAGCCCCGGTCCCTCCAACCTTGAGATCGAGCTGGTTCTTGTGCTCTCCCGAACGCTCGACGACAAACCGTCCAAGGAAGCCAAGGGGCGGTGGATGCGCGGTCGAGATCGCCGCAACATGGAAGAGGAAACGAGGACTATGAGCCAGTTCTTGTCTCACGAACGAGCGCAGCTCGGTAGCAAGCGCACATTCTCCGTGAACACCGCGAAAGTCAAACACGATAAGGGAACTGAGGACCGATTGCGGCTCGGGTAGCGCCATCCAAGAACGGAACCTGCGCTTCCACTCTGCACTTGACAATACCCACTCCGGATTGTCGGCTGAAAACCGTCCAGGACATGGCGGAAAGCCAAGTGCTACCAGACGCTCAACCGCCCATTGCCCGAGCCGTACGAAGTAGCTACGAACCATCTCTTCCTGCCCGGCAGGCGGTTCCTGGTAGATGATGCCGTTGTCTTGGTCGGTACGAATCGTTTGCTCTCTCCGCCCTTCGCTGCCGAAGACGAGCCAGCAATAGGGCACCAGCGGCGGCCCCAATTCCTGTTCGAGCAAGAACAACACACGCGCGATGACACGATCGTTGAGTTCACTGAGCAGTTGGGCAACCTCACTGGCACGAATCCCGCGCGCGAGAAGGAAAGGTAAGAGCTGGCGCTGCGCCTGTTCCAAAACATAGGCCAGCCGCTCGGTACGCGTTTCGCGGTCAATAGCTCGAGCAAGGAAAAGCGCGCTCGTCCCCTGTTGCACGAGGAGATCAAACGCGGTCAGCATTCCGAGCGGTTTTCCCTCCTCCGTAACCACCAAGTGGTTAATGCGGCGGCCGATCATCAAGCGGACTGCCTCCAGCAACAGCTGGTCAGCATCAATGGTCACCAGAGGCGTGCTCATCACCTCACCCACCGGCGTTTCCAGTGTGCGCCCCAGTGCAACCACCCGCTCGCGCAAGTCCCAGTCGGTGACAATACCAATGCCAACCCCTTGCGCATCGACCACGACGATGGAATTGACTCGCTCGGTACTCATACGCCGCGCCGCCTCGCGCACGCTGGTGTCCGCTGTGCACGTGAGCAGTGGTTGGCGAGCAATAGACCGACAGGGCGCGGCAAGCAAGAGCGATCCGTCACCCGCCCCCTGCTCACGCTCAAGTGCAGTCAAGCTGGTGCGGACCCATTCCCGCAAGGCGCCCAGGAAAAAGCGCGCTACTACTGGTTCGGTGGCGATCAACTCTTGCACCGCATCGCGGGGGATGGCGTAGCACACCGTATCCTCAATCGCGATGTCATCTAGTTGCCCTTCCTGGCCGTCCATCGACGAGAGTATCCCGACCAGATCTCCCTCGCTTGCCACTTCAAAGACATGCTCTTCACCGGTGGTCGACCGCAGTGCCTTCTTTACGCCACCGCGTACCACCACCCAGAGATAGTCCGGTGGCCGTTCGCCGCGTCGGATCAACGCGGTACCACGCGGGAAATAGTGCACCTCGATCCGTCGCGCCAATTGACGTAATCGCTCCTCACTTAGGAACTGGAACGGCGGCACACGCTTCAAAAACTCGGTCACACTTCCGAGTACAACATCGTCCATGGCGTCACCTCACCGCCTCGACAGGTCAGAACCTGACCGATTATACTGCCCTTAACAGCGGATGACAGGATGCCCAGATGACCAGGAGGTGCCGCATGGAGGTGATCAACCCAATTGTCGCTCATTGGCAACGCCAGGGACTGGAGGATCCGGTGCGCTTCTGGGCACGAGCGGCCGAGCGTGCCTTCTGGTTTCGCACCTGGGACGAGCCGTTTGTCTGGGAACCGCCAACTTTCCGGTGGTTCATCGGCGGGCTCACTAACTTGAGCTATGCCGCTCTGGACCGACATCTCCTTGCCGGTCAAGGCGGCCGAGCGGCACTGATCGCTGAGACCGAGTGGGGAGCGCGCCGCACCTACACGTACGCCCAGCTCTGGCGGATGGTTCGTCGTCTCGCTGCAGCGCTCCGCGGCCTTGGCATCCAGCGCGGCGACCGAATTGGCATCTATATGCCAACCTGCCCAGAGGCAATCGCACTCATGTTGGCGACCACGCGAATCGGCGCAATCCATATCGTCGTCTTCGCCGGGTTCGGTGCTGGCGCCCTCGCCGATCGCTTGACTATGGCCGGTGCCAAAGCCGTCTTCACTGCCGACGTAACGTGGCGTCGCGGTCGGGAGGTACGACTCAAGGAGATTGTCGATCAAGCACTGGCGAGCGGCATCCCCTCAATCGAGCGTGTGGTTGTCCTCCAGCGCGGAGCAGCCGCTCCGCCGATGACCCAGGGGCGAGATATCTGGTGGGATGAGTTCCTTTCGCTCGCCGCCGGCCAAGACGATCGTCACGAGGTGATGGAATCCAATGAGCCGGCTTTCATTTTGGCAACGTCCGGCACAACCGCCAAGCCGAAGCTGGCTATTCACACGCATGGGGCCTACCAAGTTGGTATCCGTTCGACAGCCGAGTGGTGCTTCAAGCTTCAGCCACAGGATGTCTGGTGGGCAACCTCGGACATTGGCTGGATCGTTGGGCACAGCCATATCGTCTACGCTCCGCTCCTTATCGGAGCAACGACGATTGCCTTTGAAGGAGCCCTTGACCATCCATCGGCTGAAACACCCTACCGCATCATCGAAGAGAACGGAGTGACCGGGATCTTCACCTCGCCCACGGCAGTCCGTCTGCTCATGAAGTATGGCACCGAGCCGGCGCGGAAGTACGACCTCAGCTCAGTCGAACGTGTCGTCTGTGCTGGGGAGGTACTAAACCCACCCGCCTGGGAGTGGCTACAGAAGGACGTTTTTCAGAATCGTATCCCCGTCATCGACCATTGGTGGCAAACTGAAACAGGCGGACCCGTCGTCGGTAATCCGTACGGTATCGCGTTACTACCTATTAAGCCGGGATCGGCGAGCCTACCCCTCCCAGGTATGGATGTCGCCGTTGTCCGCCCAGACGACGGCACACCGTGTCGTCCCGGAGAGCGCGGTGTGGTCGTGATTCGCCGTCCCTTCCCAGGTCTGACCGCCAGCCTTTGGGGCGAGCCGGAGCGCTATGCTCGTGACTATTGGCAGCGCATTCCCGGCGTTTATTTCACTGGCGATGCTGCCTCCATCGACGATGACGGCTACTTCTGGTTTGCCGGCCGCGCCGATGAAATCATTAAGATCGCTGATCACCGCATCGGTACCATCGAAGTTGAGAGTGCCCTCCTCCGTCACCCTGCCGTCGCCGAAGCAGGTGTCACCGGTCGCCCTGACCCACTGCGAGGCGAGGTGATCAGCGCATTCATCACTCTCAAGCAAGGCTACGAGCCGTCTCCCCAACTGGAGCGCGAGCTGATTGAAACAGTGCGCCGCGAACTTGGGCCAGTCGCAGTCATCGGCGAACTTAACTTCGTCCGTGCGCTTCCCAAAACCCGGAGCGGCAAGATCATGCGGCGGGTCCTCAAGGCTGTCATCCTCGACCGAGACCCCGGTGACATTTCGACCATTGAAGAAGAGGGTAGTGTCGAGGAAGCTCGAGCCGCCTGGCTCCAACTCAAGGACATGCTGCGCATCGGTGTTTATCTCGAACAGCCGCAACCGACTGGCGTTGAGAGCACTGACGGCAGCTGACCAGCACCTTCATTCTTCGTGACTCATCAATTGGCTTCATTGTGTCAGCAGGGCCACGTTCTCGTGCCCCGCTTTGCCTATTCGCTGTCGCAAGATTGAGCGCAAACGGCAACAACGACTTCCAGGCTGTAGCGCCACAGCCTGCGGTCGGCAATCAGCGGATCTTTCTTTCATCTCTCCGTTCGGAGAGGGCGCTAGCTTGTCAACACCGCTGTGTGGGGCTACATCTTCTTTTCTCCTAGGGGTGACCACTACCACCATGCCTTACCTCTACCAAGGTACCATTCATAGAGCTCCGCTCCTCATCATAGTCTTCCTCAACGCGCTCACGCATACGCACCGAGGTATCATTCATAGAGCTCGGCTCCCATGTCAGCATACCCCTCTTGCCTCACGACCTTTGACGTGCAGTATTGGCGGCACATTGCGTACGAGCAGTGCCTCGCTCTCGCTCAGCGAACGGCGGATCGCCACGCTTCTGGCGCTCCCTTGTAAAGCGTTGCCCACTGTCTCTGACCAGGTCAAAACCCGTCTTCTGTTGGCAGACTTTCCGTGATGTTGGCCACGTGGCACCAAGCAAGGCACCGGTCATGCAGTGCGGGAGTCCCGGAGAAACAGGAGTCGGCGGATGCAATCATCTCACCGAGATCCACTTTGGACACTTGCTCTTGCTCGTCGCTTTGGGCAAGTAGTCCTCCGGCGTTGTCTGCCGATCACGTCGGGTAGCATTGCGGTACGTGGCCTTGATGCAGCGGTCACAATCGTCCGTGATCGTTGGGGAATCCCCCATATTCACGCACAAACTGATGACGATGCCTGGTTTGCTCTGGGATTTTGCCAAGCGCAGGATCGAACCTTTCAACTTGAATTTCTGCGTCGTTTAGTCCGCGGCGAGCTCGCCGAGGTTATTGGTCCTCCAGGCCTGCCTTTCGATCGTCTTGCCCGCCGCATTGGCTTCCGTCGTGCCTCCTTGCGACAACTCCCGCACCTCCCCACCGACGTTCGAGCTCAGCTAGATGCCTTCCTGGCCGGGATAGACGCCGGACTGGCGCAGGGTCTCCCTGCTCGCCCGCTCGAATTCCTGCTTCTCCGAACTGAGCCTCATCCCTGGGATGCTGCCGATACCCTTGGTTTCGTGAAATTCCTCTCCTTCGCACTGGCCTCGAACTGGACCTCGGAACTTATTCGCCTCATTGTCCTGCTCACAGATGGCCGCGAGGCTTTACGCCAACTGGACCCCGTTCTAGCCCCCGAGATTGACTTCTCCGCGGAACTGACAAGCATCGCGGTGCCTTGGCTGCAACACTTCTCGCGGGAACTCGATCAACTGCGTGGCCTTATCGGCACCGCAGCCTCCAACAACTGGGTGATCGCCGGCGATCGGACTCAGAGCGGTCAGCCGATCCTCGCGAACGACCCGCACTGGAGTCCACTCCTCCCTGTCTTCTGGTACATTGCACACCTCATCACACCAGCCTGGGCAATCGCTGGCGCAACGCTGATCGGCACCCCCGCATTTATCACCGGACATAACGGCTTTGTGGCATGGGGAGTCACTGCGGCATTGAGTGACAACACCGACCTCGTGCTGGAAGCAATAGGTCCGGACGGAAAAACAGTACGCGAACACGACCGCTTTGTCCCCTGCACGGTTCACCAGGAAACGATTCGCGTACGTGGTCATGGTGCAGTTACTGACCTTGTCTTGGAAACACGCCGCGGGCCGATCGTGAGTCCGGTCCTTCGCCGCGTACCCTGGGCCGTCTCCCTCCGCGCCGTCTGGCTCGACCCACTACCCATTCGTGGCCTCCTCGATATGCATCGGGTGCACTCGTTTGAGGCATTGGAGCAGGCTTTTATGGATTGGCCATATCTGCCACTCAACCTGGTCTATGCGGACTCTGCCGGAACGATCGGCTGGCTTCTTGCTGGCACGATACCCCAGCGCCGCTCCTCCACTGGTCTTCTTCCAGTCTGTGGCTGGGATAACCCTGATCCGTGGGTTGGCTACGTCGCGCCGGAACACCTACCACGACTGGTGAATCCACCTGAAAAGTTTATTGCCACGGCGAATAACCCGCCATCGCAGCATCACGATGCCGTGTTTCTCGGGGCTGATTACCTCGATCCCTACCGACTCGAGCGTATCGCATCGGTCATCGCCAATCGAGGTGATTGGGATCGTGACGCGGTCCTCGCATTGCAGCTCGATACCTACTCGCTTCCGTGGATGCAGATGAGGCACTCCCTGCTGAACCTCCCCGCCCGGACTCCGATCGTCGAGCAAGCCCTGGCTCTCTTGCGTGACTGGGACGGCAATGTGGCGGCCGAGAGTGCTGCTGCCAGCATCTTCGAACTTCTCATTCATCGTCTTGCGGCGCGAGTTGCCCAAGCCCAGGCGCCGCAAAGCTGGCCGTGGGTGCTAGGAGCAGGCTTTCACGATCTGTCAGGTGGAACCAGTTGGGGTGTCCGCCGAATTGCACACCTCGCCCGCCTTGTTGAGACGCGACCGCCTGGTTGGTTCCAATCTCGTTGGGAGGAGGTGCTCGCGGAGACGCTGGAGGACGTTGTTCAGGAATTGCACGACCGTCACGGGAGCGCCCCTGCAGGTTGGACCTGGGGTTCCCTCCGACCGCTTACCTTGAGACACCCGCTTGGTGCATCACCCGTAGTTGGCTGGCTTTTCAATCGCGGACCGTTCCCAATCGGGGGTGATGCGAACACGGTCAATCCCGCTGCTGTTTCGGCGCATGATCCACTTGGCCCGGTTCAATTTATCGCCTCGCTACGCTTCGTCGTGGAACTTGGTGCCTGGGACGAAGCACGAATCGTTCTACCTGGCGGACAGTCTGGGCATCCACTCTCGCCTCACTACGATGACCTCCTTCTTCTCTGGCTTCGGGGGAAAACGGTTCCGCTGGCCTGGAGCTCGACGGCAGTGCAGCGTGTCGCACGCTCGTTGCTCGAACTGCGATCGCACCGGGGATAATCACTCGACTCTCTCTTTGAGAGCCTTTGCGTCGCGGGTTCTCACGGGACCCCGAGAAGGCTGGGCGCATCGCGGTGCCGGTACACAACCCAGCTTGCGCTGGAGCCATCCACCACAAAACCAGGCGGAGGCCCTTGCTGAAATTGCGCACTGACGAGATCGCCTTTCGCAGCCAATTGACTCACGAGAACGTACCGAACTCGCTCCGCAGGCTGCGCCAGCGCCGTTGCGAACTCCACATCAGCTGGCAGCAGGAAAGGACGTGCAGACTCCGTGCGGGCAATGATTCGATATGCACCCCGATCATCGGCCAGGATCGACCGGGGTGAAGCTTGACGCAGCGCAGCCGCCAGTGCGAGTTCTTCAAGATCACTCGTGCGTGCTCGCTGGGTTGTGAGTACTCGCTCCCATTGGCTTACCTCCCCTTCTCGCACCACAAGGCTTGTGCCCGAGATTCCCTGGAGCACTGCAAAGATCACAAGGAGCGGACCGATCCATCGCGGGAGTCGCTCCGGAAGTGCCAAGAGAGCAATGAGGGTATACGTCCCGAGCGCAAAAGGCAGGGAGTAGGACAAGCCAGCCAGACGAATCAGGGAGGGTAAGGAGACTAACCCGACTAGAGGAACAACGCGGCGAGGATACCGCCAGGCGTTCAATGCCAACACCGTCAGCAGCAGCGGCTGCGCCAAGAGCTCCGCAGCGAAATCACGCAACCACTCCACCCGTTCCCCTAGTGGAGTTCCCCAACGCATCGGATCAATCACAGCCGCCGCTGGCTCGGCCAAATAAGTGAAAGGATTCCCTGTGAAGACCCAGTTGATGTAGGTCCAACTTGCTGCAGCCCAGAGCGCTGGGAAAGCCGTGACCAGCATCTGACTCAGAGTAGCCCAGCGTTCGTTCGGCTCTTGCGAGCAATTCGTGGAGCGGCGAAACAGGGGGACCAGAGCAGCTAGGAGGAGCGCATAGAGGAACGCGTGGAAGTTGGCGTAAAAGGCGAGACCGAGTACCAGTCCTGCGACAAAGCCACTAAATGTATGCCCATATCGCACAAAATTGTTGTAATAGTGCCATGCGACAACGACCAAATGGAGAGCAAGCACCTCCGGATACGCCTGGGTCGCAAGATACAGAGCGGTCGGCGTTACTACCACGGAGACCATTAACAGCATTCGCCACAGGCGTGGCAGTCCAGTGCGTTCCAGGTCATACCAAAGGAGCCAAGCGATCCCCCCGGCCGCGACGCTGGCCAGGACAGACGGCATCCACGGGCGCGGGAGCACGAGAACCGTGAGGAAGGGGAGTGGCGGGTAAAGAAAGCCAATTACTTCGAGCCGGAGGCGATCGGCCGCCAGGAGTGCCTTTTCGACGATATGAGCATGCGTATTACTCAGGAAGGCAAGGCGGTGCGCCATGAGGGCAACGGCCAGAAATGGGAAGCTGAACAGGAGCACCCGCGCAAGGTGACCGCGCCAAGTCAAATCAACCAGGCGCAATTCCTCAGTCTGCTGCGGCTGTGGTGGGCGCGCTGGGGTCGAGATACCGGGTGAGACCATGGCGCGTCTTCTCCCAGTAAAACGGTTTTGTGATGAGCTGCCAGACAGCTTTATAGGATGCGATCGAGTGAAGAATCCAGTAGAACGGGTTCAAGAGGGCAAAGGGAATCAATTGGAAGCGACGTCGTTTAAAGCCAGCCAACATCCCTAGATAGATCATTACCCCGTTCCCAATCAGAAGATTGAACAGGCTGATGTATAGCACGAGAGCAGGAAAAAGGATGTCGAACATATGGGTTCGCGTGAGCAGCCAGATCAGTGTGATCGACCAGAGCGGAATCAAGGAGAGAAATGCAAAGGGAGCACCGCCGACCAGAAGGAGAAATCCGACAACATTTTTTAGTCCGACGCTCCTGAGCAGCCGCAGCGGGTGCCGGGTGTGAACGAGAATGGTTTGCATATATCCCTTGATCCAGCGAGAACGCTGGCGGATCCAATTTCCGAGGTGGTTATTTGCCTCCTCCCATGTCGTGGAGTTGATGACGCCAACACGGTAACCGTGCGCAGCCGCCCGAATGCCCAAATCTGCATCCTCGGTGACGTTGAAGGGATCCCAGCCACCAAGTTCTCGGAGGCGGTCGACCCGAAAATGGTTGCTCGTACCACCTAGCGGAATCGGCAACCCAAGTTGATCTAAACCTGTTAGCACATAGTCGAACCAGTATGAATACTCAAGCGTGAACATTCGTGTAAGAATATTCTCTTTGGCATTATAGTAATTCAAGGCCGCTTGAACGCAGACGAGCTCCGGCGGTCCCTTCCGGAAAGCGACAACCGCCTTTTTCAGTTGATCTGGCTCGGGACGATCCTCTGCATCGTAGATGGTCAAGTACTCGCCCCGTGCAAACAATAGCCCCACATTGCACGCTTTCGGCTTCGTCTTCGGCATACCGTTTGGCACCACAATGAACGTGACTGTCTCTGGCGGGCGCGCTGCTTTGGCCGCTGCCAGGGTCTCCTCGTCGTCTTCCTCAATGAGCAAGAGGATCTCTAACTTGCTCGGGGGATAGTCAAGCTTCCGAAGATTTTCCATGAGATGCGGGATAACGTTTGCTTCACGATACACCGGTACTAACACGGTGTACACCGGCAGTTCATCGTCGCGGAGCGCCTTGACCTCCTCGTCGCGAATTGCCTGCACATGTTCGTGCTGAGCACCAGCCATGGCAACAACAAAATGAAAGGCAACGAAGCTGAATAACGTCCCGTTGACGAGTGCCGAAACGACCACAGCGGTCACCTGTGGAGCAAACAGAAGGCCTAGTACAACCGTAAGTGTCAGACTGGCAAGGACAACCTTCTGCCAGCCGATCAGAACCCGGCGAGCACTCTCGTCTGGATTTCGGAAGTAGAGACCGAGTGCGGCCCGATCGAGAACCACATCGCGGAAGACGGTGCGGATGGCGTAGTCAATATCCCACTCGGTCGTCACGAGTGGACGCACCGTAACCGGTCCCAACCTCCCGCGGATGAACTCCTCTAATTCGGCATTCGGTTGTTCCGCCGTTGCAACGAAAACCTCCGAGCCATCTTGTCGCACGGGGAAACACCGTCGCTGAACAAGCTCCGCCGGATCAAAGAGTCGTGCAAGACGCGCATCTAGGGGTTCCTGCAAAAGGTCAATGAAGGGATAGCCCCACAGTTCAGCCAAAACATGATAGAGCTGCCGACGTCGGATGAGTCCGAGCGCGATCAGGATACGGCCAATGCGGTCACCCGTGTGCCGCTGGTACTCGAGTGCCCGCTGCAGATCTTCTTGGGTTAAGTAGCCCCGCGCGACCAGCGCCTCACCGAGCCGTTCTCGACACCGGATGGAGCTCGGGGCACTCGTTGGACGCCTGCGTACGAACAATGCTCCTTCCCCCACCCCTCTTTACTCTACGCAAAAACCCAGGGGGTTATCCACTATTCTTGAGGAAGGTTTCGGCTACCCTCGTTGCCCGTGAGAGCACCAGAGGTCAAGACTGAAAGCCAACAAACGTCCTCCGAGACGAGGGACACAAGAGCTACCGCTGAACACTTGCCAGTAGACGCAACGCAGTGGCTACGCTATCAGTCTCCTGGTGAAGTGAATCCAGAACCGGGGCAAGCACTTTCCGGGCAACGCTTGCCGCCGCCTCACGCTCGATCTCCTTTGCTTTCTGCGGATCGCGAACCATGAGACGAAAGGCGCGTTGCAGTTCGCGTTGGCATAACTCCTCGATCACTGCCTGAGCCGATCGGATCTCCGTCGCCAGTTGCCGTGCTTGCCACCATCGCAGATACCGGCGGACGTACCGTTCCACGATCTGCTCTGCACATTCGATCAGTGGCTCCGCTATGAAACTCCCCGGTTCATCCTCCAGATCATCGACGGTGAGAAGTCGAATGCCTGCCACCTGCGCCACGGAAGTGTCCACGTTCCGAGGAACCGCCAGATCCACCACAACGCCGGGGTGACGACGCGAAGCGAAATGACTGGCGTAGAGGATCGGTTCTGGTGCAGCAGTCGCTACAAAGATCGCGTCCACTTCAACCACCAATTCGGGCCACCCTGTCCAATCCACCCCTCTGATATCACCATCGCCAGCAACCGCCCGCAGTCGCTCAGCCGATCGATTACTGACCCACAGCGCCGCCGGCCGTTCGCGTTGCAGTTCCGCCACCACGAGCCGTCCTATCTCCCCAGCCCCAAGCACCAGCACAGCCCGTCCAGCAAGCCCACCCAGACAGCGACTAGCGGCGCTGACCGCCAGTCGTGCGAGCGACCGCCCACCCCTACCGAGACCGGAACGCGCGCGCAGCGCGTCCGGCGGCAAGACTTAAGGAAAAGAGCCGTTCCAGAACTGGACCAAGGGTTCCCGCAGTCCGAGCCAACTCCCGCGCCCGACGGACCTGCCCGAGAATTTGCGTTTCCCCGACGACTCGCGAGTCCAATCCCGCCGTCACCCGCATGAGGTGGCGAACAGCCTGTTCTCCCTGAGCTTGCAAGGCAACCGGAACAAGCACATCCAATGGAAGCCCAGTAGCACCCGCCAGCCAGCGAAGTCCTCGCTCAGTCCCTAGTTCAGCAGCGACCCAGTAGACCTCCGTACGATGGCATGTCACCAAGAGCGCGATCTCATGCGCCACACGTTTCCATTCACGGAGCCACGCCAGCTGCTCGTCTGGTGAAAAGCCAACCCGCTCTCGGATGGTCAAAGGCGCCGTTCGATGGGTGATTGCTACGACCGCAAGTGACATGCTCACCCCCGTGCGACCACTCGGAGCGCTTCTCCTGCTGCCTCGACCGTTCGCTCCACGTCGGCCTCCTCGTGTGCGAGCGAGAGGAACCATGCTTCGAACTGCGACGGCGGCAACAAGATACCGCGTTCCCGCATCGCTCGGTGGAAAGCCGCCAAACGTGCTCTGTCCGCTGTTTCGGCCTGCTGGGCATCAGTCACCGGTGTGTCGGTAAAGAAGAGCGTGAGCATCGACCCGACCCGTTGCACTACCGCAGGAACACCAGCAGCCCGCACAGCTTCGCGCAAGCCCGACTCCAAGCGAGCAGCCAACTCCTCAAGCCGCTCGTAAGCTCCCGGCTGACGGGCCAGTTGCAACGTCGCCAGACCGGCCGCCATGGTAAGAGGATTTCCGGATAAGGTGCCAGCTTGATACACCGGGCCGCTGGGCGCAATCTGCTGCATGAGGTCACGCCGCCCACCATAAGCCCCGATCGGCAGCCCGCCCCCAATGACCTTCCCAAAGCAGGTGAGATCCGGGTCGATACCGTACTTGCCTTGGGCGCCCTGCCACCCAAGCCGAAAGCCGGTGATGACCTCATCAAAGATCAGGAGAGCACCGCTTCTTCTAGTCACCTCGCGTAAACATTGTAAGAATCCAGGAGCTGGGGGCACCACACCCATGTTTCCAGCTACGGGTTCAACGATGACCGCAGCGATCTGCTCACCATACCGGGCGAACGCCTCTTCCACCGCCCCGCTATCGTTGTACGGAAGAACCAGTGTTTCGCTCGCTGTTCCGCTCGTTACTCCCGGAGTACCAGGAATGCCGAATGTCAGGATCCCGGAACCAGCAGCCACCAACAGGGCATCGACATGGCCATGGTAACAGCCTGCAAACTTGACAATACGAGAACGACCAGTCGCAGCCCGCGCCAGGCGTAGCGCACTCATCGTCGCTTCAGTCCCTGAGTTGACGAAGCGAACCAGCTCGACTGACGGGACCGCCTCAACGATCGTGCGAGCAAGTTCAACCTCTTGCCGAGTCGGCAAACCAAAGCTTGTGCCATTCCGCGCCACTTCCGTAATTTGCGCGACAACATGGGGGTGAGCATGTCCAGCCAGCTACGCCCCCCACGAACAGATGAAATCGAGATATCGCTGTCCATCAGCGTCGATAAGGTATGCCCCTTCTCCACGAACGATGAAGAGTGGATCCTCTCCGACGGCCCGGAAGGCGCGCACCGGACTGTTCACGCCTCCAGGAAGATAGTGCTGGGCTGCCTCCCAGAGGGTGCTTGATTGCATCATCGACTCCTCCCTATCACTCAGCCAGAGCCGGTGCACGTGCTGTACTGATCCGCCCTTCGCGCAGCCAGCGTGCCACGTCCTTGGCGTGATAGGTGAGGATCATCTGCGCGCCAGCGCGGCGAATGCCCGTCAACATCTCGAGCACGACGCGCTGCTCATCGATCCAGCCGTGACGCGCCGCCGCCTTGACCATCGCATACTCGCCACTCACGTTGTAGGCCGCGATCGGCACATCGAAGCGCTCCCGCGCTGCGGCAACAACATCAAGGTAAGCAAGCGCCGGCTTCACAATGATGGCGTCAGCACCTTCCTCAAGATCTGCTGCAATCTCGCGTAGCGCCTCGCGGCGGTTCCCTGGATCCATCTGATGCGAACGGCGATCACCGAATGCCGGAGCAGATTCGGCCGCCTCACGGAACGGCCCGTAGAACGCTGACGCGTATTTCGCAGCGTAGGAGAGGATGGGTATTTCCAAAAACCCAGCCCGGTCGAGCGCCCGCCGGATCGCAAGCACACGACCATCCATCATGTCGGACGGCGCCACCATGTCAGCACCAGCTTCGGCGTGCGACACAGCAGCCCGTGCCAGGAGCTCGAGTGTCGCATCGTTCAGGATCTGCCCATCCCGGACGATCCCACAGTGTCCATGTGAGGTATATTCGCAGTTGCAAACGTCTGTGATAACGATGAGCTCTGGTGCGACGCGCTTTAACTCCCGGATCGCCCGCTGCACAATGCCGTCCGGATCATATGCCTCGCTCGCCAGTTCGTCCTTCCGGGCTGGAATACCGAAGAGAAGAACCGCACCAATTCCGAGTTCCAGAAGTTCCTCAGCCTCGTGCCCTAACTGATCCACGCTCAGCTGGTAGACACCAGGCATCGACCGCACCTCGCGTCGAATGGCCTGACCGTGCACGACGAACAACGGGTAGATCAGGTCCTCGATGCTGAGGCGCGTCTCTCGGACGAGGCGCCGCAGATGCTCACTCCGCCGTAGACGCCGAAACCGACGGAACTGCAGAGCCTCAGCACTCACCGCGAACTCCCTTCTGCTCGTACGATCGCTTCGACTATTCCATCGATCGTCTGTCGCTCGGCAATGACGTCGACCCGCACATGCAACTCGCGCGCCGTGGCTGCCGTCACGGGGCCGATCGCCGCCACCCGCACATGGCTGGGCACGTGAGCAAAATCACCAACTGCCGCAACGAGACTTCGCACCGTTGAACTCGCAGTGAGGAGTACCCAATCAATCCGACCACTTATGAGGTCCCGCCGAACATCTTCTGGCAAGGGGAGATACTGGGTTCGATACGCAGGCACAACGACTACGTGGGCACCCGCCTCGGCGAGAGCACGTGGTAGGACATCACGCGCCTCGGCAGCTCGCGGGAGCAGAATCCGCGCATTGACCACGCTTCGAGCGATGAGGTCGGCAGCCAACGCTTCTGCAACATAGGTCCTCGGAACCAGGCGTGGTGTGACCCCATGTGCAGTGAGCTCCCGTGCTGTCCCTGGGCCAATTGCAGCCACTTGTACTGCTCGCAAGGCATCGAAAGATCGGCCAAGCATGACCAACCGGTCGAGAACGGCCCGGACGCCGTTGACACTGGTGAACACCACCCAATCAAATCGTTCCAGTTCTGCAAGAGCGCGATCTAGTGGTTCCCAGTCATCAGGCGGAACAATACGGATTGCAGGAGCGACAATGGGTACAGCTTTCAGTGCACGTAAACGCTCAACAAGGTCACGCTCTTGCCCGAGCGGACGCAAAATCAGGACACGCCGTCCGGCCAGAAATGTGCTCCTCCCCGGCTGCCAAGATTCCGCTCCTCCCAGTTCACCCTGTATCTCCCGAGCCAGAGCGGCCGCTGCTTCTATCGCATCTGAGGCCAACCACGACGCCTGGCGACGCAGGAGGGGGCTCCGCTCGCTTGCCGCGACGGCCACACGAAGCGTCACTCTCCCATGCGCTACGGTGGCATAAGCGCCCAGCGGCAAGGAACATCCACTACCGAATGCTCCAAGGAAAGATCGTTCCACAGCCACAGCAAGATGCAGATCTGGCTCGTCGAGCTGTGCAACGATCGCCGCCACCGGATCGGCGGCTCGGCAAACCAGCGCCAGGGCCCCTTGACCAGGAGCGGGGACAAAGATGTCTGGATCGAGATATTCAGTGATGACGTCCACTCGCCCAAGTCGCACGAGACCAGCCGCTGCCAAGATCAGCCCATCAACAACTCCTTCCTCCAGCTTGCGCAGACGCGTGTCGACATTTCCCCGCACCTCCTCGAGTGCGATATCCGGTCGCAGTGCCGTGACCATCGCACGGCGACGCCGGGAACTCGTCCCAATTCGCGCTCCGGGCGGCAGTGTCGCGAGTGTCGCTCCCGATCGGCTGACAAGAACGTCCCGCACATCGTCGCGACCAAGGACGGCCACCAGCTGCAAGCCACGGGGAAGGTGTGTGGGAAGATCCTTCGCACTGTGTACCGCGAGGTCGATTTCCCCGACGAGGAGCGCTTCATGGAGCTCTTTCACAAAGACTCCACTCCCACCCAGGATGGTCAGCGAGGTCGCCCGATCGCGGTCACCAGTAGTCACCACGGGGACAATGGTCCACCGCTGTTCCGGAGCGACACGTTCGAGCGCAACCACGACCCGTTCTGCTTGAGCGAGCGCGAGCACGCTCCCTCTTGTACCCACGCGAAACCCCGCCGCCACGGTCGCTTCTGGGTCCTTTCCCGTCGATATCTCGTCTTCAGTTTCTACTCGATGCTGTCAAATCTGCTCGAATCTGTTCACCTTTTCCTTTTCCCGGGATTCTACGCCATCCCTCACCTCTTGACAAGCAACACCAGGGTCCGGATCACGGGCGTCATTGGCTGAGTACAATCGCTGTGTGATAGCGTGATGGAAGCTCAAGGGGGCAAGCGATGGCGCACAACGTCGTCATCATTGGCGCAGGGCCGGGTGGCCTCGCGACTGCTCGAGCACTCCGCTCATATCTTGATCCCGACGATCGTCTTGTTGTTATCGATCGACACGACGAGCAGCGCCTCGGAGTAACGCTCCTCCTCATCATGCGCGGCTGGCGAGAACCCGAGGAAGTCATGATCCGGCCCTCGCGCGTGCTCGCTGGCATAGCAGAACTGCTCGTCGCTGATGCGCTCCAGATTGACCCGATCGCGCGTCGGGTCGAGACAAGTGTTGGATCTCTCACCTATGACGCACTCGTTTTGGCTAGCGGTGCAGAGGTTGTGCCGGAAGTGATCCCTGGATTGGCCAGTGCGCTCGAGAACGGTGTCGCCGCGCACTGCTGGACCCTCCCCGCAGCGCTCCACCTGCGGGAGCGTCTCCACTCTTTCTTGGGAGGACGCGTCCTGATCGTGATCGCCCGCTTACCTTACAAGTGCCCGCCAGCGCCCTACGAGGTCGCTTTGTTGGTTCGGGATCTCGCCGAGGAACGAGGAATCGACCAGTCAATCGACGTGACAGTTGTGACACCCGAGCCGAGCCCGCTTGCCGTCGCTGGTCCCACGATCGGCGAGCAATTGACCCACCTGCTCGAGACTCGTGGGGTGAACGTGCGCACCGGTGAGCAACTCAGTGCTGTCGATGCGCGACACCGCGAGGTCGTTTTCGCTTCTGGCAACCGAGAACTTTTCGATCTCTTGATCGTGGTACCACCGCACCGAGCACCGGCACTCGCTCGCGTCGCAAATCTGGCAGACGGCGACTGGATTCCGGCGTCGTTAGAAACGATGCGCACGAATGTCGACGGCATCTGGGCTGTCGGCGATGTTGCAGCCGTGCGTATCCGCGAAAACTTGCTCGTGCCCAAGGCGGCAGTCTTCGCTCAGCAACAAGCGGAGGTCGCCGCACGCGACATCGCTCGGTGCTTGGGCTACGATGCACCCGCACCTGAAGCCCGAGCATTCGGTCGTTGCTGGTTCCTCACTGGCCGTGGTATGGCTGGCGCGATCGAAGGCGATTTTCTCACTGAACCTCGTCCCACAGTAACGCTCCAGCCACCCTCACCGGAAGGGTTCATGCAGATGGAAGCAGAATTAGCAAGCTGGTTGGCTCAGGACACCGGTCGTTAAGTTCTTACTGTACCGCCGTTTTCACGTGCTGGTCGAAAGCAAACGGTAGAACTCGTCACGCGCCTCGGTCGACTCACGAAAGATGCCCAGCATCGCACTTGTGGTCGTCCGGGCGTGTTGCTTCTCCACACCCCGCATCATCATGCAGAGATGAATCCCGTCAGCAACCACTGCAACGCCTTGTGGCTCCAAGAGATCCACAATTGCCTGCGCCACTTGCTGAGTAAGGCGTTCCTGCACCTGAAGTCGACGCGCGTAGAGGTCAACGATCCGCGCGAACTTGCTCAAACCAAGGATCTTCCCCTGCGGCAGGTATCCAATGTGAATATGGCCAAAAAATGGCAACAGATGGTGTTCGCACATTGAGTAGAATTCTATGCCTTTCACGACAACCATCGTGTTTTCTTCCACATGGAAGATCGCCTCATTCACGATCTCATGCAAATTCTGGCGGTATCCCCGTGTGAGGAACGCCCACGCCTTAGCTACACGCTGCGGCGTACGCTGCAGTCCTTCTCGCTGTGGATCCTCGCCGATCAATTCCAGCCATTCGGCTACCAGCTCTTGAAGACGTGCCAGGTCACACGATGTCGCAAAACGGAGTCCTGTGTCCTCAGCCTCGATCACCCACTCTGGCTGCGTCATTTGAACCGCCCCGCGTTTCATCCATCATCTCGCTAGTCAGATACAGCGACGCTTGACGCCGAGTGTTTTCGGCGCAACACCCAGCGTAGCACGAGCATACACAGGCGACACACGGTGAGCAATTTCGTACCGCCGGGTATAGGAATACCGCCCCACCACGCTAACGTATCTTCCCGTCTGAACAAACCTTCTTCATTTTAAAGGACCCGGATCGTAGCCACCGCTCCTTGAGCACCGCCAACACAGACTCCGTCAAACAGCATCTTTGTCATCCGCTGGGAACCGAAGCATTTTTACCGTAACTCACCCAGTGGCCGGAGCCGTTGCAAGGTCGCGCCGCCGCTCATCAACGGCACCGTACACCCCTTGCACGCGCACGGCGTCAGTTATTACCCGCTCGGGATCTGCTTCCACGGAGCCGACCACTGTATTCTCGTCGCCACGAAACGGGTGATCGTGCCGTGGTGCTCCTCAAACATGACCAAGTCAACCACCGTATTCTCGACGCAACGAAACCCAGCGCCAGGCAGTCACAAGCAGTGGAACGAAGAGCTGACTGAGAACGAAAGTCGGATACTGCTGCACACGTTGCCACCACAGGAAGAGGCCAAGCCAAGCATATTGCGTGGAAAGTCCCAGGTTAGCTCCTGCAAACGTCACCCGATGATCCCACCATTGCCGGGTGACCTCGGGGTGATACTGATAACCAGGCGCAGCAAGTGCAAGAAGCTTTCCTTCCAACCATCGGATTGCCTGATCCTGTGGTGTGTACACAAGACGGTAGATCCAGCGAGCCAAGGCGAGCCCCCAACCGCCCCGATCACTCCATCGGGAACGAACCTCCTCTCCCCGGACTGATCTATACAAGTATTCCACGTTAAAGTCCCAGCTCAGGAGTAGCGTCAGAACTGCATAAGCAGCAAGTGATCGGTACCGTTGCCTTGTTCGAGCAGCTATTGCAGTAAAAAGTGCGAGGTTTACAACTGCATCGAACTCGGTATCCAGATACCGACCCAGTTCCGTCTCCTCCTCTCGCAGCCGCGCCAGCTGACCATCCGCATTGTCAAGGACAGTGACGACTTGAAGGAGCAGCGCCGCAAGCCGATCAGCACCACGTGCAAGGAATGTCGCGGCTACCAGCCCAAGGACAGTATGTGCGATGACAAGGTGCGTCGGCCGCACGGGCGTCCGCAAGAAGCTGCGAGCGACGAGGAAACCGAGCGGGCGAAACAGCGCAACGTTCACCAGCTCCGGAGTCGGCCGCGGCTTCAGACTACGGCGGAACTCGGCAACCCAGGTACTCACCAACCTCCGCTTGAACCTAAATGTGCTCATTCGCCGTATCCCCGTCCCACCTGAGCTGCTAGTCCAAGTCGCTCCACACCACTGAGTGCTCCCTGGACAAGGAACCCGATATCGCTTCCCGCCGTGACAAAGCGAAAGCCTTGGTTTGCCCGTCGCAACGCATCATCAATACTGTAGGCTGCGTATCCCGCAATTTTCCCTGTATTCCGGCACGCTTGAAGGACACGTTCGATGGCACGCTCTTGCCGCTCATCCATCGCCGCGTGCCGCGGATCGAGACCAAGGGAGAGTGCGAGGTCTCCCGGACCAATCCAACAGCCATCGATCCCTGGGACAGAGAGGATGGCCTCAGCGTTCTCCACCGCCTGCGCACTTTCGATCTGCACAGCGACAAACAGTTCGTCATCAATCCACTCGGGATAGTCCGATCCATACACACGCGCTCGGCCCCAGCCCCATGATCGTTTGCCACGCGGTGGAAAGCGACACGCCTCCGCCACCGCTCGAGCCTCCTCCTGCGTATGGATCAGAGGTACGACGATCCCAAGCACGCCATCGTCCAGCAAGCGGCCGATCAACGTGTAATCGTTGCGTGCGACGCGTGCCATCGGTACTGCTCGACTACAGGAGAGTGCCATTAATGTTGCGATGACCGTGTCAGATCCAAACGTTCCATGCTGCGTGTCGATCAGGATGAAATCGATCCCACAATTGGCAAGCGCCTCCGCTACCAACGGTGCACCAAGCTGTAGTGTGTACCCGAACGCCGGCTGTCCGGCTAGCATCTTTCTCTTTGCGCTATTCTCTCGCATCAACCCCTCCGGTCTGCCAGTAGTCCCGCTGCGCTAACACTACCCGATCCCGCACACGCCGTGAAGAGACTTCTACTCACGTAAAACGACAACTCTGTTTGCCCTTCTTGCTCTTCGTCACTCCAAGGTGTTTGCTCACCCGCGTCGTTTTGCAACTGATATCGTCCAGCAGAGCCAGCGACGAGGTATCCGTGCTCCGTCTCTCCCTCGGGAAATGTGAGCCTCAGCTTTGACGGCAGATAGCGCAACACTGCCGTACCGTCGCACCGGTAGGCTGCTACAAGGACCACGGTCAGATAGGGGGTGGCTTCCCTGCCGACTTCTCGACAGCAGGAGGATTCTGATGATCGATCACACACTCCCGCTCAATGTCCATCCCAAGCAGGCAGGCAATCTTGAAGCAATGCGATAGACACATAGTTTCAGACTTGCTCTGTGCGTCACCACCCGCAATCCTCGCCGGCTGCAGCTCCTAACTGCATTCCGACGGCCGATCCAACCCGTTTCGTCTAGGCTCCGCCGGCTGATGGTGCCGTGATCACTGTTGACTCGCTCTCCTTCATCCTCTGCTCCACGCCGGTTTATCCATGGCAGAGTACGTGCTACCAGCTTCCGGATCACGCGCGGGTCACCGGCGACGCGCTCTCCACCAGCGGCATCAGATCGCCCAAATTTCCAAGCGGCGGTGGCAAGTGCGTGGCGAACGCAGGTGCGCTGTTCGACTCCGAGCACCGGTTCGGCATACGCTGCAGCACGCTCTGCGTCCTACCTTCGATCAGGCGGATAAGACGGCCACGTCATCGGGCACACGCTGCAACACGCTCTGAGTCCTACCCAGCTGCGCTGGTACTCTCCTTGCCGTTGCTCAGCTCCTGGTGGCCGGGCAGCCTCGTGAATGCTACAAAGACCTTGTCGCAGTGTGTGACCTACCGGATTTCTCTATCGCCGCGCTACTCTGACAGCTTCCGCTCCTGCTTCCCAATGCTGACCGGATCACCTGCGCAAGCGAGCTCGGCGCCCCACTGAGTGAGTGGGCTTCTCGGCTGGTGCTCGACAAAGAACCGAACCACTGATAAGTCACGGAAACGTGATGAAACATCTGGTGCCACGGTTCCAAGCAAACCACAGGACGCAAAACACCCCAGCCTGTTATCAGCACGAACATTCACCTTGGCATCGTTGCCAACTGGCAGTGTTTGACCTTGCGCTTTCTCATCAGTTTGTCGCTGGGATAGTTGGCAGTGCGTGCTCTCTTCTTGCGCGCATCGCTGCCCAGGAGTCCAGACCTGCCGGCCGAACGTTGCTCCTTCCGTTTGTCTGTAGTTTTGGGCTCAGCGAGGCACGAACGAACCTCTCTGCTGGTCACCTTAGTTGCTCAACCGCATGGAACACTGTTTTCGTGACCAGATAGGTGTTTGGTCTTCATGCTCCAACACTTGTGATCTAGTCTCCAATTTGGCAAGAGTTTTACCATCACTAACATCAGTCTGTTCTGAATCAGAGAGTCTATTCGCGAGCAGCTGTTATGATCAAGACTACCCTCGCAGATTCTTCACGCTATAGCCGCGTCATGAGATTGGCAAGGGCTTCGGCTATGGAGCCGGCGCCCCCTCTTTATTCCTCGCCTTAGCCCCCTCGCAGCGCGTACAGCACCTCATCCTGATCCTTTGCTGCGTAACATTTGGTATCACCTTCCCAGAACTGCTCCTCGCAGGGACACTGCGACCCGCGACAAGCACCTGCGCTGCATGAGCAACGCGGCCATCGTTCCCAAACCGCGTTGGATAGCCTGCCGTTTCTCCACGATACCAGTTCGCACACCCTGGCGAAAACTCACCCTGTTTTCGGTCCGTCAGGTCGACCTCATGAAGAGCCTCAACCACAGTATGCTCTGGGATTTGTTCCCGGCTGTCTTCCCCGTCTTAGGCAGACACCTGGAGAAAATTCGCCTGCTCACGGCACTCTACCCAGGAGTCTAGGGTGTTACCCAACTCGCCACCGGTGTTCTGATCGACTGTTTGGGTCGCAAATTACGTACCGAAGACGGCATGTAACTGGAAGCACCCGGCATTCTGGTCGTGCCAGCCACCTCCTCCCTGTATCCTTTCGACAGGGACTGCCAAACGCCTCAGACGAGGTACCCTGCTGAACGCTCTGGCGCACCTCGCGGCAGTCACTGATGTCAGTGATCGGCGGAGACGTGCCACAGCCTGCGGCGTGCACCGCCCTAACGCGATGGGGGATACGCAGTTGGAGCGCTATTGGCCGGGAAACTGGTCGATCTCTTCGAGCTTGCCGCGATGATTTTTGCCGTGGCGGGGCTGACTGGACCCTCCGGTGCGATGGCCGCCCTGCCCATGGTAGAAACACACCATGGCGAGCGCCGTGCCCAGCTAAACCTTGCACCGCCGCGATGAGCCCATGACTCCACGTGAGTCTCGTTGCGCTGATACCGCGAAACGAATAGCCGTAACTTTCCACGCCCCACAAACTCTATTCCCGCATGCGGAGGGAAGGGCGAGAAACCCGAGTTTCGAGACCGAGCTCACCGATCGCTTGAACAGGGGTGTGACACCATCGCATCGACGAGGAGACGGGATGCAGCTCACAGATCGCGCGTCCTGCTCATACTGCTCGCGACCCGGAAACGGGATAATCGGTCGCCAAGATCGGCTCGTTCGTCTCACCAAACATCCTCCTGCACCCCACTTCGTCCGGAGACACGCTACCGGGGAGGGATTAGACAATGTCGCGATCCGTTGGCGGTTCGCTGGTATCTCTGTGGTAAACTCAAAGAGTTGTGCACCCCATGTGAGGCCGCACGACCGACAAGCGAAACGAGATCTACAAGGAGTACTCTGTGAACATGACCATTACCCGACCTACCCAGCCGAGCGCATTCGCGATGCTCGGATTGAGTCAACCCGTGCTCGAGGGAGTGCGTGATGTCGGCTTTGAGCAGCCAATGCCTGTTCAAGCGGAAGCCATCCCAGTACTGCTCGCCGGGCGGGACGCCATCGTCCAGGCCCATACCGGTACCGGCAAGACAGCCGCGTTTGGATTACCGATCCTACACCGCTTAGAGCCCAACGGTCGTGGGCCGCAAGCACTTGTCCTTGTTCCGACACGTGAACTGGCTGTGCAAGTTGCCGAGGCCATCCATCGATTCGGCCGGTACCTCAATGCCCGAGTCCTCGCTCTCTACGGTGGCCAACCGATCGAACGGCAGTTGCGAGCACTTCGTTACCCTGTCGACGTCGTCGTTGGCACTCCGGGGCGTGTCATGGACCATATCCGGCGTGAGACACTTCACCTAGAACAGGTGCGAATCGTTGTGCTCGATGAGGCTGACGAGATGCTGGATATGGGATTTATTGAAGACGTGGAATGGATTCTCGAACGCGTGCCGAGCGAACGCCAGACCGCACTGTTTTCCGCCACGATCCCGCCACGAATCCGCCAGTTGACTCGGCGCTTCCTTCGGAATCCGGTGACCATCACCGTTCATCCCGAGCGCGTGACGGTGCCTCAGATCCAACAGTTTGTTTATGAGGTCACCGCGCATGCGAAGATCGATGCACTCTCGCGCATTCTCGACTTCGAGGCACCAACCTCTGCCATCGTCTTCGTCCGAACCAAGAGCGGGGCAGACGAACTTGCCCATCGCCTCCAATCGCGCGGTTATGCGGCAGAAGCGATCCATGGTGACCTCAGCCAGGCTCTACGCGACCGCGCCATGCAGCGGTTCCGCTCGGGGCAGGTCAACCTACTGATCGCTACTGACGTGGCTGCACGCGGACTCGATGTCCCAAGTGTGAGTCATGTGATCAACTTTGACATCCCTGGGGATCCGGACGCCTATGTCCATCGCATCGGCCGCACTGCTCGTGCAGGAGCACCTGGTACTGCAATCACGCTTGTCGAGCCTCGAGAGCGCTGGTTGCTCCGGACCATTGAACGCGCCATTGGGAAACGTCTCGTCGTACGTCACATCCCGACCCGAGAAGAAATTGTGCGTCGCCAACGCGAGCTACTCGGTGCCTCCCTGGTTGAACTCATCGAGCAGCGCGATCTCACAGCAGGACGCTTCCTTGTCGATCAACTGCTGCCGTACCACGACGCAAGCGATATCGCCGCTGCAGCGATCACTCTGCTCCTGGAAGAACGCGCTATCGACCCTGAGCGGCTGAGCGAACTCTCGGGTGGCGATCGACCGGAAAAGGGGATGGTTCGACTCCGCCTGGAACTTGGTCGACGAGACGGTGTACGCCCCAACGACATCGTTGGCACGATTGCCAATGAGGCGAGATTGCCAGGGCGTGAGATTGGGCAAATCGAAATTACAGAGCGGTTTACACTGGTGGAAGTTCCTGTCGCCGCGGCTGAACGCGTCATCGCCGCTTTGGCCGGCACACGCGTGCGTGGTCGCACGGTCACAGTTCGCCGGGACGATACTGGCGCCCAGTAAGTGACCTTGCCCGGTTCGGCGCGCATCTGGCAGACTTGGTATGAGAGTCGACGCCCCGGGCGGTCGTACCGGAGCAGCGAACCGGACGGCTGTCGTGCATGTGAACGGCGCGGCGCCCCCATGCAATCTCAGACTGCCAAGATGTAGGCCTCTCGACACAAGGGACGCCGTGCTGGTCGTTGTCATGCTGTGGGCGGCCGACCGCCTCAGCGAAATGAGGGGAAGGTGAGACTATGGCAGGGCACTCGAAGTGGGCCCAGATCAAGCGCCAGAAGCAGGCGGCCGATTTCCGAAAAGGCCAAATCTTTAGCAAGCTTGCTCGCGAGATTCATGTTGCCGTCCGTGAGGGGGGTCCGAATCCGGAGACGAATGTCCGGCTCCGCATGGCCATCGAACGTGCCAGGCGCGAGGGAATGCCGAAGGATACGATCGAGAACGCGATCGCTAAGGCGAGTGGTGCTACAAGTGGTGCACAGGAATATGAAACGATCGTCTATGAGGGCTACGGCCCTGGTGGCATTGCCATCATGGCGATCGCTCTGACAGACAACCGGAATCGGACCGCATCTGTCGTCCGCCATACGTTCACGAAGTACGGCGGCTCACTGGGAGAGACTGGTTCAGTCGCTTGGCAGTTTGAAACGCTCGGCCAGATCGTTGTTGCAACCAATGGCCACGACCCCGAAGAGATCGCACTCGCCGCAATCGACGCGGGGGCGCGTGACTTCGAGGTTGAGGACGATAGTGTGATCATCACCACAGAACCCGATCAGTTGAGCGATGTTGCCGACAAGCTTCAGCGGGCCGGCTATCAAATCCGGCAGGCCGATGTTCAGCGTGTGCCGACGACAACGATCGAGCTAGAAGGCAGCCAGGCCCAGAGTGCTCTGAAGCTCCTGGAGGCGCTCGAAGACCTCGATGACGTGCAGGAAGTCTACACGAACGCGAGTTTCCCGGCCGAGGTGCGCCAGGCGGTCTGATCCATTCGGTCCGGTGCTCAGGACCCGGTGGCATTCTTGCCACCGGGCTGTTCGTTCCAAGCACCGTGTCTCTGCCGAGGAATTTCTCTCACTTGCAACGCATCAGAGAAAGCGTACCGTAAAGGGTGGCCGTCCTCCGGAAATACTTGCTCAACAGCGCTTTCCATGTGTGGTGCAGCGACAGCGACTGAGCTTGACTACTCCCCGTCGCACAACCGTGTTCGCGCAGTAGCCCCACCGTGTAACCGTCTCTGACTCTTGTCCACCGATACCTGCCAACCAGATAGAAACTCAGGAGCACGGCCTCAACTCCTCTGTCTTCTTCGCTTCTTCCCCTGGGTCGTAGGGGCCACAGAAAGCTTATCGCGGTAGCCTACCCCCATCCCCCGCTCTAACAGAATGCGTGCCTGTATAACATAATCGATGTAGAATAACTAGCCAGTACAATCCCATGAGTATCATTTATAGCTTTGTACACCTAGTTCTACAATACCTCTTTAATACTCAACAACATGGCCCTAATGCCGTATTTTTCCTCCTCGGTACCCAAGCCAGTGAATGCTCTTTGATTTTGTTCTTGCCTGAACCCGAAGGGTACCCCTCCAGCAATGGCCAGCGACCTTATCGTGGCCTCATCCTGGCCACGACCTGCTTGGTTGCCGACCGAAGCCCTTGCCACTTGGCACGACGTGTTCCCGTCATGCAGCGGCTACTTCAGCCTCCCTTCCCAGTTTGGACGCTGGGGTTAGCGTGCGCTTCAGCGCGAGATCACTACTCGGGAACAGCGCACGTTGCTCTTGCGTCAGCAGGTTTGCAAGCCTCTGAGGGAGTCCACTTTGTCGTCTTGGAATCAGGCAAGACATCCTCGGTTGTGTCGAAGCGCTCAACAGCTTGGAGAGCTGCCGGTATAGATAGAAACAGCACTGATAATCCGGACTATTTGGAGTATGGATAGACGCTTCCTCTTTCTCTAAATGGCAGGGCCTATGGCAATCACTTGCATGAAGCCAATCGACCGCTCGCTGCCTTGTCCTCCGACCTCTGCAGGAGAAACATGTCGCTCCCGAGCGACACCAGCGATCGTCAGCAAGGGATTCACAGAATCCTCGTCACACATGAGGACCATCGCGTGGCCTCCCCGACGGCCGAGATACCCAGTGAGCGTTATGCACCGTCGGTCGGGAAATGGGGGCGAGGACTCCGCTGCTTCCTACCGGTTCCACGCACCTCAAGTCGTTTCACCGGCTGCACACTGCCGATCTCTCCCTGAGAATCACAGAAGGGACCGCCGAATGTCCAAGCGGTCCCCACCATGAGCGAGTATCACAGCATCAGAAGAGCGCGAGTTCCGTTTGTGGATCGAAGGCGTGCAGGTGCTCAATCTTGACACGAACCGAGGCAAGTTCGCCGGGAGAGAAGTGCACGTGTGGATCGGCCTTGGCGATCAGGGTACCAACTGGGCCACGCAGGTGCACGAGTGTTTCGGAACCAAGCGGCTCAACAATTTCCACTGGCAAACGCAAGTGCCGGTCTTCACCAACCTGACCCGGCTGGACAATCAAATCTTCCGGCCGGATACCAACCAACACCTCGCGGTTTGCATATTCAGCCAGTCGACCGCGCTGCTCCGCCGGCGACTCGAGCGTGACGTCACCGGCAACGAGCCGCACCGCCCCCTCACCAGTGACCACGCGAGCGGGGAAGATATTCATCGCCGGACTCCCGATAAAGGTCGCGACAAAGAGATTCGCCGGATGGTCATACAGATTTTCCGGGGTATCGAGCTGCTGGAGGACTCCCTGGTTCATCACCGCGATGCGATGCCCCATCGTCATCGCTTCAACCTGATCATGCGTGACGTAGATCGTTGTTACACCCAGGCGGCGCTGCAGCTTAATCAGCTCGCCACGAGTCTGCACGCGCAGCTTCGCGTCCAGATTCGAAAGCGGCTCATCCATGAGGAAAACCTGTGGCTCACGGACGATCGCCCGGCCCAGCGCGACACGCTGTCGTTGACCACCGGAGAGTTGGCGTGGCTTGCGATTTAGTAGGTCCTGGATGCCAAGCATCTCTGCGACCTCTTTGACGCGCCGATCAATCTCTTGCTTGGGCATCTTTCGCAGCTTCAGACCGAAAGCCATATTCTCATACACCGTCATATGGGGATAGAGCGCGTAATTTTGAAAGACCATCGCGATATCGCGATCCTTTGGTGGGATGTGTGTCACCACGCGATCGCCGATGATGATGTCACCACTGCTGACTTCCTCTAGACCAGCAAGACAGCGCAGCGCGGTTGTCTTCCCGCAACCAGACGGACCGACCAGAACGAGGAACTCACCGTCTTTCACTTCGAGCGTGAGATCATTGACTGCGATCACCCCGTCGAATCGCTTCGTCACATGATCGTAGATCACCTGGGCCATGCGCACCCTCCGTCGTGCACATCTTGTGTTTCCCTACACCGAAGATCCCCCAGCACTAGTATACGGCAGTCCCACGTCCTGTCGAGTGCCCAGCTAACCTTTGACGGCCCCGGCAGTAAGACCAGAGACATACTGATCAACGAAGAACATGTAGGCGATCGCCACCGGCACCGAGCCGAGCATCGCTGCCGCCATGAGCGGCCCCCACTGAAAGAGGTCCGCTCGGATGAGATCACTCACGGTACCAACGGGGATCGTCTTCATCTCACCGGAGCCCATGAAGACCAGCGCGTACAGGAACTCATTCCAGGAGAGCGTGAACGAGAAGATTCCCGCCGAAAGGACACCAGGTAAGGCTAGTGGCAGAATGATGCGCCACATTGCCTGGAATCGGCTCGCTCCGTCAATCATCGCGCATTCTTCGAGCTCGCGTGGAATAGTCCGGAAATAGCCCATAAGAAGCCAGGAGGCGAACGGGATCAAAAATGTTGGATAGGTGAAGATGAGCGCCCAGTACGTGTTGTAAAGGCCAAAGCGCGCGACCACCTGGCTGAGCGGAATGAAGAGCAAGGTCGGCGGGATAAGATAAGCAAGGAAGATGGCCGTACCTGCTACGTTCCCGCCACGGAAACGGAAGCGTCCTAAGGCGTATCCCATCAGGATGCTACTGGTCAATGACAGAAACGTGGCCCCAAAGGTGACAATCGCAGTATTGAGTGCCCAGCGCGGAAAATCAGTATTGCTCAGTAGATACCGATAATGATCTAAGGTAAACTGAGTAAGATATAATGGATTGATCTTCATATTAAGAAGCAAATTATTCGGCTTCAGTGAGATGATAAGCATCCAATAAAATGGGAATAAGAGAAAGATAGTGAACAATGCCAACGGCAGATAAAGGAGTACGAGACGACTGCTCAAGCGATTGCTCCCAACCACCTCACGCCTCCTGGGATCGGACGTAGCGTAACAAGATTGCCGAGAGGACCGCGAGAACCGGGAACATATACAGCGAGATCGCTGCACCGATCCCCAGCTTCCCAGCTCCACCGATTCCAATCTGCCACGCATAGGTTCCAAAGATATGCGTTGAGTTAGCTGGCCCGCCCTTCGTCAACACATAGACCAGCTGGAAGTCTGCAAAGGTCCAAATGATCGAGAAGAGTGTGGTAATAACCACAATTCCTTTGATGACTGGCAGAGTCACGGCGAAGAACCGCTGGACGCGGTTGGCACCCTCAATAGCTGCTGCCTCGTGCAACTCCTGCGGAACTGCCTGCAAGCCTGCTAAGATCGCTACGGCAAAGAATGGTGTTCCTCGCCAGATATTCGCAATACAGAGCGAAATGATCGCGTTCGTCCGCGTGCCCAGGAAAGCGATGTTCGACTCGATGAGCCCCCAGTTCTTCAGTAACCAGGAGAACGGACTTAACACCGCATCGTAGAGCATCAGCCACGCGAGACTGGACAGCGCTGTCGGAACAATCCACGGGAGCAACAGGGCTGCCCGCAAGACATTCCGCATCGGGAACGCTTGATTAAGCAAAAGCGCCAGGAGTAAGCCCAGGAATAGCTTGAAGGGCACCGTCACAAATCCGTAAATGAACGTGTTGATGACCGTCAGGTGGAATGTTCGATCTCGGAACAGTTCTGTGTAGTTGCGTAAGCCAACAAACTCCCCACTCGGCAGCCCAACCGTCCGGTCAGTAAGGGAAATCCAAATACCCAAGAAGAACGGATAACTCATAAACAACAAAAGAATCAACCAACCTGGTGACATAAAAAGGTAGGCCAGCACAGGCTCGCTGTCAAGCCAATGCCGAACCCGGTCACGCAGCCGGAACGACATCACCTGCCGAACTGTACCGGCCGGAGCAGTCGTCATTGTGGCACCTCATCACCCACATGGCTGATCTTACGGTGGGAGGAGCGGTGCGGGCCCGCTCCTCCCACCGCCTGCTCACGCTCCATAAATCTTCTGCAGCTCGCTGGCACCCCACTGGATCGCTTCTTCTGCGTTCCCCGACTGGATCGCGCGCGCAAACGTGTCAACCACGATGTAGCGGGCAAAGACCTCGGCTGCCTTTTCGTTGCCGAGTCCAGCATACCCCTTGTTCCGCCCATACTTGGCTGCCTCGACATACGGAACCAGCTTGGGATCCGACCGGTAATACGGATCATTCAGGTAGTATGCCGTCGGCGCCACCTGATAGCCCTTTTGAATCTCCAGCCACTTCCGGAACTGCTCCGGTGCTGTCCACCATTCAAGGAATGCCTTTGCACCGGCGATGTTCTTTGAATACTTGAGGATACCTACTGACCAACTACCCAAGTTGTTAAAGCGTCCCGCTGGCCCCTTTGGAAAGATGTGGTGAATGATATCTTCCGCAATGTCCGGAGCCTGCTTCAACGCGGCGATATAAATACTGCTCCCGTTAAATGTCCACCCAATCTGTCCCGCCAGAAACGCCCGATTATTGGTCGCATCGTCCCAGGAGAGTCCAGTCTCGTCAAATGCCTGCTTCCAGTAACTCAAAAAGAGCTTCATCCCCTCGACAAATTGCGGCTTGTTAAAGGCGACCGTCTTCCCATCGGCCTCCACCTCCATCGCACCATAAGCCCACATGAAGGCATAGCAGAACGACGGCGGATCACCAGTCGAGTGACCAAAGGCTTGGCCGAGCGGCATGCCGTTCTTTTTCATCTCGACGCCAACCTTGAAAAGATCTTCCCACGTATCCGGGGGATTCGTCGGATCCGGCCACCCCGCCTGCTGCAGCGCACTCTTCCGGAAAACCTGCGCGCTGGTTGGCGCACCAATCGGAATGCTCAGCCACTGATCACCCACAAGAACCGTCTTCTTCACCCAATCGAAGTAGTCTCCCTCTCCCTTAATGCGCTTCTCCACGATGTCCTGGACATCGACGAGTGCCTCCTTATACAACGATGGCCAGGTATCCCACATACCGACGATGTCCGGACCAGCGCCAGCCTGCACCGCAGCACTGATCTTCGGCTGCAAGTCCGGCCAATTGATGAAGTCGATCGTCGCCTCGACCCCAGTTTCCTTGCCAAACTCCTGCAGCTGCTGCTTCATTAGATCTTGTGTCTCGGGAACGAAGAACGTCCCAAAAAGAATGTTGAGCTTGGTCCCCTTGAGCACCACCGGCGTCGCCGTCGGCGTGCCTGCCGCTGCCGGTGTCACCGCTGCTGCCGCTGTCGGTGTCGGCTGCTGCGCCGGGGCAGCAGTTGGTGTCGGCTGCGGCGCAGCTGTTGGCGTCGCCTGCCCACCCGCACAGGCTGCCAGCAGCCCACCTACGACGGGCGCCGCCACACCAAGCACCATCCGGCGAACAAGTGCCCGCCGCGAGAGTTTTCCGCCCAGCCACCGACCCTCTGCACTGCTGGTCATGGTTCCGACCTCCTCCTCGTACCGCGTCCCTCCGACCTCGAGTCCTGGTGATGGGTGGCTCCGTCTCCCTCGGTGTCCAAAATACCGGACAATCTTCGGAATAACGTGTACACCCATCCTCACCAGCCGCGACTCTGCCGTCAGGCTACGGTATGGCTCTCTTGTTTGTCAAGAGGTACCCGACGATCACACGACTAGTCATCCGGGGCAAAGGATCCTACTATGAAAATGTTGAAGCGATCCGATGGGAGGATGATCGATGACCCGACCCGTCTGGCTACCCAGCACCTCGGAGTTGGAGCGAAGCCGGCTGCGTCGCTTCCTCGAGCATACAGGTTGTCATACTCTTGCCGAACTCCGCGCCGGCGCAGCCGAAAACCCAGCCTGGTATTGGGAGGCGGCTGTACGCGACCTCGGCATCCGTTGGCAGCGCCCCCCAAGCACCATACTCGATCTGTCGCGTGGTTTCCCCTGGGCAACCTTTTTCCCCGACGCTCAGTACAACCACGTCGCCGATCTCATCACCCGCTGGGGTCAATCGGATCGTCCGGCCCTCCTCTGGGAAGGGGATGATGGTACGCTCGCGGTCGTCACCTATCGCGATCTATCGTCCCTCGTCCCACGAGTGGCAACAGTCTTGGCAGAACTTGGCGTGACCGCCGGTGATCGGGTGGGTATCTTCCTACCGATGCTCCCGGAGACCGCCTTGGTCACACTCGCACTTGGCTGGCTTGGTGCAATCGCAGTCCCAATCTTCTCTGGTTTCGGCCCAGAAGCTGTCGCCACCCGCCTGCAGGACGCCGAGGCCTCGCTCTTAGTCACAGCCGACGCATTCCCCCGCCGCGGGCAGCTGGTTCGGCTTAAGGAGATTGCCGACCGCGCGCTGGTCCACTGCTCCACTATACGCCACGTCCTGGTAGTTCGGCGCACTGGTACGGAGATCCCCTGGTCGCCTAACCGTGACCACTGGTGGCACGAACTACTCGAAGGAGTAAGGGTGGGCACAGCGCCAACGCTGACCGATGCGACGAGTCCGTACATGCTCATCTACACCTCAGGAACCACTGGCCGTCCAAAGGGAACTGTCCATGTCCAGGCGGGCTTTCCGATCAAGGCGGCACATGACCTCGCTTATTGCTTTGACGTTCAAACCGATGATCGGGTCCTCTGGCTCACCGATCTCGGCTGGATGATGGGCCCCTGGCTTATCCAAGGTACTCTGCTGCTTGGTGCAACTGCTGTTCTCTACGAAGGAGTACCGGATTGGCCAACAGGAGACCGCCTGTGGCAACTGATCGCGCAGCACCGAATCACGGTACTCGGCCTGACACCAACCGTCGTGCGCGCCCTCATGGCCCGCAACGCAGCACCCCAGAAGTGGCACGACCTCAGCAGCTTGCGCGTCTTCGGCTCGACCGGCGAGCCCTGGAACCCAACTCCTTGGTGGTGGCTGTTCGAGACCGTCGGCGGCCGGCTGCGTCCCATCATCAATTACTCCGGTGGTACTGAAATCGGCGGTGGCATCGTTGGCTGTACCACAATCGAGCCACAGGCTCCCTGTGCCTTCACCGGTCCGGTACCAGGGATGGCCGCCGACATCGTCGATGAGTCCGGTCGCTCAGTCCGTGGCCAAGTTGGTGAACTTGTGATTCGTCAGCCTTGGGTCGGTATGACGGCCGGCTTCTGGCGCGACCCGGACCGGTACAAAGCGACCTACTGGTCACGCTGGCCGAACCTGTGGGTGCATGGTGATTGGGCACTTCTTGACGAGAGTGGTTTTTGGTACATCCTGGGTCGATCCGACGATACGCTCAAGATCGCAGGCAAACGCTTGGGACCAGCGGAAGTGGAATCAGTGGCGGTTGCGCATCCAGCCGTCCAAGAGGCCGCTGCGATCGGCATCCCTGATCCCGTTAAAGGCCAAGCGCTTGTTGTCTTCTGTATTCTGCGACGCGGCTACGAGCCAAGTGAACAACTTGCGCGAGAAATCCAGGAGCTCATCGCACGCGACCTTGGGAAGCCGCTGCGACCGCAACGTGTCCACTTTGTCCGTGATCTCCCTCGGACCCGAAATGCCAAGATTATGCGGCGCCTTGTGCGTGCAGCCTACCTTGGCCTCGATCTTGGCGACCTCTCAGCCCTTGAGAATCCGGCAGCAGTGGACGAACTTATTGTCCTCGGATCAGCAATACGTACTGAAACGGTCGCACAGGACGAGGCGGAAAGGGGTAACTGATGACCGAGCAGCGGCCGACGCTAGTCCGCATCCGCCCACGGGGGCTCCAACGCCTACTGCTCAAACTGCCTGCCCACCTCTATCGTGGTCCGCTTGCTTCCCTCCTTGCCTGGCGCTGTGTTGTCCTACTCACCACGATTGGCCGGAAGACAAATCTACCTCGGCGCACTGCGCTCAGCGCCATGAGAGTAGACGACCGCTTTATTCTCTTCGCCGGCCTGTCTGGGATTCGCGCTGATTGGTATCGCAACATCCTGGCCAACCCCGAGGTCATCGTGCGATATGGGCACCAGTGCTGGCGCGCACGCGCCCAAGTCGTCCTCAATCCAGCACAGCGCCGCGCCCTCATGGAGCAGATGGCAATGTACTCTCGCCGCTGCGGCCCGCCTCGTCCGATGCGACCACTGCTCCGGCTTCTCCGGATCTTTGACTATGACGCTGAGATCGCCTTCGCGCTTGCTCATGCCGAAGAACTCCCTGTTGTCGAGGTTGTTCCCCACACCGCTCTTCCTCGCTGTTGATGCTGACCGGAGAGACCGAGCCCGGTGCGATAAGATTGAGAGCCGGTTCCGTCTAGGCCCACCGGCTGATCCGTTCGGGATAACCCGAATCCGGAGGGTATCAAGATGAGTAATCCGCTTCGTCAACTTGCAGCGTTTGGGCAGAGCTTCTGGCTCGACTTTCTGAGTCGTCCCTTGATCACCTCTGGGGAACTCGCACGCCTCATCGAGGATGACGGTCTTCGTGGTGTGACCTCCAACCCCACGATCTTCGACAAAGCGATCGGCAGCACGCACGAATACGACGAGGAGATCGCAGAGCTGGCGGCACGTGGACTATCCGACGAAACAATCTTCGAAGACCTTGCTGTCCACGATGTCCAGAAGGCCTGCGATCTGCTTCTGCTCGTCTACGAAGCCTCTGGGGGACAAGACGGCTTCGTCTCACTCGAACTCCCGCCAGCACTGGCTGATGACACCGAACGCACGATCGCCGAAGCACGGCGACTCTTCGCCAAAATTGATCGACCCAACGCTATGATCAAGGTGCCGGGCACGCCAGCCGGAATCCCGGCGATCGAGCAGTTGATCGCCGATGGCGTCAACGTAAACGTCACACTTCTCTTTTCGCTACAAAACTATGAGCAGGTTATGGAGGCCTATCTTTGCGGTATCGAGCGACGCCTCTCCCAAGGCCTGGCTGTCGACCGGATCGCTTCGGTCGCGAGTTTCTTTGTCTCTCGCGTCGACACCGAGGTGGACCAGCGACTCGATGCGCTTCTTGCTGGCACACAAGATGCGGAGCAGCGCACTCTCATTGAGTCACTCAAGGGAAAGGCTGCCATTGCCAACGCCAAGCTTGCTTACCAGCGCTTCAAGGGAGTCTTCCTAGAGGGTGAACGATTCGCCCGACTGCGGAAGTACGGTGCTCAGATTCAGCGTCCACTGTGGGCAAGCACAAGTACCAAGAATCCCGCCTATAGCGACGTCATGTACGTTGAACACCTCATCGGCCCTTATACCGTACAGACGATGGCACCAGTCACGGTGGAGGCCTATCGCGATCATGGTCAGCCTCGTCCGAACACCGTGGAAGAGGGCATCAACCAGGCCGAACAAGTTTTGCAGCAGCTTGCCGAACTCGGCATTTCCTATGAGGAAGTTACGACACACCTGCAGCGCGAAGGAGTACGCCTCTTCCAAGAGTCCTATAACAGCGTGCTGCGCCGCATTGCTGAGCGGCGCCGCAGCCTTCTCCTTGCTAGCGAGCGCCGCGGCAGTTCGCTCGGCGTTTACGCTCCAGATATCGACCGGACCATCGCCGAGCTCCTCGCGGCTGACGCGGTCGAGCGAGTCTGGCAACGCGAGGCGCGACTGTGGTCTGAAGATCCTGATCGACAGCGGGCAATCGAGCAGCGTCTCGGTTGGTTGACCATCCACGAACGCATGCGCGACCATCTTCCACAACTCATTGCCCTGCGCGAAGCGGTGCGGGCACGCAAGTTCTCGCACGCACTCCTACTTGGTATGGGTGGAAGTAGCCTCGCACCAGAGGTGTTTCAACGAGTGCTCGGTAACGATGTCGAGCATCCCGAATTGGTTGTCCTCGACACTACCCATCCAGATACGATCACGCGGTATCGTACTCAGCTCGATCTCACCCGCACCCTTCTCATCGTAAGTTCAAAGTCCGGCACGACGATCGAGACAGCGAGTCTGGCAGCCTACTGGTTCAATGAACTCGAACACGAACTGGGTGACCGTGCTGGACAACACGTGATCGTCATCACTGACCCCGGCACACCGCTCGAAGCATGGGGCCGTAGCCACAATGTCTGGCGGATCTTCCTGAATTTCCCCGACATCGGCGGCCGTTACAGCGCGCTGTCCTTCTTTGGACTCGTTCCCGCAGCAGTCATCGGCCTCCCCATTGAGGCACTCTTGGATCGTCTGCCGGCCATGGTTGAACGCCTGAAACGCTCAAACGTTGACAATCCCGGCTTGTGGCTGGGCGCCGCGCTCGCGACGCTAGCCCAGCTCGGACGTGACAAGGTGACTTTCCTACTTGAGCCGGCCGTTGCACCGTTCGGTGACTGGCTTGAGCAACTTCTGGCTGAAAGTACGGGCAAGCAGGGAACGGGACTTGTCCCCATCGTGCATGAGCCGCACCTGGCTCCCGAACACTACGGAACCGACCGCGTGTTGATTGGGATCGATCTCGCTCTTCAACCGTATCAACCGGTCGAGGCACTCTTGAAGGCGGCGGAGACTCTCGGGCATCCTGTTTTGCGCACCCAACTCTGGAACCTCTGGGAACTCGGCTCAGAGATGCTGCGCTGGGAGTTTGCGACGGCAATCGCAGGACGGGTACTGGGGGTCGATCCCTTCGACGAACCTGATGTTCGCGCCACCAAGGAGCGCACCTCCGCACTCTTGGACGGCTATTGCCGCACCGGCGAGCTCGTCCGGCCACCCGTTTCGCTTGTTGATGGGCCGCTCGCTCTGACTGGCACCAGCGCATCCGATCTCCGTGGAGCGCTCCGTGAGCTTTTTGCCCATATCAGGAGCTCAAGTTATCTTGCGTTGCTTGCCTTCGTTGATCCAACACCCCATGTCCTTGAGCGGTTGAATGCAATTCGGCAGCTTTTGGCTGAGCGATTCCGGATCGCCACGACGCTCGGTATTGGCCCACGTTACTTGCATTCGATCGGCCAACTCTATAAGGGTGGACCAGAGACCGGTGTGTTCTTGCAACTGGTAGCCGAACCGGGCACTGATGCACCGATTCCGGATCGGCCATACACGTTCCGCACGCTCTTCTTCGCACAAGCCGACGGAGACTTCGAGGCATTGCTGGCACGGCGACGTCCCGTCCTCCAGATCACACTGCGGGGAGACACGGTGGTCGCGCTGGAGCATTTAGAGCAGCAGCTCGTGGTTACCGTGCCGCATTAAGGAGCAAATGGAGGAACCAACGATGGAACTGGCGATTGTCGGCTTGGGCCGCATGGGCAGCAACATGGCCCGACGCTTGTTACGCGGAGGCCATCGTGTTGTGGTTCACAATCGCAGCCCCGAGCCGATCCAACTTCTTGAGCGTGAAGGAGCTGTTGGGGCGTATTCGGCAGAAGACACAGTTCGCGCCCTTTCTTCACCGCGCGTCGTCTGGCTGATGCTTCCTGCGGGGGAAGTGACAGAGCATATGCTCCAACATTTTGCCAATCTATTGGACCCTGGCGACATTCTTGTTGACGGCGGAAACGCCTATTGGAAAGACTCTGTCCGGCGTTCACAGTTTCTGCAAGATCGCGGTATCCGTTTCCTCGATGTGGGTACCAGTGGAGGCATTTGGGGCCTGGAGTATGGCTACTGCCTGATGGTTGGAGGAGATGAGTCAGCCTTTCGCTACCTTGAACCGGTACTGGCAACGCTCGCCCCAGAGAACGGCTACCGGTATCTCGGGCCTGCTGGGGCGGGGCACTTCGCTAAGATGGTCCATAATGGTATCGAGTATGGACTGATGCAGGCATATGCCGAGGGGTTTGAGATTCTGGAGCACTCGCCATATCGCTACGACTTGGCCGAACTTGCTGCCCTCTGGAATCGCGGAAGCGTCATTCGCTCCTGGCTTCTCGAGTTAGCCGAGCGCGCCTTCCGCCACGACCCTCAACTCTCGACGATCCGCGGGTATGTCGAAGATTCTGGAGAGGGTCGCTGGACTGTTTTGACTGCTATTGAGGAAGATGTGCCGGCACCGGTGATTACACTCTCGCTACAGTTGCGCTTCCGATCACGTCAGGAAGATTCGTTCGCCGCCAAAGTCGTTGCCGCTTTACGTCGCGAATTCGGGGGGCACGCGGTCAAGACCGCTGAACACAAAACGACTGGAGCAAGCCCATGACTACAGCGACACTGCAAAATCCACTCCGCGAGGGCCTCCGTTTCGAACGATTACCCGACCCCTGCATCATGGTCATCTTCGGTGCATCGGGTGACCTCACCCGTCGGAAGTTAATTCCGGCACTGTACAACCTGGCCTATGATGGCCTCTTACCGCCGGGGTTTAGTATTGTCGGGTATGCCCGCCGCTCGCTGACCGACGACGAGTTTCGCCAAGAAATGCGCGCAGCAGTCGAGCGGTTCTCGCGGCGACAACCGATCGACCCGGATGTGTGGGACACGTTCGCCCAAGGCCTCTTCTATTTCACTGCCGATTTCACGGATGGTTCGGCCTACCCGAAACTCGGAGAGGTCCTGGAGCGGATCGATCGGGAGCGGGCCACTGCTGGAAACCGCATTTTCTACCTCGCAACCCCGCCCGACGCCTACGAGACGATCACACAATTCCTTGGGGAAAGCAACCTAGCCCAACCAAGCCGGTCAGGAAGCTGGGTTCGGTTGATTGTCGAAAAGCCCTTCGGCCATGACCTCGAGAGCGCGATCACACTCAACAACCACCTTCTCCGATACTTCCGTGAGGAACAACTCTACCGGATTGACCATTATTTGGGTAAGGAAACCGTGCAAAATATTCTTGCACTCCGCTTCGCTAATGGCATCTTTGAGCCAATTTGGAATCGCAATTACATCGATCACGTGCAGATCACGGTCGCTGAGACGATCGGGATCGAGGGCCGCGGTGGCTACTACGACCGCGCCGGGGCACTGCGCGATATGGTCCAGAACCACTTGCTTCAGCTTCTGAGTGTCATTGCTATGGAACCCCCGATCGCCTTTGAGGCCGACCCCGTGCGAGATGAGAAAGTCAAGGCGCTGCGCGCTCTCCGACCGATCCGCCCGGAAGACGTTCACGAGCTCACCGTTCGTGGGCAGTACGGTCCCGGCTTTATCGGCGGCCGACCGGTTTCCGGGTACCGCGAGGAACCACGCGTCGCGCCAAATTCCCTTACCGAGACATATGTCGCCTTGAAACTCTTTATCGACAACTGGCGCTGGGCCGATGTGCCCTTCTACCTGCGGACCGGTAAGCGTCTCCCACGGCGCGTGACCGAGATCGCCATTCAGTTCAAGCGGGTGCCACACCCCCTCTTCAAGGGGATGGCTACAGCTGGTGTCGATCCGAACTGGCTTGTTATCCGCATTCAGCCGGATGAAGGAGTATCCTTGAACATCGCCGCCAAGCTACCAGGACCACGCATTCGCCTACGCACCGTAACCATGGGCTTCCTCTACGGAACCTCGTTCCTGGTGCAGTCTCCCGACGCCTACGAACGACTCCTGCTGGACTGCATGCTTGGTGATTCAACCCTCTTCACGCGCCGTGATGAGACTGAAGCAGCATGGGTTCCAATTACCCAGATCCTCCGCGGCTGGGCCGAATCACCCCCACCAGAGTTCCCCAACTACGATGCCGGGACGTGGGGACCACCAGAGGCAGAACAGTTCATCGCTCGCGACGGACGACGCTGGCGTCGCCCATGAGCGCGACGCGGACCGGAGGTATGCTGTGAGCTCGCTGCCATCAGCACTCCCCTTTGACATCGAAGTTATTGAGCGCGAGCTGGCGCGTCTTTGGCAGTCTGCCGCGATGCCCGATCGCCGTCACGAGCTGGCCCTCAGTCGGACGAGTGTTCTCACTCTCTTCGTCTATGCCCCGGATACCTCTCGGGCTGAGACTGCCCGTGACCTCATCAGTCGACTCTCAATGCATCATCCTTCTCGTGTGGTCCTCCTTGTGGCGACTCGACAAGAACGACTGGACGAGCCACAAGTCAGCATCCAATGCAATCTTGGGATCGCTGAGCGGTACGCTCCCTGTTACGAGCAGATCACGATAACCCTCCCAAGTGATGGGCTGGAACTCCTTCCCAGCCTCCTGATCCCCCTGGCACTTCCCGATCTTCCGGCCTTCCTCTGGTGGTTGGGACCCCTGCCCTGTCATGATCGGCGCTTCGTCGCCGTCGCCCGTACTGTTGATCGCCTCATCTTCGACTCGCTGGAAAGCCATCATCCGATCGCTGATATCATCGCAACGCGCCGTCTTGTCCAACAGGTGACACGCAGCACCGCAGTCTCTGACCTCAATTGGGGACGTCTCGGCCCCTGGCTGGAAACGACTGCCCGGATGTTCGAGATTCCCCACTGCCGTTGGGCTCTTGAGGCTATCACTCGTGTGGACCTCCGCTACGGATATCTCCCCCAGCATTCCACACCCAACCCCACACAAGCTCTTCTCTACCTAGGCTGGATGGCGAGTCGCCTTGGCTGGCGTCTCGCCTCTTTGGAACTTCTTGACAACGGTTTACACCTGGATCTCACTGCCTCTGGGAACCGACGTCTCCGCTGGACGATCGCACCCGAGCCGAGCGAGGAGCTGTTTCATGGACAATTGCTCCGTATTCGCTTTGCCGCCGAGCACAACGCTGAAACCGCCTCCTTCTCCATCGACCTGAGCGGACGCGGTCGAGCCACCTTACGACTGCGTGTTCACGACCGAAATCACTGTGTCTTAGAACATGCTTTCCACCACCATCTCCTCGATTTGCAGCGTCTCCTCCTGAACGAGTTGCAAGAAGTTGCACCTGACTGGCTGTATGAGCATGCCCTTGATGAAGCAACAGGACTGGCGGTGGAGTATCGCAAGCTGGAACGACTCAAGGAGCATGAACGAGATGACCTGCCGCCTCGAAATCCTCCGCGATGAGCGGTGCGCCGCGGAACGAGCTGCGTCTCTCCTTACTGCCACGTTGGCCGCAGCAATCCGAGAGCGAGGTTGGGCAAGCATCGCACTTGCTGGTGGCCGTACCCCCCGACTACTCTATGAACTCCTAGCACACCCTCCGTACCGCGATGCAGTAGCCTGGGAACATGTCGAGTGGTTCTGGGGTGACGAGCGAATGGTTCCTCCAGAGCATGAGGAGAGTAACTATCGATTAGCAGCGGAAACTCTCCTTGCAACTCTCCCCGTGCCGCCTGACCACATCCATCGAGTTCTGACGGAACTGGAGCCAGAAGAGGCTGCTGCTGCTTACGAGGCAACGATACGCGCTGTCTTTGAGATGTCAGAGGATGAGGTTCCCCACTTCGATCTTATACTCCTGGGGATGGGTCAGGACGGCCACATTGCATCGCTGTTTCCCCATACTCCCGCTCTCGAAGAAATGCGGCGACTTGTTGTTGCCAATCCGGTACCGCAACTTTCTGCGACACGCATTACCATGACACCTGTACTATTGCAGGCTGCTCGTTCCATCATGGTTCTCGTGACCGGATCTGAGAAGGCCCAAACCATCCGACGGGCTCTCGAGGATACACTTGCCCCAATGGAGATCCCTGCACATCTCCTTGCAAGGGTGCAGGGGGACGTTCTCTGGATACTTGATCGAGCAGCCGCAAGCCAGCTCAGCGTTGGCTCAGGACCATGCCCAAAGCGCCATTGAGAGAGATCCTCACCTGCTTGCAGCTCTGTCCAACTCCGGTTGAGCTGCACATCGCCAAGCCCAAGGCACCGTTACCATTACAACCGCTTCCGGGTCTCGTCATCCGCGTTGCTGGCCGGATCGATCGCCAGCTCTGGATGCAAAGGACCACGTTGCGGCGGCGAGCGATTCGGGCTCACGTGGCCTACTTCAGCAGCGTTATGCTTCGCCGTTGCCGGCTAGCACAGAAAGTCGATGAAGACCGTACCCAAATCACGGTACAGCACGATTTTCACCACACAGGTTCTCTTGACACACGGCACAGCCTTCTTTAGCGCTGACCTACCGGG
>CALIMB010000032.1 GCA_938028665.1 uncultured Thermomicrobium sp. | reverse complement strand
GACGCTGGCCCCGCGGGGGGAGCGTATAGGCTGGGCCGACAAGGACGGGCTGTATCTTGTCCCGACCACCACCCGCGCGCTGGTCGGTCGGCTCCTGCGCGAGAGCGGCGAGGTGTTTGCAATTTCGACGCGGCGACTGCTGGAGGAGCTTGAGCGGGACGGATTTTTGATCCCCACCAACGGTCCGACACGCTCTGGCGTGTTGAAAGTCGAAGGTCGAACCCATCGAGTTTGGGCACTCAACCGCGTCGCTGTCGAGCGCCAGTGGACACGAGACCACACGGAAGGAGCCTAACCATGGCACAGCCTGAGCGCCCCAAGACGCCAGCGACGCTCGGCGCAGCCTACCTCCAGCTTGCAGCCGAGCTGTTCGGGTCGGCGACAAACACTCAAGGGATCTCTACCTCCAAAACGTGTAACCTATGTAACTCATGTAACCACCCGCATGACGACGCGGAAATTGAGGGCATGATGGTTACATGTTCGGGGGGTGAACATGTAACCGAATGTGTAACCGCGAACGGCTACCACGAGGTCCCCACGCCGCCCAATGACGGTGTGGGGTGCCCCCACCGCCCGCTCGAGTTCCCCGGGTTACATGAACGGTTACATGTTTTGAGTGGAACATGTAACCGGAAGAGCCCACAAAATCCTGAATCCGATGGGACTACTTTCGAGCAGGTTACACGAGTTACACAAGTTACACGTTTTTGGAGGAGATATTCCCCTAAGGATGGTGCTGCTGAACCGTTGCTGGAGCACGCGCAGGGGAGAACCGGAGCGCTCGACCAGAAAAGCAAGGACGATGGGGTACCCCACCCATCAGGACAAACAACCGAAACGCACCACATTCAGGTGCGAGGCAGTGAGGTGCCGGCGTTTCACCTCATTACGGAACCAAGTGCACTCACCAGCATCCTCCCACGACTCCTCTCGGCAGCAGTCGTCGGGCTGGATTGTGAAACGACCGGACTTGACCCATTCACCGCACAACTGCGCTTAGTGCAACTTGCAGCTCCAGGTGAACCGGTCTTTGTCGTCGACTGCTTTGCTGTTGACCCACGGCTCCTCCAACCGCTCTTCACAACAGCCCAAACCCCGGTGATTGTTGGTCATAACCTCGCCTTTGACCTTGCCTTCCTGAAGCAGGCCGGGATAAGCCTCCCGACTCACCAGAAGTTTTTTGATACGGGACTGGCCGCTCAGCTGATGGAGGCGGCTCCGCGAATGCCTGCGCTCGCTGATTTGACCACAAACCTTCTTGGGATCACCCTCGACAAGACGCACCAGCAAGCGGATTGGAGCAGGGCGCTCTCACCAACGCTCCTCGAATATGCGGCCATGGATGCGCACGTCCTGGTGCCGCTCTACAACCACTTCACCAGCGCCCTCAAACAGGCGGGGCTGGAGCAGGTTGCTGCGATCGAATTTCGAGCACTGCCGGCCGTGGTCTGGCTCCGCCTTGCCGGAGCCCCATTTGATCGTGACGCCTGGCGTGCTGTGGCTGATGCTGCTTATGGGGAGAAGCTGCACCTCGCCGAGGAACTCACCCGCACAGCAACCGACCTCCTCGGATCACCGACGCTTTTTGGCCGTACAGTCAACTGGGATTCTCCCAAGCAAGTGCTGGAACTGCTCCGGCAGGCGGGCCTTGCCCTTCCGGATACGTGTGAAGAAACCTTGCGGGCGCACAGCCAACACCCGCTGGTGGCTCTCTTGCTTGCCTATCGTGAGGCGAGTAAACGGTGTGGGAACTATGGGCTGGAATGGTTGCGTTTTGTTCATCGGCGTACCGGGCGTGTGCATGGAGATTGGCGGCAAATCGGAACGGCAACAGGCCGGATGACCTGCGATAAACCGGCGTTGCAAACCATCCCCCGTGATCCTCGATATCGAGCATGTTTCCGTCCACCCGCCGGTCGTGTGTTGATTAAGGCGGACTACTCGCAAATTGAGCTTCGGATCGCAGCGGAAATTTCCGGAGATCAACGCTTGATTGCCGCATTTGCCCAAGGCGCCGATATTCACGCCTTGACTGCAAGCCGTGTGTTGGGGAAGTCGCTCGATGCAGTGACGGACGACGACCGTCAACTGGCAAAAGCGCTGAACTTCGGTCTTCTGTATGGGATGGGCGCAGCAACCTTTGCACAGACACTCCGGGCAAGTCTTGCGCTTGATGAGGAGCAGGCTAAGGCACTCCGTGAGCGGTTCTTTGCGGCATATCCTGGACTACGCCGCTGGCACCGGAGCCAACCCGATGGGACGGTCGAGGTGCGGACACTTGCCGGGCGCCGTCGGATGGTTGAACGGTACACCGATAAACTGAACACCCCAGTGCAGGGCACGGGAGCGGATGGCTTGAAATTGGCCTTGGCGTTGCTGTGGGAGACCCAGGAGCGGTGTCCAGGTGCGGTGCCGGTGTTAGCAGTGCATGATGAGCTGGTTGTGGAGTGTGACCGCGATCAGGCGGAGGATGTGCGGGCGTGGGTTGTGAAATGCATGACGCGGGGGATGCAGACGTTTCTCCGACGGGTGCCGGTGGAGGTCGAAGTAACGGTCTGCCGGGACTGGTCGGGAACACCAGGGTGAACGGAGAGGGTCTGATGCTGCCGGCCGCTGAAGAGGCGCACCACGTTTTTGGGGGTATCTCCTCTCAAAACATGTAACTCATGTAACTCGTGTAACCTACTCGAAAGTAGCCGCATCGGTTGTGGGATCTTTCAACCCCGCCCGGTTACATGTTCCGTTGGGAAGATGTAACTCATGTAACCGCTCATGTAACCAGGTTGTACGGCGGAGTGGACAGACACCACCTGGAAACAGGCGGGGAAGGTTCCTTGGGGCGCGTGGGGGAGCGGCACGGGAGGGCACGGACGGATTGTGGCGAAATTGTTCACCTACCAATACTTTGATTTCTCCTCGCAAGTCGTATGATGAATCTGTGACAGGTTCACGTGTTGTTGGTTGATTCTCGTACCGGCCGGATGAAGAGGACCTGGAGCACGCGTCCTGACCACAACCAGCCTCACACCAGCAAAGTCAACCATCCCGTCCCAGTGTGTCCGGTGAGGTGGGTTTGGTGAGTTTGGTGAGTTTTGTGAGTTTTGTGAGTTTTCACCGCTCGCTTGAAAAACACGGGTGAGCGGGTGTCGTCAACCAGGCTACCAGTCTGGACGTGGGTTCTGTGGGTTTTTCTTCCGGTTGATCCGAAAAAAACGAGGGTGAGCGGAACGTCATCACCCACCACTCGACCACCAGTCACCCCGGGAGGTGAGTTTGGTGAGTTTGGTGAGTTTTCCTTGGTCGTTCAGAAAAACGAGGGTCGAGACAGGGTGGGGTGGTCACTGACCCGAATCCGGTGAGCAGCCCGGTGAGGTGAGTTTGGTGAGTTTGGTGAGTGTTTTCCGCTCGGTTGCACCATGTGAGGCTGTCGTCTTCTTACGTTCCTAACCATTCCTCTTTGCTCGTATCCGTATCATTATGGTGTACGTTTGTGCTGTTGTGTTACACTGGTGATGGGTGAGAGGACCATGCGGGAGATCCGGACACTCCGGGACTGGCGGTATCGGAACGGGATGGGGCTTCGAGAATTGGCCCGCAAAGCCGGTGTCGCCCCACGAGTCATTAGCAATATCGAGCATGGACGCTCCCACGGTTCCCCTCAGACCTGGGTGCGGATAGCAGCAGCGCTCAATCTTGATCCGGCGCAGATCTTGGAATACCGCCAAGCGGTTGGACTCGAAGGGAATATGAAGGAGAAGGCTGATGAAAGCTGAACGCCGCAGTGGTTCGTATTCCACACGGGTGAGCTACATCGACCCTCGGACGGGAAAGCGTCGACAGAAGCGTGTGACAGCCAAGACCAAGCGGGAGTTGGAGGCGAAGGTTGCTCAACTCAAAGCAGCACTTGCCAGTGGTGGGTACACCGAACCGGCCAAGATCCCGCTGGCATCCTATTTGACCCATTACCTTGACACCGCCGATCTTGCACCACGCACCCGGGCCGCCTATGCGTTGGTGGTCCGTCGCCTCATTGCACCCCAGCTCGGTCAGGTTCCGCTCGGCAAACTCACCGGCTGGCACATCCAGGAGCTGTACAACCGTGTGCGGGAGACCAGCTATGCGCAGCAGGTGCAAGCAGTCATCTCTGGCGCGCTCACCTTAGCCGTCCGTGAGGGGTTACTTGCTCGCAATGTCGCCGAAGGGTTGACACCGGGGCGGCGGGAGCGATCCCCCAAGACCCCAACGATCTGGACGCCTGAGGAGCTGACCACCTTCCTGACTGCGGTGCGGCACCATTGGCTGTTCCCACTGTTTTGGACGTTAGCCTATACCGGATTGCGGCTGAGTGAAGCGTTGGCCTTGCGCTGGGACGATGTCAGTTTGGATATGGCCCGGCTCTTTGTCCAGGTGTCCAAGAGTCAGGCGGGGCGACGTCGGGTTGCGCTTGATCGGAGCACGGTTGCGGTGTTGGCGGAGCATCAGGCAGAGCAGGCCAGACGGCGCGCTGCTTTGGGGAGTGCTTGGCAAGAGCATGGGCTGGTTTTTGACCGTGGTGATGGTCGGCCGATTGCGCCACGCACTGTGCAAGCGGCGATGGCGCGGTATGTCCGACGGTTGGGGCTTCCCCCAGCCACACCGCATACGCTCCGGCATACGCATGCGACGGTGTTGTTGTTGGATGGAGTTCCGCCGCATGTGGTGCAGCATCGGCTGGGACATGCCTCCAGTCGCACGACGCTGGATGTGTATGCGCATGTGTTGCCGGTGAATGAGCGGGAGGTGGCGGAGCGCTTTGCCCAGCGCCTGAACGGAAAGCAGGGTGACCAAAATGTGACCATGGGGTTGAAATGATTGAGAAGATTGGCGTCGTGATGCGGATCGCAAAACAATTGCGCATAACAACACTTATGCGCCAGCTTATGATCACCCCCGTCCGCCACCGGCCGCTGAGTACCACAGATGGATTGCCCCTGCCCGCCAAGCCGCTGCAAAGGCTGCCAGCAGAATGTAGAAAAAAGTTGTGTCACGGTGCTCCGCTTTCAGTAAGGTGTTCACGTAGTATGCTCGGTGCGGGCGTTACTACGGTCGGATAGTTCATCGCGCAGCAATCCTCTTCGCCTTTGTCGGGTTGCATGTCCTGCTGGGAATAGCTGGCGGCGCTTTCCTTTCCGCTCTTGCGCCCGAGGGTGACGAGCGAAATCTTCCCCCTCTAACCCAGCGAGGCCTCTGGCCAGTGCTGGTCGGTGAACCAGGTGAGCGGAATCTTTTACTGGCCGCTCCCATTATCCTGGAGGACTATCCCCAGGTAGCACCGGAGAGTCCGTGCCCCCTGTATGATGGGACGGAAATCGATGAATTGCTTATTCTCCGCACTCTACCCTTGACCGATGAAGAGAAGCAAGAAGCCAAAGCGACGGATCCACGTGTTGCAGCATTGCTGAACGAACTGGAGGCGTTGCCTCCCGATGTACTCCTCCGCCTCCACGGGGCTATCCGTTCCTGGAAACCTCACCCACCAGTGCCGCAAAGGGTTTTGCGTCCTGGACATCGCGTGGTTCTGCGGCCACAACCTGGGCGGGCCGATATTCATGATCTGTGGCTGGCTGGGCGAGTAGCCGTTATCGAGGAAGTCCGCACCGATCTGGATGGTGTCACCTATCTGGGGGTGACCCTCACTGATGACCCAGATGCAGATCTATTACGTCAATGGGGGCGATTCTGGTACTTCCAGCCCGAGGAAGTCGAACCGCTGGATGAGGAGATGCAGTAATGCAGGTGTTGGTTGCCGGGGTGGGGAACATCTTCTTGAGTGACGATGGATTCGGCAGTGCTGTGCTCCGCGCCCTAAGTCAACAACCAATCCCAGTAGGGACGACACTTGTTGATTTTGGTGTCAGTAGTGTCCATCTTGCATTCGAGCTGATGAATGGCTATGATGCCCTCATCCTTGTCGATACGGTCTGCCGCGGAGGGACACCAGGGACGCTCTATGTGATTGAGCCGGAGCTTTCTGAGGAGCCTTCGCCAACTCTCGATCCACACGCCGCACGACCAGAGAGCGTTCTCTCCCTGTTGACGACGATGGAGCATCCACCCAAGTACGTTCGGATTATTGGCTGCGAACCAGCCTCACTCGATGAGGGAATCGGGTTGACACACGTCGTTGCTGCTGCCGTCGAGCGGGCTACTGAGCTCGTGCTTGAGCAAGTGAGAGAGTGGTTCCAGTGTGAAGAGAAAGGGGGTGTGTCATGTTTGGCCGACTCCTGAGATGGCTAGTCCTCGTTGCCCTTGCTGCGCTGGTCGTCCAGTGACTACCGGATCTCGCCCGGTATCTCCGTATTCGGGAGATGTAGAGTTACAGCGGTGTTTCTCGTTGGGGGGGTGACCATGGGTATCGTGGCAGCCTTTCTCGTTGGTTACTTGCTTGGCACGCGACAGGGACACCAGGGGTTGAAGCGGGCCTTGGCTTCACTGCGAGTTATCGCACAGTCGAGCGCGATCCGAGAGGTTTCTGGTGCTGCGCTCACACTCGCCTCACAGCGACTGGGACAGCGGAGCTAGCTGCTTGGTTTGGCTGGAGATCTCGCGAGGGATGCACTCACCCGTCTACTCCTCCCACGTCGGTGAATCTGTGGCGCAGGAGGCACGGACGCATGCACGAGCTTGCGATCGCGTCAAGCCTCGTTGAAACACTCGCCGAGCGGTTTCGCGAGCGCCCAAAGACACGGATTACGGCAGTCTATCTGCGTCTTGGGCCCCTTGCTGGAGTGGTCGAGTCAGCGCTTCGCGCTGCCTTTGAGGTCGCGGCGCTGGGCACCCTCGCCGAAGGTGCTCGACTAGAGATCGAGCACACCTCGCTCAAGGTCCGTTGCCACATCTGTGGCCATGAGCAGGCGCTTGCCGACCCGGCGGAAGACGGTGAGGATATCCGCCTGTCTTGCCTAGTGGCTCTTCCCGAGGTCTGTCCGCAGTGTAGTGCCCCCGTGCTGGATCTTGTGGAAGGCGACGAGCTCGATCTCGTCGCAGCGGAGGTCATCGAGAATGAACAAGCAAGTGACGTTCGAACAACGACTGACTGAGCGCAACGACGCCCGCGCCGCAGAACTACGGCGTCGGTTTGCCGCCGCCGGCGTGGTGGTGGTCAATCTGATGTCCAGTCCTGGCGCTGGGAAGACGACACTCCTCAGCGCCACGCTCGCTGCGCTCTCGCCGGAGCCTGCGGGTGTCGTCATTGGGGATCTTGCCACTGATAATGATGCGCAACGGCTCCGGACCGTGACCCCCTGGGTGCGTCAGATCACGACAGGCACCCTCTGTCATCTCGAGGCGGCGATGGTGGAAGAAGCGATCGCTGACTGGGAATTGTCACAACTCCGCTACCTCTTCATTGAGAACGTGGGGAATCTTGTCTGCCCAGCCAACTTCGATCTTGGAGAGAGGGCTCGAGTCGTGTTGTTTGCAGTGACCGAGGGGGAAGACAAGCCCGAGAAGTACCCTCCCATACTGTACCGAGCCGACCTTGTTCTTCTCGCCAAGAGCGATCTTCTCCACCCCCTCGCCTTTGATGAACAGCGGTTCGTCGTTGCGGTGCGTCGTGTTAATCCCAGAGTTCCGATCCTAACCCTCTCAGCACGCACTGGAGAAGGACTCGGGAGCTGGCTAGACTGGCTCCGTACGCTGCATCCAACCGGGCGGCCTGGGAGCAGCGACCGTGTCCAGGCCAGTTGATAGCCGCTGGAACACTTGGACCACGACTAAAGGAGTTGACCGATGTGCCTTGCCATCCCCGGTCAGATTGTCGCACTTGAACCAGAGACACACCTTGCGGTGGTCGATGTTCTCGGTGTCCGGCGCCGAGTCAACGTCGATCTGGTCTGGGACGAAGACTTGACCGAGGGGGATTGGATCTTAATTCATGTTGGATTCGCGTTGAGCAAGGTGAGTGAGCAAGAGGCTCTTGCGCAACTTCGTCTGTTGGAAGCGCTTGGCGAGGATGAACAGGCCATGGAAGAAGTACGGGGGTATCTCTTTGATGTGTCCGACTGAGGTTCACCCACAACTGGCTCTCTACGGGAGCTGTACGTTGGACCACGACGGATGTGTGACCTGCGGTGACCTCGCTATCCCGGTGCTGGTGAAAGAGATCCAAGGGAACGAGGCGCTCTGTGAGGATCGTTACGGACAGCAGATCTCTGTCGTCCTCGACTTTGTGGACAACGTGCGCCCAGGCGACATCCTCCTGGTTCATCTTGGAATCGCGTTAGCGCGCATCCAAGGAGGGTAGGAGATGCGTTATGTCGATGAGCTGCGTGATCCGCGACTGATCCGTGCAGTGGCGGCAGAGATCGCTCGTCTGACTAACCCCGATCGCCACTATCGGATCATGGAGGTCTGTGGTGGGCACACGCATGCGATCTACCGACACGGACTCGTTGAGTTGCTGCCACCCAACCTCGAACTCGTTCATGGTCCGGGCTGCCCCGTCTGTGTTTTGCCGATGGGACGCATCGATGATGGTCTTGCCCTGGCCGAACAGCCACACGTGATCTTCACTGCGTTTGGGGACATGATGCGGGTGCCTGGTCGCCGCGGGACGCCACTTGAATACCGCGCACGGGGTGCTGATATCCGCATGGTGTATTCGCCGCTCGATGCCCTCAAGCTGGCTCAGACCCACCCCGACAAGCAGGTGGTCTTCTTTGCCATCGGCTTTGAGACAACCGCGCCCTCGACTGCACTGACACTGCTCAAGGCCAAAGCCCTTGGTATTCGCAACTTTTCGGTGTTCTGTAACCATGTCCTGATTGTGCCAGCCATCCGTGCTATTCTCGACTCGCCCGACATGCGCCTGGATGGTTTCATCGGACCAGGGCACGTCTCGACGGTGATCGGCTGCCGACCGTATCTGTTCGTAGCACGCGACTATGGGAAGCCACTTGTCGTTTCCGGTTTTGAACCTCTCGATATTCTCCAGTCGATTCTCATGATTCTCCGCCAGATGGCTGAAGGGCGTGCGGAAGTGGAAAATCAGTACAGTCGTGTTGTGCCCTGGAACGGGAATCGTGCGGCCCTGGCGGCGATGGCGGAAGTCTTCGAACTTCGACCGTACTTTGAGTGGCGTGGTCTGGGATTCATTTCACAGTCAGCGCTCAAGATCTCCGAGGCGTACGCTGATTGGGATGCTGAGCGGCGGTTTGAGATCCCAGGTGTGCGTGTTACCGATCCCAAAGCAGCACAGTGCGGTGAGGTGCTGAAGGGTGTACTGAAACCGCCACAGTGCAAACTCTTTGGACGCGAGTGTACACCAGAACATCCGATCGGTGCTCTGATGGTCTCAAATGAGGGTGCCTGTGCAGCCTACTACCACTATGTCCACCGCTTAACTGTCGCTGGGAGGAGCGAGTAATGCGTGAGACGCCAGTGCACCCAACCTTTCGGGATGCAGTAATTGAGCTCGTGCATGGAGCTGGTGGCAAGGCCTCACGTCGGCTCATTGAGGGCCTGTTCCTCCCGCTGCTTACCAATCCTGTGCTGGCTCACCTCGACGATGCCGCAATTCTCCCGATCAATGGGTTGCGTCTTGCCGTGACAACCGACGCCTTTGTCGTTAAACCGCTACGCTTTCCCGGTGGCTCAATTGGCGAACTAGCAATCAACGGTACGGTCAACGATTTGGCAGTGAGTGGCGCGCGACCTGTCGGTCTCTCGGCTGCTTTTATCGTCGAAGCAGGACTGCCCAGCGAGGTGCTTCGGGCTGAAACAGAAGCGCTAGCTCACGCCGCCCGGCGGGCTGGGGTAGCCATCATCGCCGGCGACACGAAGGTTGTTGAACATGGCAAGGCTGACGGGCTCTACATTGTGACCACAGGAATCGGGATTGTTGACCCACGCGCTGAGCTGGGTGCCCACCGTGTCCGCCCGGGAGATCGGATCCTGGTCAGTGGACCGATCGGCGATCACGGGATCACCGTACTCTTAGCACGGGGAGAACTTGATCTGGAGGCTGACCTCGTGTCGGATACGCGGCCACTCACACCGTTCGTCGAGGCGTTGCTCGAGGTCGCCGGCCCGGGGCTCCACTGGATGCGGGATCCCACCCGCGGAGGAGTGGCAACCGCTCTCAATGAGCTGGCCCGGGATGCCCATGTCGCGATCATCTTGACCGAGGAAGCTATCCCGATCCGCGATGCAGTCCGCGGGGCCTGTGAGTTGTTGGGGCTCGACCCGCTCTATATCGCCAACGAGGGACAACTGCTGGCTGTCGTTCATCCAGCCTGGGCCGATGCTGCCCTCACCGCATTGCGGCAGATGCCAGGTGGTGAACTTGCCGCGTGTATCGGCGAGGTTTGCGAGGAACCTGCCGGGGTCGTCATCGTGACTACCCAGTATGGCGGCCAACGAGTGATCGACATGCTCGTCGGTGATCCTTTGCCACGCATCTGTTAATGAGGTGTGCCACCAGAGGGAGTCATCGCGATGAGCACGACGCTGACCTCCTTTGTCCAACAGCGGTTCAGCGCGCGCAATGCCTGTTCACAAGCATTTTTCCCCGGCGAAGCGCCACGGCTGGCCACCATCTGTCGACGGATGGCCGAGCGATTTTTAGAAGGGGGGCGCTTGCTCGCTTTCGGCCGGGGTCCCTACGCCACCGATGCCCAGCATGTCTCCGTCGAGTTTATCCATCCAGTGATTGTTGGAAAGCGTGCCTTGCCCGCACTCGATCTGAGTCTGGCGTTTCCAGAATGGACTACAGCAGTTGCTCACCCAACAGACATGGCTATGGGGTTTGGACCGCCGACTGGAGACGCGCTTGTCCACTCGTGTCTTCAGGACCTCCGGACACGTGGAGTGCTCACCCTTGCCTTGCCCGGTGATGCGGATACGGCCGATTATGCTGTCCAGGCTCCCTCAGACGATCCCTTTATTCATCAGGAGTTGATCGAGGTCCTTTACCACACCTTGTGGGAGACTGTCCACGTTTTCTTCGAGCATCGGCAGCTTGCAGGGCACGATATCGGGGAAATGGCTACCTTCTACCCCTTCCTCGGTGGTGCGTCGGTTGATTTGCGTTCTGTCGAGCCAGCGGTTGCCCAGTCTATTGTGGCGAAAGCTGAGGAGGATGAACGGTTGCGGGAGAAGCTTGCCGGCGAGCAGGCCGAAACGATTGCTCAAGTTGCTCGAGCAATGGCCGAGCGGCTTGAACGTGGCGGAAAGTTAATCTGCTTTGGGAACGGCGGTTCAGCGACTGATGCCAATGATCTTGCCCTCGACTGCGTTATTCCGCCTGCTGGCTACCATCCCGTCTCAGCTCTATCGTTGGCGCTGGAACCAGCGAATCTCTCCGCAATCGCCAATGATGTTGGAGAGGAGGTTATGTTCCTTCGCCAATTGATTCCACATGCCCAACCAACCGATGTGGCGATTGGGATTTCGACAAGTGGCGGGTCGCGCAACGTCATTCTTGCACTGGAAGAAGCGCGGAAGCGAGGTCTGCTGACCGTCGGGTTACTCGGCTACGACGGTGGGGAGATCGTGCGCCGGCAGCTGGTCGACTATGCTCTTGTCGTCCCCTGCGACTACATTCCACGGATTCAGGAGGTGCAAGCCTCAACCTATCACATCATCCGTGAGCTTCTGGAGGTCATGCTCTATGGCTCGGCTTGAACTCTATGGGACACGGTGGTGTCCGTATACCGCCGAGGTGCGGGAAGACCTTGAATGGCGTGGCATAAGCTTTGTCGAGTATGACGTCGAGGTCGATGCCACAGCGCGGGAGCGGCTGCTTCGCCTCACGGGAGGACAGCGCACCGTGCCGGTGCTTGTCGAGAATGACCGAGTAATTCGCATCGGGTGGCAAGGTCGTGTCTGCGCCTTTTGAACATGGGTCACAACCCGCTGCCTGCTACATCCATGTTCGCGGCATTGTGCAAGGGGTCGGCTTTCGCCCCTTTGTCTATCGCTTGGCCACAACCTACGGTCTGTGCGGTTGGGTGGCCAATGGTGAGCATGGGGTCGAAATTGTCCTTGAGGGGAACCGGGCAGCAATCGAAACGTTCCTGCATGAGTTGACCACACGTCCTCCGCCAGCTGCACGGATCGATCAGGTTGATGTCCAGTCGATCCAGCCAGCTGGCTTTCCTGCTTTTACGATTCGCGAAAGCCAGCGGCGCGAGCACCCGACCACGCGCATCCCACCTGATCTTGCTGTTTGTGAGGCCTGCCTTGACGAACTTTTTGATCCTGCCGATCGCCGCTTCTGGTATGCCTACACCAACTGCACCAACTGTGGACCGCGCTACAGTATTGTGCTTGGGCTTCCCTACGACCGACTCCGGACGACCATGAAGGACTGGCCACTGTGCCCAGATTGCCTTCGGGAGTATCATGATCCAACTGACCGACGCTTCCATGCCCAACCAGTGGCTTGCCCCGTCTGTGGCCCAAAGTACCTGCTCCTCGATGCGCACCGGTGGCAAGAGATCCGCGGTGTAGCAGCAATCCGGGAGGCCGCAGCATGGCTGCGCGCAGGACGGATCGTGGCTATCAAGGGGATCGGTGGCTATCACCTGGCGTGTGATGCCCGCAATGTGGCAGCTGTCCAGGCACTGCGCGAACGGAAGTTCCGGAAGGAAAAACCGTTCGCGCTTATGGTGGCTGACCTTGAGGTCGCGGCTGCGTTGGTGGAACTTGATGAGGTTGCCCGCGAGGTATTGACCTCCTCAGCTCGGCCGATCGTGTTACTTCCGGCACGGGTATGTCTGCCTGGTGTTGCTCCAGACAATCGCGAACTGGGCATTATGTTGCCCTATGCTCCACTGCACTATCTGCTGTATGCAGCCGGTGCACCAAAGGTGCTGGTCATGACCAGCGGAAACCGGTCCGAAGAACCGATCGCCTTCACCGAGGACGACGCCTTTGCCCGTCTCAGCGGCCTTGCTGACGGGTTCCTTGTGGGGGAGCGACCGATTGCACGTCGCGTGGATGACTCTGTAGTACGGATGACAACTCTTGGACCAGTCATCGTGCGCCGGTCTCGCGGCCTTGCTCCGGGTGTGGTCGCAACGCTCCCCACAAGCCGACCAATTCTGGCTGTGGGGGCCGATCTCAAAAACACGATCACCGTGGTGATCGAGGGGCAAGCGTTTGTCAGTCAGCACATTGGTGATCTTGATCACTGGCCGGTGGTGGCAGCATTGAGGCAAACCATCCGTGACCTGTGCGCAATGTATGAGGTGGTTCTTGAACAGGCGATCATTGCGCATGACGCCCATCCAGAATATATCTCGACGAATCAGGCGCTCACCTTACCAGGCCACCATATTGCGATACAACACCACCGTGCGCACATCGCAAGTGTGCTCGCCGAGCGAAGCTGTTGGACTGAGCGCATCGTTGGTCTAGCCTTTGACGGTACCGGCTACGGTGATGATGGCTCCATCTGGGGTGGTGAAGTGTTTGTCGGCTCACTGCACGAAGGGCTGCAGCGTGTTGCCCATCTGCGTCCAGCCGTGCTTCCTGGTGGCGATGCAGCAGCCCGTCGGCCGGTTCAAGCAGCGGCAGGGTTTTTGGCAGCAGTTGAAGATCTCCCTGACCTGGCTGCGCCACCATTCTGTTTTCCGGAGCAGTACGAGATGGCACGCGAGTTTGTCGCTCGCGGACTGCGTTGTTTCTTTACCACTTCAGTAGGGCGACTATTCGATACAGTAGCGGCGCTCTGTGGCTTTACACGACCGATAAGCTTCGAGGGCCAAGCTGCTCTGTGGCTTGAGCACCTGGCACACCAGGCACCAGTGGTTCAGCCCTACCCGTTTCCGGTCGAGGATGGCGAACTTGACTTTCGGCCGCTGCTTGCTGCAGTACTTGCGGACCGGCAACGAGGGCGAGACGTCGCCGAGATCGCGCGAGCGTTCCATGAAGCCGTCGCCGCTGCGGTTGTGGCGGTTGCGGTGGAGTGCTGTGCAGCATACCGCGCACACCGGGTCGTGGTCTCCGGTGGCGTGTTCCAAAATGCCCTCCTCGTGGAACGAGTTGCGGAACTCCTACGGTCCCACCGGCTGGAGCTGTGGATCAATCGTGCCGTACCGCCGAATGATGGCGGTATTAGCCTAGGACAAGCAGCCCTGGCTGCCTGCGCCGGTGTTGTCGAGTGAGCCGGGCGCACGTTTGCTCTCCCTGCAGGGGCAGTGCCGGAGGAAGCGGATCGCGTCGGCAGTGATGAGAAACCAAGTCGGATTGTATCCGGAAGTGGACAAGTGCAGGCCACGAACTGCATACCTGCACGGCGGTAGGCAATGCAGTAGCGGCGACCTGCGTGAGCCGTCTGAGGACGCTGGGTATCACGGCGAGTAGTGCAACGCTCAGCCCGCCAACGAACGCCGCAAGCCGGAGTGTGCGGTGGAGCGGAGACACGAGTGGCCGAAGACCGCAGAAAAACCGTTGCGGGGACAGTGAATATTACAACTATTGTGAGCAGAGCGCTG
>CALIMB010000031.1 GCA_938028665.1 uncultured Thermomicrobium sp. | reverse complement strand
TACCAGCCTGGCTAGACGAAGGGCTTGCGACTGCTTATCAGACGGCTGACGACCTGCGATTGGATGCCGCGCTTGAGCGGGCTCGTCGCTCGGGGAAGCTCCCTTCCCTGAGAGCACTCGGCTCTGGCTTTGGAACCGATCCAGAAGCGGCCCTCCTCGGCTACGCGGCGAGCCGGAGCGTGGTCAAATATCTGCTGGTAACCTACGGTGAGGAGGGAATGGCGCGTCTGCTGGCCACCTATCGCGAAGGGGTGACGGACGACGAAGCGCTCAAGCGGAGCCTGGGTCTTGATGTCGACGAACTCGATCGGTCGTGGAAAGCCTGGCTGACCGAGCAAGCCGCGATACAGGGAGAAAGCCAGCGCACGGCGGTACTTGTCGTGGGTTTGGCTGCATTGGTAGCCGCCATGGTGCTCCGGCGTGGTAGCCGGGAAGACTCACGATCCTCTCGTTGGCCGCCTGCGTGTGGATAGTCACTGCTGATACCGCCGGTGTCCAGTAGGTGCGTCGGACGTGTTGGCAAGCAGTGGGTCGCAGATTTTTGAAGAGGAAGTGGCGCCCTGCTCGACCCGAGCGAGAGGCAGGTTCCGACAGTCTATCCTCCAACAGGGCTGAGGAGCACAATATCATCCTCGCCGGTGCTCAGTCATGAAGGTGGAGCCGAGGTACGTGGGCGGAAGCTCTATTGCGCCTCTCCTACATCGGATGTGGCCTAACGAGATAGGGCACAGTTCCTGTTCGGCCTGCCTGCCAAGAGTGATGCCATACCCCTTTGGAGACCCATTGTGGGGCTCATAGCGTGGGGGGTGCAGTAGATTGGACAGCGAAGGGTGCGCGAGGGGAAACGACAGCACGAGGGAACCTTGACATGAGCCGTAGCAAGGCCTATCCTTGCCGTAGGCTAGCACTCGAGGGGGTCGAGTGCTAAACGGGGATGTGATGAGTGTGCAGTTGACGGAGCGACAACGCCAGATCTTACGTCATGTGGTGGAGGAATACCTCCGTTCCGGGCGAGCGGTTGGTTCGAAGGCGTTACTGGAACGGGTTTCCTTGGGTGTAAGTCCCGCGACGGTCCGGAACGACATGAGCGTGCTTGAGGCGCTTGACTTCCTTGCCCAGCCGCACACGTCGGCAGGGCGGGTGCCGACCGAACAGGGGCTGCGCTACTACGTGCAGTACTTGATGGAGGAGGGCGAGCTGACGCCAGAAGAGCAGCTCATGATCCGGCACCAGTTCCGGCAGGTAGAGCAGCAGGTACCGAGTTGGCTCAAGTTGGCTGCCTCGGTCCTAGCGGATTCGAGCGGGAACGTGGGGCTGGTCACGCCACCGCGCGCACGCGTTGAGCGGTTGCGGCATTTTGAGCTGATCAGCTTGCGTCGGCGTGTTGTGCTGCTCGTCCTGGTGACGCAGTCGGGGGCGATTCATCAGTCGTTGCTCGATCTTGGCGAACCACTCGAGCAAGAGCGATTGAGTACGCTGAGTCGCATGCTCAATCCTGAGCTGCGCTGGCTGGATCGGCAGGCGATCGAGCGGCGGGCAAGTGGTGCAGAGCCGTTAGCGGCGCTGGTGCTGCGTCGAATTGCGGAAGCGCTGCGCTTTATCGAACAGCAGCAGCGTTCAGAACTCTATGCGGAAGGTTTGGAGTATGTCGTCCGGCAACCCGAGTTCGCTCAGGCTCAGCTCGCGCAAGTGCTACTAGAGGTGCTGCGAGGCGGAATGCTGTTGACTTGGCTTCTGCCTCGGCTTGACCCCGATGAAGGCGTTCGGGTGCTGATTGGCACGGATCTGGCCTTGCGTGAACTTCGGCCGTTCAGCCTCGTCCTTTCGTCCTACCGTTCGGGAGTGGACGTCACTGGCTGGCTTGGGGTTCTCGGGCCGCAGCGGATGGCCTATGCGCGGGCGATTGCGGCGGTTCGATTCGTGTCCTCGGTTGTCTCCGAGTTGATGAGCGAACTCTCGAGTGGGCCGGAATGGGAGGGAGTGCAATGACGGTGAACGAGCAGCCAGAACGTGTCGAGCAGGCAGGGGGGGTGCATCCGGTGGAGGAGCCGGTTCCGGTGCCGAGCGAAGTGGCCACACCGGAAGAGGTGCAATCACCCCCGATCCCCACTGATGAGCTTGAGGCGTTGCGCCTGGAGAACGAGCATCTGAAGCAGTTGGCCGAGGAGTATCTCGATCAGGCGCGACGAGCTCGAGCGGAATTCCTCAACTACAAGCGGCGGGTCGAACAGGAGCTGGAGGAGTTCAAGCACCTGGCGCATATGGAACTCATCCGCAAGCTCCTGCCAGTGCTGGATGACTTCCACCTGGCCATCGCTCACCTGCCGGAAGAAACGAAAGACAGCCCGTGGGTGCAGGGGCTGCTCTTGATTGAGCGGAAGCTCTGGGCAGTTCTGGAAAGCGAGGGTGTCGAGCCGATCGAGGTAGTCGGAAGGGTGTTCACGCCGGAGGAGCATGAGGCTGTCGCGGTAAGTGGCGAAGGGCCACATCACGTCGTCGTCGAAGAAATTCGGCGCGGTTATCGCTTGCGTGGGCGTGTGCTTCGACCTGCTCTCGTGCGGGTGGAGCGTCGGGCAACCACACCGGAAAGTGAGACAGCAACGAACGAACGAAAGCGAGGTGAGGAGTAACCATGGGACGCGTCATTGGTATCGATCTGGGAACGACGAACTCGGTGATGGCGGTCATTGAGGGTGGTGAACCGGTGGTGATCCCCAATGCTGAGGGGGAGCGGCTCACGCCATCGGTGGTCGCAGTAACTGCCAGTGGTGAACGGTTGGTCGGTCGCTTTGCCAAGCGGCAGGCGATCACTAACCCGGAGAATACCATTTACTCGATCAAGCGCTTCATGGGTCGACGGTTTGACGATCCGGAGGTGCAGCGGACGATCAAGCTGGTACCGTACCAGGTGCGTCGTGCGCAGAATGGCGGTGTTGAAGTCAAGATGGGTGATCGCTGGTACACGCCCCAGGAGATCTCGGCCATGATCCTGCAGAAGCTGAAGCAGGACGCCGAGGCCTACCTAGGCGAGCCGGTCGACAAGGCGGTCATCACCGTTCCGGCATACTTCGATGATAGCCAGCGCAATGCAACCAAGGACGCAGGCCGGATTGCTGGGCTGGAAGTCCTGCGGATCATCAACGAGCCGACGGCTTCAGCACTGGCCTACGGACTCGATAAGAAGGGTGAGGAAAAGGTCGCAGTCTACGACCTTGGAGGTGGGACCTACGATATCTCGATCCTCGATATCTCGGAGGGGGTCTTCCAGGTCCTGGCAACCAACGGTGACACGCACCTTGGGGGAGACGACTTTGACCAGCGTATCATCGACTGGCTCTGCGATGAGTTCAAGCGGGAGACCGGCATCGATCTGCGTCAGGACCGCATGGCGCTCCAACGCCTGAAGGAGGCGGCGGAGAAGGCGAAGATCGAGCTCTCCAGCGTTCAGCAAACAGAGATTAACCTGCCGTTCATCACGGCGGACGCGACCGGGCCAAAGCACCTGGTCAAGACGCTCACTCGTTCCAAGCTGGAGCAGCTGGTCGCCGACCTGGTGGAGAAGACCATCCCGCCAATGGAGCAGGCCCTGAAGGATGCGGGCCTATCGCCGCGTGACGTTGACGAGGTCGTATTGGTTGGTGGGCAGACTCGCATGCCGTTGATCCAGCGCAAGGTGCAGGACTTCTTCGGGAAGGAGCCGCACAAAGGGATCAACCCGGATGAAGTTGTGGCCATCGGTGCGGCAATCCAGGCAGGTGTGCTCGCCGGTGAGGTGAAGGAGGTCCTGCTCCTCGATGTGACGCCGCTGACCTTGGCGATTGAGACACTTGGCGGTGTTGCAACGCCGATCATTCCGCGCAACACGACGATCCCGACGCGAAAGAGCCAGATCTTCACCACGGCTTCTGACAATCAGACGCAGGTGGAGATTCACGTAGTGCAGGGCGAGCGGCCGATGGCAGCGGACAACAAGACGCTCGGTCGCTTCATCCTCGACGGTATTCCGCCGGCACCACGCGGCGTACCGAAGATTGAGGTGACGTTCGACATTGACGCAAACGGCATTCTCACTGTCTCGGCACGCGACCTGGCAACTGGGCGAGAGCAGAAGATCACTATCACGGCGTCCACCGGTTTGACCGAAGAAGAGATCCAGCGCATGATCCGCGAGGCCGAGGCGCATGCCGAGGAGGATCGTCGCAAGCGGGAGGCAATTGAGCTCCGCAACCAGGCAGAGGCGCTCCTCTACCAGGCGGAGAAGACACTGCGCGAGTTCTCCGATCGCATTCCGTCTGATCTGAAGCTCGACCTGGAGAACAAGATGCAGGCTGTGCGCGAGATTATCGAACGGGATCCGATGAATACAGCACGGCTGCGCCCGGCCTACGACGAGTTGGCGCGAACGCTCTCGCAGGTCGGCGCCCGGATGTACGAGCAGGCTGGTGCGGGGACCGGTAGCACCGGGCCTGATGGTGGTGGGCGGACCGGCGGCGCCGCAGGCGAAGAGACGGTCGAAGGAGAATACCGCGAAGTGTGATGCGGTCCTCGCCAGAGCCAGATGGAGCGAGTCGACTGGTGTAAAGACCGGTCGACTCGCTCACTTTGACCCTGCGGCCAGGCTCCACGCCGATCTTGGTTGATTCCGCTGCCCAGCACTCCGGCGTCGTCTGGGCTCAGGCTGTGTGATCTTGATAGCCGCATGGCGATTCCTGGCTAACGCGCTTCGCCACTCCTGCTGCTCGTTCGGGTCTGTCAGGCTGTCTTGACCGCTACACTGGTGGTTCTGTTGACCTGAGCGGCTGTCAGCTGGCGCTCTGCGGAACGGAGTAGCCACGGAGGACATGCGGTAACTGAAGAGGGCGGAAGCCAGACGCTTGGCAGGGACGGGGAGCGACGCAGGCATCGTTTGTTACTGTTGACTGGGTGGGGTCTGGTGTGTGTTGTCCGTCAGCAGCGAAAGCGATCAACGCCACAGGATCACGAAAGCGATTGGCATCCATTGTGGCACGAAGTCAACGATTGATTCACCGTGGACCAGCAATGGGTGTGAAAACGAAGTTCACCTTCTCTCCTGGTGGGGGAAGTGGGACTCGAACCCACACGCCTCATCGGCACGTGATCCTAAGTCACGCCCGTCTGCCAGTTCCGGCATTCCCCCGTTGGGCAGCGCCCTATACTAGTATAACGGCAGCTGGCAAAGTTCAGCTGCCGTTGCTCTTGTGCTGCACACCGTCGTTGAGAGAGGCTGGTAGTTCACCAGCCACCGCAACCACACCCTTGTGCTGTGCCGGCGTTGCCCCCGGCATCAAAGCTGTGGCCACAAGCGCACGTGGCGACCGCGTTCGGATTGTGAACCGTGAATCCGCCACCCATCAAGCTATTCACGTAGTCGATCTCCGCCCCTTCCAGATAGGTGGCGCTAAAGGGATCGATAATGACGCGAACACCCTCGATTTCGAAGGTGAGGTCGTCTTCTTCAGCGGATTCCTCCAGCGCCATCCCGTACTGAAGGCCAGAGCAGCCACCGGGCGCGACAAAGACGCGGAGGTAGGCATCCGGCATGCCCTGTTCGTCCATAAACTGCTTGAGGCGACGCACTGCCTCGGGCGTCATGGTGATGAGCGTTGTCTGCTGCATCGTTCTCACTCCACTTTCACCACGTGATTTCACAACCATCCTGTTTTCGATCTTACCCCATGCTGGCCAGTTGTCAAGTGAAAGTGTACCGCGTTGTTACGTCTTCTGTCGCGAACCGCACGCCGAAGGGGCGAGCGCGTGGCGCACAGGAGTTGTGTGGCGACAAGCGAGGTGCTGTGGGGAGAGGTGTAGTGACGATCAGGCAAGGCGGAGGTAGTGCAACCGGTGGTCCGAATCGGACGAACCGGGTGTCTCTGGGTGGGGGAGAGCACGCCGCCGTCTCATAAAACCACCCGCCTGCTATCCTGAATGAGTAGGGATGTGAAGAACGCCGAGGAGACCAATGACTGATCAGCTGGAAATGACACTCGATCGATCACTCCGCCGACTCAAGCGACTGGGCATTGTCCTACCCCTCGGCTTCCTCGGGCTACTCACTGCTCTGTGGCATGGGCTGGTACCGATTTTCGGGGTGATGTGGAGTTGGGTCTTGACCGGGATGCTCGCCGTGCTCGGTGTCATCGGGTTCACGGACTGGATGTTTCGCTTGGTTGGTCACCTGCACCGGCAGCTCCTTGCTCAGCATGCTGAGCTCGTCGCGCTCCATGAAGCTGGACTAGCAATTACAGCTGATCTCGATCTCTCGGTTGTCTTGCAGCGTGTTATTGACAAAGCGCGTCGCTTGGTCGGGGCGCGGTATGGTCTTTTGCTTCTGCAAGACGATAACGGGGCAAGAACGCTCTTCACGTCTGGGTATCCGTACACGGAAGCATGCGAGATTGGAGAAACAAAGGATCACGGGATTCTCGATCAGGTGCTACGCGAGGGACGGACACTTTGTATTGACGATTTAGACCGCTATCCGGGAGAGCGTCGATACCCACGCGGTCACGTGGTGATGCGGAGCTTGCTTGGGGTGCCGATCCGCTCGGGGGAAGCGATCGTCGGTGGTCTCTACCTTGCTGATCGTGAGGACGGTCGCCCGTTCGACGAGCAGGATCGCTTTCGACTTGAGCGGTTCGCTACTCAAGCGGCATTGGCGATTACGAATGCACGCTGGCATCGGCGCCTGACCAGTCTCGCCGTGATTGAGGAACGCGAGCGGATCGCACGGGAGATGCACGATAGCCTGGCACAGGTGCTTGGCTATGTGATCACCAAAGCATCGGCGCTGCGCGAGCTGCTTCGGCAACCGGAGCGGCTAACCGATGCCGAGCGGCACCTGCGGCAGCTCGAACAGGCGGCGCGAGACGCATATGCAGACGTGCGCGAGGCGATCCTTGGCCTCCGAACTGGACTGGCGCCAAACCGAACGCTGCCAGAGACACTCCGGACCTATCTTGAACGCTGGCAGGACCAGAGTGGGGTTAACGCGACGCTCATCGTTGAGTCGTCCGACGATATCCTGCGTGGGCTCCAGCCGATGGCGGAGCTTCAGCTCTTACGCATTGTCCAGGAAGCACTCGCTAACGTGCGAAAGCATGCGCGCGCAACGCAGGTGACAATCAGGATGATGCGACAGAATGGCTCGCTCCACGTCAGGATTGAAGATAACGGTGTTGGCTTTGATCCGACCGCACTGGAACGCGCTAATTACCCACGCTTCGGTCTGGCGACAATGCGAGAGCGAGCTGAAGCGGTCGGTGGTTTTCTGACCATCCATTCACGGCCCGGGCAGGGGACGACCATCGAAGCGGTCATTCCCATCGGCGTCGTGCCTGTTGGGAGCGACGGGGGAGAGCATGCGCGTCTTGATTGTCGATGATCATCCCTTGTTCCGTGATGGTTTGCGGAGCCTCTTAGAGGCTCGCGGAGTCAACGTCGTGGGCGAGGCAGGGAACGGCCGCGAGGCGATCGAACTCACTCGGCAGCTGCGACCGGATATCGTGCTCATGGATTTGACCATGCCAGAGGTCGATGGACTCAGCGCCACACGTATCTTGACGACCGAGCTTCCCGAAGTCAAGGTCGTCATCCTGACGGCGTCGGACGACGAAGCCGATCTCTTTGAGGCGATCAAATCTGGTGCGTATGGCTACTTGTTGAAGAATTTGGAAACCGATGAATTTTTCCGGGCTCTGGAGTCTGTGCAGGCGGGTCAGCCAGTTCTTACCCCACATCTGGCACGACGTGTCCTGCAGGAGCTCAGCCAACGTGAGCCAAGGCGACAGGAGGAGACAGCACTGACGGAGCGCGAACGTGAGCTTCTTGAGTTGCTTGTCCAAGGGGTCACGTCGAATCGAGAACTTGCCAATCGCCTCTTCATCAGCGAGAACACGGTGAAATATCACCTCCGCAACATCATGAACAAGTTGCATCTGGAGAATCGTGCGCAAGTGATCGCCTACGCGTTGCGTACCGGGCTGGTCCGCACGCGCCCGGAGAGTGCCTAGTAAACCAGGTGGAGAGCAAGCCAGGATGACCTTGGCACCTCGTTGGAAAGGGTTGGCCCCCCGATCAGGGAGGTTGGCATTCTCTGTGTGGCAGGAAACTATCCCAGGACACCCCAAGAAACGAGCTTTGTGTCGTGATACTGAGAAACCGAAAGAGTAGCCGAGGAAACGGAGAGCACCGGCAGCCAAAGGGTATAGCCCGGAGGGTAACCGGAGAATAAAGCGATAGGTGCTTAAGCGCAGCCGTACGATCGGTTTGGCATTCCTGGTACGTGGGAGCTTCCTCCATGCGCGTGGGCAGGTAGCTCATCCGGGGTTGGGTCGTGCTGCGCAGGTGGCAGCAGAGTCGAGCACATCTTCGGCGAGCCTCGTTCCTGGATGGCCACGGTTGCCTTGGGCGGACGTCATATCACGAGGTAAAAGAGGTGCCAGGCGACAGCCGTTGGTGTCGCACTGAAGTCCATCGACATTCCGCTGTCGATTGACAAGCGTGTGGGATTCACCGACGGTACCTCTGGTGCCGGGGCTGATGATCCGACCTGGCAAGGAGGACGTGGTCGAGCTCAAAATCCGCCACCCCTCTGACAGCCGAACACCTCACCATATCGAGGTTCATGCTGTGATCTGGCCTGAGAGCATGGTTGACGGTTGTCAATCCTGGGCAGAGTGCAAACCATCCGATTGAAGACCCGAGAGCCGGGTGTTTCCGTGTGTCCGTGTGCCGCCCCGCCGGTTGCTCTGCACATCTCCAGTGGGATGTAGGGACTCATCGTACTCGACCAGATCGATTGTCGTTGGTCAATCGGACGTTCTCGGTGATATCGGACCTCTTCTGTTAGACTGGCAAGCGAGGAGAATCAGATTGTGACGAGTTCTCGCTGGAGACGTGCTTGGCCGAGTGGGCGGACGACGTCGTTGTTCGTGCGTCGGTCGGCGCTCTTCCCGAGAAACAGGCCGTTTGTGCAAAAGTCTGCGAGCACCTCGGAATCTTTTCGGAAATAACAGGGTCAATCTCGTATCCAGCTTGCAAGTGATTGGTGATATCTTTACCTGGATCACATTTGAAGGTGGATCGTCACATACTCACGGGCATGACCGTGCTCAGTCGCATCTTTGCCTGGATCACACTTGAAGCCAGATCTCTCTGAGCAGAGAACATCTACACGACTGTAGTCCCGCCTGGCGGAGCCATCATTGGGGGGTGCTCTCGAGGATTCGGGCAGTTACGTGATGGTTGATCATGTCTTTGGACGGCTCCTCAGGAGGCTGCAGGAGTGATGCACCTCGAAGGTCCCAAGCGTTAGGATGTCTTTGTGCTGATCCAGCTGTATGCTCAGCTGACGAGTGGTCATTGATTGGTCGGGTGCCTTCACGAATGACTTGCGTTGGCGCGGATCCAACCAAGGGGCGACCCGTGGAATCTCATTCGATTTCGCGGAGTACGCGAGCGTACTCTTGTTTGCGTGTAGCATGGCCGACACGCCAGAAACTTCGGTCTGTTCACCCTTTCGCTTCACCGTGGGGCGTACGCTGCCAGGGTGCAGCATGTAGTCCGTGATAGCTGCGTGGTCGTGGTTTACAATAGGTTTGTGCTAAAAGATGGGGAATTGGTTTCTGGTTATGGTGAGAGGAGGGAAGATTGATCTGTTCACCGACTATTGCACAGCCTTGAGGGTTACAGGAGTAAGTAGCAGGCGGTGCACTGCTCGCCGGATCTTGTAGTAGGTGGCTTCGTGGTGCCCCATCTGTGACGAGCGTCTGTGGGTCTGAAGCTTGCTCGCAAGTGGACTTCTCCTTGCAATACCTGCACTGGACCTGACGTTAACCTGGCCACACCGAGGTGGGAACACCATCATCATGGGGAAATCCGCTTTGTCTAGAAGCTTCTTGGCGCACGCTAGCCAGAGTGGCTCTCTAGAGGGACACCATCTGCGCCCACTGGCCCGGTTGGACGTGCTCTGCACGGTCATTCTGGTACTAATCGCGGTGGCAATCCTCTAGCGCAGCTTCACTTGGTGTCCAGCGCGCTGAGCGACGAACTCTACGATGATCAGTCCTGCGGGCCTCTCGATCCGTTTGTGTTCTCTGTTCTTCTGCTCCGGTCGGTCACAGCGGCAGTACTCGTGGGTCTTCCTGCGTTGATATTCGCCTTCGGGGTCAGCGGGCGGCCTCTTGCTCATCCCAGTTTGGAGAAGTGGCGACGATGGTCGCCGCTTCCATTGTGCTGGGTATCATGAGCGAGGGGTGGAAAACGCCACCGACAGTGGGTGCGTACAGTCCACTGCTGGGTTGTCGTCCAAAGGGTCCTTCTCTGTGTTGCCGTTCCTGCCTGGGTAGACTTTCTGCGAATCACCTAGTGAATCCTTGGGAATTCGAACGTGAACGGTGGCAGCCAGATTCAACGTGGTGGTGCACATCTTTCCACAGCGTTTGCGGCATTAGCCTGGTGTCAGTGTCGATGTTACCAAGCGAGGGCGTAAGGTACAGCATCCCCAGGATGTCGCTTTGGGTGGGCTGATGGTACATAGCAGAACACTTGGAGAGCTTAGGGATGTTTGGCCTTCTGCCGGCGTGTTGTTACCGAAGTACCTCCTGGAGGCGTCGCAGCTCGAAGATCTGATCGCGGAGCAATGCTGCTTTCTCAAACTCAAGTTGCTTGGCGGCTTCCTTCATCTGTCGTTCAAGGTCGCGAATGAGGCGAGCGAGCTCGTCAGGGGACAGCTCGCCAAGGACGCCAGCATGCAGAACAGCTGGCTCGGCCCGGTAGGGTGCGCGTTCTTCGGCTGCTTGGCGGATCCGATCGGTGAGGTCGCGTACCTGCTTGACGATACTGCGTGGTTGGATGCCATGCCGTTCGTTGTACTCGATCTGGATCTTGCGACGCCGGTATGTTTCCTCGATCGCGCGCCGCATCGACTCGGTCATGGTGTCTGCGTACATGATGACGAGTCCGTTCACGTGGCGCGCTGCACGCCCGATCATCTGGATCAGCGCACTTTCGGAGCGCAGATATCCTTCCTTGTCGGCATCGAGAATCGCGACGAGTGAGACCTCCGGCAGATCGAGCCCTTCGCGGAGGAGATTGATGCCGACGACGACATCGTAGATGCCGAGGCGGAGATCGCGCAGGATTTCGACCCGCTCGATGGTGTCGATCTCACTGTGGAGGTAGTGCGTCCGGATTCCTACTTCTTTGAGGTAGTCAGCCAGGTCCTCTGCCATTTTCTTGGTGAGCGTGGTGACGAGGGCGCGTTCCCCGCGAGCGACACGCTGGCGGATCTCATGCAACAGGTCGTCAATCTGTCCCCTGGTCGGACGGACGCTAATTTCCGGATCGAGCAAGCCGGTCGGCCGGATGACCTGTTCCACGACTTGCTCGCTGACTTGGAGCTCCCAGGGGCCTGGGGTTGCCGAGACGTAGATGACTTGATTGATACGCTCGAGGAACTCCTCGAAGGTAAGTGGGCGGTTGTCGCGTGCCGAAGGGAGTCGAAAACCGTACTCAATTAAGACGTCCTTCCGTGAGCGATCACCCGAGTACATGCCGCGCACCTGCGGGATGGCGAGGTGCGACTCATCAATAAACAGAAGAAAATCTTTCGGGAAGTAGTCAAGCAGCGTCCAGGGGGGCTCACCAGGCTTCCGACCGGAGAGGTGCCGTGAGTAGTTCTCGATACCGCTGCAGTAGCCAACCTCGCGTAGCATTTCGATGTCATAGCGTGTCCGTTGTTCTAGCCGCTGTGCCTCGAGGAGTTTCCCCTGTGCTCGGAGCTCCGCCAGCCGCTCCTCCAACTCTGCCTCGATGCTGCGCAGTGCTGCCTCCAGTCGCTCGCCGCTCGTGACCCAATGCTTCGCAGGAAAGATCTCGATGAGCTCGCGAGTTGCCAGAACTTCACCGGTTAAAGGATCAAACTCAATGATCCGCTCTACTTCATCATCCCAGAGCTCCACACGGACAGCGAACTCCTCGTAGGCTGGGAAGACCTCAATCACGTCACCGCGTGCCCGGAAGGTACCACGGACGAGCGTCATGTCATTTCGGTCGTATTGGAGGTCAACGAGATGGCGCAGAATGCGATCGCGGCGTACAGTCTGGCCGCGCTGAAGTGCGAGGATCGCTTTGTCCCACTCTTCTGGCGAGCCGATACCGTAGATACAGGAAACACTTGCGACGATGATGACATCGCGGCGTGTGCGGACGGCACGCGTCGCGGCCAGGCGAAGCCGGTCGATCTCATCGTTGATTTCGGTCTCTTTTTCGATATAGGTATCGGTCTGGGGCACGTAGGCTTCGGGCTGGTAGTAGTCGTAATAGCTGACGAAATACTCGACGGCATTGTGGGGAAAGAATTCCCGGAACTCGGCGTAGAGCTGCGCGGCGAGTGTCTTGTTCGGGGCAAGGACAAGCGTTGGGCGTTGCACGGCAGCGATGACGCTGGCCATGGTGAACGTCTTGCCACTGCCGGTCACGCCAAGGAGCGTTTGGTGCCGATACCCGCGCTTGAGCCCTGCGACGAGCTGCTCAATCGCTTGGGGTTGGTCTCCGGTCGGTTGAAATGGCGTGACGAGTTGGAACTCTGGCATGCTCTCCTGCCCGGACCATGCGTCGTGCAGCGATCGAGTATACCCTAGTAGGTCCTCCGGTGACTGGATGGGGCTCACTTTCCGCTGTTGCTGAGCACGCTCAGTCGTTCATAGGTTCCAATAGCGGCTGAGCACCCGCCGTGCTGCTTCGACAGCTTCTTCCTGCTGCGGGCGGAATTCCCGCTCGGCTTGTGCCAGCTCGCTTGTCCCAGCGTGGGGATCGGGGATACCGCTGTAGCGCCCCAGAATGCCTTCGAGGATTGCCAAGGTGCAGTAGGGAACGTAGCGGAGCGAGTAGCCACCTTCCATCAGGACGACCAGTCGGCCATCGCAGATCGAATCGGCGAGTTCTCGAACTCGCTCGCTCATCTGCCGGTACCCACTCATGGTGACAAGCATGCGTCCAAGCGGGTCATCCATGCTGGCGTCCTGCCCAGCAGAGACGAAGATGAGCTCGGGGCGGAACTGCCGGGCGATGGGCAGGACAATGCGCTCAAGCGCAAGGAGATAACCCCGATTTCCAGTACCGGGTGGGAGTGGAATGTTAACAGTCGTTCCTTGCGCACCCGGACCACCGACGTGGTCAACCGCACCCCATCCCTCTGGATACCAGTTCTCTTGGTGAAGCGAGATAAACAAGACTGATGGGTCGTCCCAGAAGGCGTCCTGTGTACCGTTTCCGTGATGGACGTCCCAGTCGAGTACCATGACGCGCTGGATGCCTCGGCGCTGGGCATGGCGCACCGCGATCACCACGTTGTTGAACACGCAGAAGCCCATGCCTTGTTCCCGCATTGCGTGGTGTCCTGGGGGGCGGAGCAGTCCAAAAGCATGACGCGCGCGGCCATCCAGGACTGCATTGGTGAGCTCGATGGCTGCTCCAGCTGCCAGGAGCGCTGCATCCCATGAGCCAGGGACGACAGGGGTCTCTGGATCAAGCCAGCCCCCACCCTCAGCAGTGACACGCTGGACATGAGCGATGTATTCCCGGGTGTGATAGGCAGTGAGTTCCTCCTCTGTTGCCGGACGGGCTGGAACAAGGAGGGTGTCCGCGAGCAGCCCCGAGCTCGCGATGAGCTGAGCGGTGCGCCGAATGATGCGCGCGCTGGACGGGTGTTCGATCGGCTCGAGGATGGAGCCGTCAGGTAGGCGGTGTGCGTCGAGACCAGTATCGTGCTGGAGAAACCGCTCGTCATAGCAGTATGCTGTCCGCATGGCTCTTGTACTCCTCGCTTCGTTGGGTGCCACAGCATCTCGCTCTCTCGATGATGGCTGAACGGGAAGGCGCGGGCAATGCCTTCACTCGCGCCCACAGGGCATGGAGCATGTTAGACTGGCGCGGGCAGAAGGTGGACGGCTCCCTGCTAGAGGGGAAGGAGGTGCTGGAGCATGGCTTGGCCGCGCATCGGGATCGATCAACCTGATCGGAGCAGTGCCGTTGGAGCACTCGCGGCGATCCGCCGCCTCGAAGCTGCGGGTGTCCCGGCTCTTTGGACGGTGACCGGTGGCCGGACGATCGATGCGCTTACCGTCTACGCGGCAGCAGCGGTGCAGTCGGAGCGGATCGTACTGGGTACAGGGATTATTCCGACCTACCCGCGACACCCCTTCGTGACGGCCCAACAGACACTTGCGGTGTATCAGCTGGCGCCCGGACGCGTCCGTCTCGGACTTGGCCCGAGCCATCGGCCGATCATTGAGGGGTCGCTTGGTATCCCGATGATCCGCCCGCTCTCGCATCTCCGGGAGTATGTCACGATCGTGCGCGCGTTATTGTGGGAGGGGCAAGTCGATTTTCAGGGTGAATTCTTCCGTGTTCGGCAACGGCTTCCCGAGAAGGCACCTGTCCCAATTTACACGTCGGCGTTGCGGCCCAAGGCGTTTCACTTGGCAGGTGAAATCGCTGACGGCGTGCTCTCGTGGATGTGTCCGGCGCACTATATCCACCAGCAGGCCATTCCGGCGCTTGAAGCAGGCGCACGGGCTGCTGGACGGAGCCGCCGGCCGCGTCTCGTGGTGCACGTGCCCGTCGCAATGACGACGGACGCGACAACGATGCGTGAAAAGGCGCGACCGGTCGTCGGTGCCTACGGTCGCCTCCCGTTCTACGCTGAGATGTTTGCCACGGCCGGTTTCCCGCTTGAGAACGGGATGCCGAGCGATGCGTTGCTCGATCACCTGGTAGTCTGGGGGGATCAGGACACGGTTGGCGAGCGGCTGGCGCGTCTCCTTGAGAGCGGGATTGATGAGCTCCTGACGATGCTGATTCCAGCACGTGACCACCTGGCGGAAGAGGCAGCTCTCGCTGGTGTCCTTGCTGCGCTCGACCGGCGCTTCGGCTGGAGTGAGTGACGCCTATACGCGCTCTGCAGTAGGATAATCGTAGCATTATGGCCACGGACGGGAGGGGAGCACGATCATGGCGGACAACCCGGCGATGGTATCGATGGGGATTCTGGCGCTGTTCGCGGCACTCTGGAGTGTTCCTGGTGCGGTGCGGGCACGTCGTCTTGGATTGCCGCGCCTGGCGGTGATCGGGTGGGTTGCGATTGCAGTAATCGTGGTCATGGCAGTGGTCATGATCCTTGTCGGTCTTTTCGGGTGACAGCACGGTGACATGCCTTGACTGTGCTGGCCGGCTGGGAATAGCCCAGCCGGTTTTCCCGTCTTTCCAAGGGTGGGTTGCTCCAGCGCGAGGTGAGTGATGCTCGGCCTTCCTCTGCCTACCTGGTCGAGTCATTGGCGCAGTGTCGAGTCAGACGAATGACCACTTATCGATCATGCCGTCCTACCGCCTGTCCTCCAGTCAACCTTGCCATATCGCTGGCTGATCGCTTTTCTGGTTGCGGCAATTCTGCTCAGCACCGTCCTTGAACCACTCCAAGCGCAACTCCCTCGGCCGGCGATCGACCGAGCACTCCCCACGGCGAGTTATGAAGGGGATGCGAAGCTCCTCGTGCTCCCAAGCCTTGGCATGATCCTACTGCCGCTCCTCTCTGGACTGGTGGGTGTGGGACAGCGACAACTGAGCGCACGCGTCGACGAGGGAATTATCTATGACCTGCGCAGTGCGCTGGATGAGCACCTTTTGCGCCAAGGTTACCGTTTCTTCACCAGTGTCAAGGCGAGTGAATTCGTTTCTCGTCTCACGAACGACGTTGTCGGGGCTTAACGTGCTGTGACGAATACGGTCACGACGCTGGTGAGCAACGTTGCACTCGTGGTTGTTTTGCTAGTGGCAAAGTTGGCGATGGATTGGCGACTCACGCTGCTTTCGTTCGTCGTGTTTCCCGTGTTCTTCGTCCCCTTACATCGATTTGGACGGACACTGTGTCAGGTCACGCGCTCACAGATGGAGCAGAATGCTGCGATGAGGGCTCAGCTCACAGCAACGCTCGGAGTGAGTGGTGTGCTCTTGGTGAAACTCCTTGGTCGGCAACAGGACGAGCTGTGGGCCTTCCCCTGCCCATGTTGCCCACTGTGCTGGTGAAACTCCTTCATCGTCAACAGGACGAGCTGACACGGTTTCGCGCTCGTGCAGCGGCGGTGCGGCACATCGGGGTGCAGCTGGCAATTGCCGGACGCTGGCTCATGCTGCTGTACGGACTCGGCGCGGCGGTTGGTACGGCGCTCGGCTTTGGCGCTGGGGGCTATTTTGCTATAAGAGGCAACATGACCACCGGCGAGCTTGTTACTTTCACCATCTATCTGGTGCGGTTGTATGGGCCGGTCACTGCCCTCTTCCACGCACAGTTGACCTTGCAACTTTGCTCATGAGCTTTGAGCGCGTCTACTAGCTTCTTGATCTGCCGACTGAAGTCGTGGAGCGCTCGGATGCTCTTCGGCTTGAGCGACCGAGTGGCTTCATCATCTTTGAGAGCGTGTGATACACCGACTACCGTGGATCATCCTCGAGTGGAGGCGTGGTCGGGCTGGTGGTGCCGGAACGAGAGCCGGCCGAGCGGGCAGCGCTCCGCTATTGGGCTCTTGCGGACGTCTCCTATCGAGCCGGCAGAACTCATCGCACTCGTCGGTCCGAGCGGTGCAGGGAAGATGCTCATCACCTATCTCCTTGCCCGGTTTTTCGATCCCGTATGGGGCCGGACCAGATTGGATGGCTATGACCCGCGTGATCTCTCGCTAGAGACGCTCGCCCGGGCGATCGGGATGGTGACATAGGATCGATATCTTTTCCAGGACACAGTTGCGGCTAATCTTCGCGACGCACGGCCAGAGGCGACGGATGCGGAGCTTGAGGCTGCAGCCCGTGCTGCGCAGATCCTTGACCGAATCCTAGCACTTCCCGAGGGATACCAGACGGCGGTCGGCGACCGTGGCTATCGTCTCCCCGGTGGGGAAAAGTAGTGGCTGGCTCTCGCTCGGCTTCTGCTGGCCGATCCGCCCGTGCTGGTGCTCGACGAGGCGACGTCCTCGCTCGACTCGGCGTCGGAACGGCTTGCCCAAGAAGTTACTTACCACTCTACGCGGATGGACGACGCACGTCAGCGCGCATCGGCTCTCGACCGTGTTAGCCGCTGATCGGATCCTGGTGCTGCATGGTGGTCGCATCGTTGAGCAGGGAACCCACCAGGAACTTTTGGCACAGGGTGGACTATATGCACACTTGTACCGGTTACAGTTTGCTGTTGATCCAGCAGCTTGAGCTGGGGAAGTGAGCTCTTGGTCGGTCACTGGTCAGTGAACGGTACGTAAGTATCTAGTGTTGCTTGGAGTTCCTCGCGATGCGCTTGTGCGTTGCCAAACTTGCCGATGACGATGCTCGCCGCCAGCTGCGCTAGCGTAAGCGCAGCCACCGGGTCGGCTCCGACGGCGAGGGCGGCTGCGAGGACAGCGAGCACGGTGTCACCGGCTCCCGTGACATCGAAGACAGCACGGACTGTTGGCGGCGGAAATTCCCAGTAGCCGGCGGCTGTGACAAGGGCTGCACCCTCGCCACCGAGCGTGACCACAAGGACGTGGCACTGGAGTGCTCTCCAGAGCGCGGGGAGTTCGGTGGCTCGCTCGGCGGGGGAAGCAAGTGAGCGACCAAGGAAGCGTTCTGCCTCCGCACGGTTGCACTTCACGACGGTCGCTCCGCAGAAGGCGTCAAGCCGGCCTTGTGAATCAACCGCAGTCAGTTTCCCACTCGCGAGTGCTGCAGCGATGACGCGTGGGGTGAGCGCACCGCTCTGGTAGTCGGACAGCACAATGGCGTCAACAGTAGTCGCTCGTTCCTCGGTGAGATCGACAAGTTGTGCCTCTAAGTGATCATCGAGTGGATGACGAACTTGCCGGTCGACGCGAACGAGCTGCTGCGGCAGCACGTTATACGCACCGATAGCGACAACGCGCGTCTTCAGGGTTGTTGGTCGGCTTGGATCAATCAGAATACCGCTCGTCTCAACTCCGCGCTCGGTAAGCAGCTGGCGGAGGAGAGCGCCTTCCGGATCGTCACCAACGATTCCAAGTTGTTCGACCTGCGCGCCAAGCGCGGCGAGTGCAAGGCCGGGTGCTGCTCCGCCGCCAGGACGATGCTCGATGATGCGTTCTTCCAGGACGAGCACCGGTGCTTCCCGCGAGATGCGGGTAGGCTCACCGAAGATGTACCGATCCAGATACAGATCACCAATCACGAGGAATCGCTTCTGTGGAATCGTGTCCAGGATCCGACGGTAGTCATACCGTGACATTGTCATCGTCGCACCCGGAAGCGTACGAATGGGATGACCAGCGCCAAAGCTGCGAACAGAAGATCAGGGAGTGGACGGAGCTGGAGAAGTGCCCACAGCCGGGCATCATCAAGCTGCATGATCACATCGGCTAAGCTCAGCCCCGTTCGTCCAAGGAGAAAGAGGCGTGAGAGAACGAGTCCAAGCGAGACGCAGAGCATGCCAATGATTTGCAGGGCAACGCCACGCTGGGCGCGAGCTGCCCAGGCCATTGCCTCGGCCACACCAAACCCGAGCAGCAAAGCGAGATAGAACTGCCAAGCAGGTGCCCAACTCCACAACCATCCCACAGCAATCGCCACCAGAAGCCCAACCAGTGCTGCACGGAGCAGGAGCGTCGTGGGCACATCATTCCACGCGAGGCTGGAGAGTCCGGCACAGGAGGGGCAGCGAAAGCCGACTGGTGTTTCGACCATACACCGTGGGCAGATTGGCGTACCGCACTTGCTGCAGCGGAGTCGTGTCCAAATAGTCGGGTGGCGTGGGCACTGCTGCTCGTCCAGCGTTGCGAACACAGCTCCTCCCTCACGTTGCCGGGCCAAGTCGAGCCCGGATCGCCTCCAGCGTGGCCAGCGCGGCAAAGTATGGAAGCACCAGCTGACGACGCCAGCGCCACGGCTGCCGGATCAAACGATACAACCACTCGAGTCCGAGACGCCGGATCATCACTGGAGGACGTGGAACGATACCGGCCAGATAGTCGAAAGTACCTCCTACGCCAAGCGCGATGCGCACGCCAGCGAGCGTTAACTCGCTCCGATGGCGAGCGATCCAGAGGTCTTGGGCCGGAGCACCATAGGCGACACAGAGCACCTGGGGGCAGGTCGCCGCGATCCGCACGAGCGCAGCGGAAGCATCCTCGGGACGCGGTGATCCAGCCCAGGTGCCGACAACAGTTGCTCCAAAGCGCTGCTCAAGAACGCCTGCGGCTCGCTCAGCTACTCCTGGAGCTGCGCCCAAGAGGAAAAGCCGCAACCCAGCGGCGGCGAATGCCTCGACGAGATCGACACCGGTCACGCGGCCACGGAGAGGGGTCCCACGCAACCAGGCGGCTGCGATCAACCCGATACCGTCAGCGGTAACCAGCGTTGCCGTTTCGATAACAGCTCGGAAGGCAGGATCGCGGCGTGCTGCCATGACCATTTCTGGGTTGAGCGTCACAATCTGGCGAAGTGTGCCGGCGTCAGTACACCAGCTCTTGGCCAGGTTCACAGCCTCGACGAGTGTGACGTCGTCGAGGGGAAGTCCGAGAATGCGAATTCGCTGCGCTCGTGGTGAGGTCACCGTTACCCTCGCCGGAGAGTGTCAGCGTACCGCAGCGCACGTCCGTCCCACAGGAAGGATACCGTTGGCAGGATAGTACTGATGAGCGGTCATTCGCTATACTGTGAGCATCGATTGAGAGGGTGGAGAACCAATGCCGCGCGGGGCACGAGGAGAACGCTACGGGGAAGGCGATCGGGTCGCCCGGCTAGTTGACATAGTGCTCTTACTTGGCCAGTATCCGCGTCAGTATAATCGGGCAGCGTTAGCCGAGCGGTATGGGGTGACAGAGCGTCAGGTTACGAAGGATCTGCAGCTCCTTCGCGAGCGTTTAGCACTTGCCATTGAACGTGATCCTCGAGGCCAGGGATACTACCTGGCAGCGGTGCCGCGGCTGCCTTCACTCGAGCTCGATCTCGCTCAGGCACTGGCATTGCTCTTGGCGGCCGAGGCAGGGCATTTTGTCCCTGGCGTATCGGGGCCGGAGCTGAACGCCGCGCTTGCCCGGTTGCGTGCGGTCCTGCCGGATCGTTTCCGGAAGCTTTTAGAGAAGACGGCACGTGTCCGCCGGCCGAGTAAGATCGACCAGCGTCGTGCGACTCGTTTGCGAGAACTCCTAGAAGCGATGGCTTTCTGCCATACGGTCGAGATCAGCTACCGCACTGCGTCTCGTGGGAGTGAGCGGGTGGAGCGACGGTTCGATCCGTACTGTGTTGTTCCTTTCGGCCGATCGTGGTATGTCATCGGGTGGTGTCATCTCCGCCATGCTATCCGCACGTTGAAGGTTGATCGGATCGAGAAGCTCTGGAATACGCGAATACCGTTTCAGATCCGCCCCGAATTCACGCTCCAAGATTTCCTGGCAGCCAGCTGGGGAATGATCGAGGGCCGCGACATCCCTGCGGAAGAAGTCGAACTCGAGTTCTCACAAACAGCAGCGCCATGGGTTGCCGAGGAAGAGTGGCATCCAACACAGCATGTCGAGCAGCTTCCTGATGGTCGTGTGCGTTTCCGGGTCCGTTTGCCGATCACGCCCGACTTCGTGCGCTGGGTGCTGTACTATGGTGTGGAAGTCACGGTGATTCGTCCAGAATCACTCCGTGAGCAGATTCTCGCGCATGCGCGTGGGATCCTGCGCAAGTACAGCGTGCGTGATGCTGTACAGCCAGGGGTGGCGGAGGCAGGACAGTAATCCTGCCCAATCTACTGCGCGATGTTCGTCGCAGCACGCACGCGGTGCATTGATTCAGGTGGCCTCTCCGGTCTTCTCGGATAGCTGACTTGGCTGCGTCTCGCTCTGGTGCTGATATTTGTCTTGTCGCTCCTCCCTCACGCGGGAGGAGCGACAGCGCCGTATCACAAAAACATGGTGAGCGCGGTTCGGGCGTTTCTTACGACGTCGCATGGTGGCTTTCCGATTCCGGTTTTCCGTTGGCGGTTGCCTTTCGTGCTGTGGTAAGAGCTCGGCCGCGACGTCTCCCCAGTGCAGCGGTCAGTGCGCCGAACCCAAAGAGAATGGCGGAGGGGATCCAGAGAAGTCCAATCGCCAGGAGGCCGCCAATGGCGACGATGAGCTGAAGTACGGCGCTTGTCCCTGGACGACTGAGTGCGAGCGCACCTCCGACGATGCCGAGCGCAGCCAGAATAATGGCTGCCACTCCTCCACCGACAACGAGGCCAGCGCCTTCAGCAGCGAATGCGGCAGCTAAACCCCCAAAACCCAGTGCAAGGATGGCCGCAATAAGCCCGACGAAACCACCGATAATCCCGAGAACCAGCGCTCCGGTCCGCATCTCACTTCCCTCCATATCTGGGATGGGAGGAGTCTCCCGATCCACAGGTGGCGTCACGACGCGTCGAAGTACAGTTCAGCACTCGTGAACGGATTGGGATCGAACTTCAGGAAGAGTGGCTGAGCATCTTGCGGGATCTGGAAGACCACGATCCCTTGTTTCTTGCCACCAGGACCGACCTCTCCGTGCAGCCCTTCTCCTTCAGCAAAGCCCGTCACTATGATCTCTGGCTTGTAATCGAACCCATCTTGTGTGCGGAGCGCCCATTGTGTCAGTAGGAGGGTGGTCGAGCTGGTCCCCGCATTCTCAAACAGCACTTGGACCAGCCAGAACTTGTGTCCCTCCTTCGGCCTGACAAACATGTTGCTGGAGCTGGCACCGTCGACGAGAGCGGTAATGGTGATCCGGTAGACCTGTTTTCCGTCGGCGATAGCGCCGCTCTGGCCAACGGCAAGCGGGACGTGCCGGTCGTTCTTGCTCGTTCCCCAGCTCTTGCCTGCCTGATCGCCCGGCGTACCCTCTGGTGCTGCGGCAGCTGATTGGCCAGCAGTTCCGGACTGGACGAGTTCCAGTGCATTCGGTGCGTTGAAATAGAGCTCAGCTGGTGTAAACGGATTTGGGTCGAACTTGAGAAAGAGCGGCTGCTCATCAACCGGGAGCTCAAAGACAACAATGCCACGCGCTTTTCCACCAGGACCTATTTCCTGAGAAAGGGGATCCCCCTCGGGGAAGCCAACCGGCGCAAAAACCGGTTCATAGTCGAAACCACTAACTGTCCGGAGTCCAAAGTTGGCCGTCGAGACGAGATGAGAGCGTGTTCCGGCATTCTCGACAATGATTGAGAACAAGAGATACCGGTTCCCCTCCTTCGCCCGCTGAAGTGTGTTGGTGGAGACAGCACCATCGACAATCTTTTCGAGTGTGAGCCGATAGACCTCCTTTCCCTCGGTGAGCTCGGCTGTCTGGCCTTCAGCAAGTGTCGCGTGGACATCTTGCTTGCTCGTTCCCCAGGGCAGTGTTGGCGTTGCTTGTGGCGCAGTGGTAGGTGGCTGAGTGGCTCGCTCGGGAGTCGTTGCTGCCGCCTCTTGCGCCTGTTGCGTTGCAGAACCAGCTGTCTGTGCTGCCGTCGGTGTCGGAGCACCGGTAACTTGCGCTGGGGTCGGTGTCCCGGCGCTGCAGCCAGACAGAAGCACAGCAAGCAGGACACAGACTGCGAGTAGACCACCACCTCTGATTAGGAACACCTTGATGAAGCGTCGCATAACTCACCTCCTCAATCGTCCATCAGTGTCGAAGAATCCCCTTGAAGCTCAGTGTAGGAAGAGGACGGGAATAGAGGTGTTCCCGCGGATATCGGTTTTTGTGACGAGGTAGCACGCGAGTATCAGACGCTCTGTCGGCTGTCGGCTGCTGGTCTCTCGTTCTCTTGCACCTAGCAATCCAGCAGGTCGGATCGCTTCAGTTCGCTGGTCTTTGCTGACTGCGCGGTTCAACACTCCGCTGATGCGGTGGTGTTCAGTGCGGAGGAGCGACGAGCAGCCTCCTTAACCGTGGAGGAGGGAAGGCACCCCTTTGCGGCACGTGTGCCTTGGTTCTTACGCTGTCCGTCGAGGGATGAAAGCAGTAGTCCATTCTCTCCGATGATGCAACTATTACGTGCTAAACTATTACGATCTGGCCAAAGATGGACATGCGTATACTCGGTCGGACAGGGGAGGAGCGACTGTGGGGGACAGTGAGAAGGCGGTTGCGTCTCGCCTGGCCCGTCTTGAGACCGGGGCACTTCCCACCTGGGAGCTGACTGCGCTGCTCGGCCTCTTAATGGCCATGAGTGCCTTCGCTATTGACATTCTGCTCCCTGGCCTGCAGGAATTGGCTCATGCCTTCCAAGTGAGCGAGACACGGGCACAGTTGGTGGTGAATGTCTACTTCCTCGGTTTTGCTGTCGGGCAGCTCCTTTTTGGTCCGCTCAGCGATCAAATCGGCCGCAGACGTCCTTTGCTTCTCGCAACGGTGGGGTATGGTATCGCTGCACTGTCCATGCTGGTCGCACCAAGCTTCAGTCTCCTCCTTGCCTTGCGTTTTGTGCAGGGCTCCTTCGCTTCTGGTCTTCGCGCGACAGGGACGGCGCTACTACGGGATTCCTTCCGCGGGGAAGCGATGGCGCGGGTCTTTTCCTTTGCCATGATGGTTTTGCTGGCAGCGCCGCTGTTTGCCCCGTCGATCGGCGTTTTACTCCTGCGTTGGGGTTGGCGTGCTCCATTCGCCTTCATGTCCGGACTTGCGGTCGTGGCCCTTGTCTGGTTGCTTACTCGTGTCCCAGAGACGTTACCGCTGGAACGACGGACGGTGCAGAGCCCGCACCATCTCTGGGAAGCGGCGAGGGCGTTCTGGGTTGTCAAACCGAGCCTTGCCTTTCTGTTGGTGCTCGGGGTCAGCTACGGGGTGCTGCAAGCGTATCTTGCAAGCGCAGCACAGCTCGTGAAAGGTCACTTTGGTTTCTCCAACGAGGCCTTTGCGCTCGCTTTTGCTGGTGGTGGGCTAGCACAAGTGGTGGGAACGATCATCAACGGGATACTCATCACTCGGCTGGGTTTCCGACGAGTGTTACCAGCGGCGCTTCTTCTCCTTGCTTTGGCTACAACCTATTTGGTTGTGGTCAGTTCACTGTCCGAGCGCTTCACTGTGTTCTGGATGGGTGTTCTCCTCATGTTCGTTGCGATTGCGCTCATCTTCCCCAACGCTAACAGCGCGGCGCTCGAGCCGCTGGGGCGTATTGCCGGTTTCGCAAGCAGCCTTGTCGGCTTCGGAAGTACTGCCCTGGCTAGCATCATTGGTACGACAATTGGTCAAGGAAGCGCTGGCGATCCGCTCCGCTTCGCGCTGGGCCTCTGGATAGCGAGTCTCATCAACCTCGCCGTACTGGCGTGGGTTTGGCGATTGGGCTGGATGCGTCGTCGAACGGTCTCGGACTGAGTGTTTCCTCTGTCCACAATGAGTGGTGACCTCGGAAGAGCTGAGAAGGTAGACCATCTCGTTCGCATTGGTGTCCCTTGTCCAGTAGGGTTCGGCTGAGGAGCGCTGGCAACGCTGCGCGTAGGCTTGCCAACAGTAAGCCACGACGTGGGCATGGTTCGTCTGAGGAGCGCTGGCAACGCTGCTCGGCTGTTAACGGTGATGACCGTTTTCGTGAATCGGTCGACTGCAGAATAGTCAGCAGGCTAGATTGCAAGGGCGGCGCTTGCCATTTGCTGGTCTGTCTCGTCGTTCGCTCACGCCGGAGGGGCGGCGAGAGTGAGGAGAGAGTCGAGACGCACCGGGAGTTCTTGCCAGTCGTCACCGAGCTCAATTCCCCGCCAGACGATGCCGTTGCGGAAACCGGCGTAGATGACCCGCGGTTCACTCATGGGGACGATGAGGGCATAAGGCATTGAAGGGAGCGGGTCGGGATAGCCCGCAGTCGGTTCCCAAGGGGTCGCCCCCTGGCGCCGATAGATTCGTGCTTGTGCCGTGCCTTCGCGGTTGGGTGTTGCTCCGCGGTGCGGACCAGGACCATGTGCTTCCCGCGGTCCTGGTGCTGCGGAGACAAACCAGACTGTCGGATCGTCCGGCGGGCTGGCTAAGGCCCACACGTATCGACGATCGAGCCCCTCGTCGATAGCACGCCAACTGTCTCCCGCGTCTTCACTCAGTGCCACGCCACCACCGGCTGCCTCGTAGACGAGCTGGGGTGCTGTGGGATGGAGAAGGAGTGCGTGGCAGTCCAGGTAGCAGCCCGGGCGTTGGTCAGCCCACGTCATGCCGCCATCGGTGCTGCGCAGGATGCCGCCGAGTTCGATCCCGACCAGAACCAACCCGGGATCCCGGGACGAAAGCGCAATAGCGCGCACGTGTGAGGTCCAGGGGCGTGGCGGGAACGACCAGCTAGGAGCACTGGGGAGTTGCCGCAGCGCGCTTGCCTCCTGCCAATGTCGTCCACCGTCTTCGCTCCAATACAACGCGCTCGGCTCACATCCAGCAAAGAGGACACCGTGTGCAGCAACGCGCCACGCCGAACTGATTGCGACCGAGAGGATGCGGGTCGCGGGAAGCCGCTCTGCCCGCCTCCAGCTGCGACCGCCGTCTTCGGAGAGATACATCCCCTCATCGAATGTGCCGACGGCGAGGCGATAGCCGTCTCCCGGATCGAGAGCCAAACACTGCGCTCCGACTCCACGCAAGAGTGGCTCGACCGTCCATCCACGCCTTGTTTCCCTGAGGAGAACCACGTCATCACCGGTTGTCGCGTAGAGCGTTGTTGCGGCCATGGATGTCCTCCTCGTTTTTCAAGCGGCGCGATACTGAAGTCAGTCACCCAGTGTGCGTTCCTCTACGGGGGCTGATGCACCGTCATAAGCACCGCGCCATGCGTGGATGCGTACAGCCAGCACATCCCGGAGCATAAGGAGGGCATCAACCACTGGTCGGACTTTTGAGCCTTCGACGTGTCGCCAGGTCACGGGAAGGACAGCAATACGGTATCCACGCCGCCGGGCGATATAGAGCAGTTCCACGTCAAAACCGGTGACGCGGGGCCCACGAAGTGGTCGCTGACCATCACGATAGAGGAGCGATCGACCGAAAAGGTCCAGGGCAACAAGACGACGAAACCCTTTGAAACCGCACTGGGTGTCGTCGATACCTGGTAACAGCAGCAGCTGCACAAGCCAGTTATAGACCCGGCCCATTGCGTGGCGGTGCCAGGGTTCGCCAATGCGGCGGGCAAGCGCGCCTTCGCGGGAGCCGATGACCACGTCCCAGCTTTGGCGGAGTAACGCCAACGCTGGCTCGACGTACTCAATGGGCGTTGAAAGATCGGCGTCCATAAAGAGGACATAGGTGCCTACTGAGGAGAGCACACCACTGCGGACAGCGGCGGCTTTACCGCGATGTGGGAGGCGCAGTAACCGGATGCGCGGCTCCCGTTGGCTCCAGTGGCGGACAAGTTCCGGCGTTGCATCATCGCTTCCATCATCAGCGACGAGCAGTTCCCAGCTCCATGGTTGTTGGTTGAGATATGCCTGGGCTGCCGCCAGTGTCTGCGGCAAGCGCAGTTCCTCGTTGTATGCTGGGATAATCACGCTGAGTTCGACGGTCATTGCAGACTCCGGCGTTGGCTCATCGGCTGGATTGTAGCAAGCCAGCACGCGTTGCTTGTGGGGTACACGAATGAATTACGGTAGCGTCTGCAGAGAGACGAGGAGATCAGGAATTGCTGATCAGCCAATTGCCAGCGCGGCATTGGCCAGGATCAGCGGTCGTTCTCCGGGCCGATTCCCTCAGTGATGGCGCAGCGACTCTCGTTGGCGGAGCACTACCTGTATCCACAACTCCCGTCAGGCCCGAGCATGCTCTAGGGATCGGTCACATTCCGGTACCGGATATCTGGGTTGACGAACATTGGCGTGGGCAGCCCACAGCCATCGCCTCCCGTAGCAGTCCACACACGTCATGAACATCATCATACTGCCGCACGGGATTCGCGTTCCGGACTTTGGATCGGTTGCCGTCCGGGAGATATCCAGTGGCCACATTCCTCTGGGCTGAGGTCACGGAGAATCTGGCGGCTTGCGACAGTGCCCATGACCCCGAGAACGAGCATGCCAACCAGAAGCGACGCGACGGCATGGATGAGCAGATTTCGACTTATCCGCTGGCTCCACCAAGAAGGTCACGCCGCATCTGCTCGTACTGCTCGCGGCTAATTTCCCCTCGCGCGTACCGCTCCTGTACGATCTCAAGTGCCCGGCTCGTGCCCGTCGGTACTCCCTCTCGGTGGACGATTTGCCGGATCGCCCAGACGACCAAGAGCACAAGACCGATGAGGATAAGCAACCAGAAGATCATCATGATGAGTCCCCACCACCAGGTACTCCAACCCGCCCATCATGCCGCCACCCCACGGGCCACACCATGGACAGGGCATCATGGTCTCCCTCCTCTCGTTACCCATCATCTACTATACCCCATCCCGGTATCCGAGAAATGGTACCATTTCCCGTTATGCTTTTTCTTGCTCTTTCTGCTGCTCACTCGAGTATGGTGTATTTCGAGGCATTGCCGCGGATGATCTCATCACAAGCAGAGTCCTGGTCGAGGACAGGCCGACCGCCAGCGGCCAGGAAGCAAAAGCGTTCAGAACTGATCCATCATGCCTGTCATACCACCAGCATGGCCGCTCTGCGCAGGGCAAGGAAGAACCGCACGTCGCTGAAAGAGGGAGCAAGACCCACCCACGCGATGTCGGTGCATGGAATGGCCCAAGCGAAGGCATACGCTGCGCCATATCTGCCCACTGTCGGCATGAGGAGCAAGAGAGCTGCGTAAGAATCAGGCTGTATAAACAAATTCTCGTTGTTCGGACGGAGGACAAGGATGGCTGATCGAGTGGTGAACAGAGGGTGTCTTGTCTCTCTTGCGATGCCCAGCAAGAAGGTAGTTCGTGACACCCGGTCCGGGTGAATGAAGAGTGCTGAGTGCCACGTCTCCTGTGCTGCCTCTGGTTTCCCCTCCAGCAGAATGATGCGTAGCTGAGGCCTGGATGGGCGTTGCTCTTGTGTGCACCACATCGTGCCTGGTACTTGGGAGGTGACCTATTCGTGCTTGCCGTGGGAAGACACGACGCTCGATTTCCGTGGCCGAGTGTTGCTAGCGGTATCCTCACACAAGCGGTCCACAGTATTCGGGAGGAGGGAGTGTGACGGGTCAAGGGCGCGGACTCTTGCACGGCTCGCTTGTACTGGCTGCGCTCCTTGCCGCAGTCGCTGCCTCTTGGCAGGTACCAGTTCCAGTAGTGATTCCTGAGGCAACACCTGTTAGTCATCAAGCTGGTGCAGGAACGAATCCAACGCCGCCGGCCCTAGCCGTGCCGGTACCGACCAATCCAACAACGGCGCTGGAGCAGGCGCGGCGGCTGTTGGCTTCTGGTTCACCGGCGGAGGCAGCGCAGCTTTTGGCTAATGCCCTTGGAGCTCCTGATCCGGCGCACCGGCTGGAAGCGCGGCTCCTCCTGGCACGGGCGATACTGGAGCACGGGGACGCACATGTGGCGCTCGAGCTCGCTGTTGAAGCAGCACAACGGGCGCCGGATCAGCGAGCAGCAGGGATAGCAGCGGTTCTTGCTGCTCGTGCGTTGGCTACGCTTGGGGAACACGAGCAAGCATCCGAACAACTCCGCGTTGCGGTTCGTTTGCTTCCGGAACTCGCGCCATATCTCGAGTACCGTTGGCTGGACGTCTTGGCGAGTACGAGACGGGAAACAGAGGCAGAGCAGCTTGTCGATCAGATTGTCACCACTGCACCAATCAGGCGACTCGCCGTGGCCGCCCTGGAGTGGCGAAGGATGCGTGCGGAGCAGCGTGGTGACTTTTTAGCCGTTCGTGAGACGATAACTCGTCTTCTGGAACTTGCGACGATTCCGAGTTATCGCGCCACACTTCTCGTCCAACGAGCCCGCGCAGCGCGGAAACTTGGGGACGTGTCGGCAGCGCAGGCTGATCTGCTCATGGCGATTGAAATCGCGCCAGAGAGCACTGCAGCTGTGCACGCTCTCGATGAATTGGATGCTCTGGGCGCCGGGAGCGTCGTACCGACTGAACGTCGTGCCGCGATAGCCTTCGTTGCCGGACGCTACACAAATGCAATCGCCGGCTATTCGGCCGTGCTGGACGCGGATCCAGTACGTGCTGATGCTTGGTACCAGCGAGCCATCGCGCGGGTGCGGAGCGGGGATGTAGTGACGGGTGTTCAAGAACTAGTAGCGATGAGCGATCGGTATCCGCAGGATGCCCGTACTCCGGACGCGCTTGTTACGGCTGGAACACTTGTCGAATGGGATGACGAGGCTCGTGCTGAAGAACTCTACCGCCGCGTGCTTGCGCAATATCCAGGGACGACGGCAGCCGGCGTGGCACGGTTCAGACTTGGTCTCCTGGCCTACGGACGTGGCGATATCGAGAGCGCTGCCGTCCTGTGGAAGGATCTGGCTGGAGGTCGTGATGCACGTACCAGTTTCTGGTACGGCAAGGCACTGGCAGCGCGCGGTGACCTTGCAAGTGCACAGCAGGTATGGCAACGCGTGCTGCAAAGCGAGCCCCAAACTTTCTATGGCCAGCGTGCTCGCGAACTCCTGCATGGCGAGTCGCCGCTGGCGAAGATGCCAGAGCAACTCAGCCCGTTGCAGCCGAACGATCGACCATTGACTATCTGGCTTGCGAGCCTCGGCGTAACGAACGAGACCGCAGCGCAGCGTATCCAGGCGAGCAGTGCGGCGCGCCGTGCGTTGCTGCTGCTGGATCTGGGTGAGCGCGAGGCAGCCGGGTGGGAGGTCAACGTGGCTGCTGAGGAGCTCCGTGACGATCCAATTGCACTCGCTGCATTTGGATGGGAGCTCCTTCGCTATGGCGAGGCAGCGTACGCGTATCGCATTGGGCTCCGACTCGCTTCGGGAACGGAAGTGCCGCGAACTGTACTGGCTCCGCTCCTTGCACCCGTGCCCTATCCTGAATTGTTGGTGCCGGTGAGCATGCGTTTTGGCGTCGATCCCTTGTTGCTCGCTGCCTTGATTCGTCAAGAGAGCACCTTCGAACCAACGGCGGTTTCACCGGCCGGGGCACGTGGACTCACCCAAGTGATGCCGGATACCGGTGCGGCACTAGCTGCAGAACTCGGCCTGGCACGCTGGTCTCCAGACGACTTGTTCCGTCCGGCGACGAGCATCCTTTTGGGAGCTGCTGGACTGGCACGCCGTCTCGAGCAGTTCCACGGCCAGCTCTATCTCGTACTCGCAAGCTACAACGCAGGAGCTGGTGCTGTGCAACAATGGCTTCGGGAGCGGCCGACAAGCGATCCTGATCTCTTTGTCGAGTGGATTCCCTACCGCGAGACGTACGCCTACGTTCAGCGGGTCTACACCGGGTACCGCGCTTACCAAGAGCTCTACGGTATGACGGACGAATGACGGCTGATCTGCCGGCAGAGGAAGACTCATTGGAGCGTGGGCAGAAGGGAGCCACCGCCTTCGTGCCATGGTGCGGCTCACTGGTGCGTACTGTGTTTGTGCTGTGATCTGCTCGCTCGGTAGGGGCAGAAGGTTCCCTACCCGGACACCCGCGTCACCGATAGAAAGCCAAACCGCCTGTCGGACGCATCGTTCAACGCGAGCCAGTCTGCAGAAATCAGTGCTCAGCAGCGAGCGACAGGTGCTTCTTGAGTAAGCCGTGCTCTGCGGAACCCATCACCGCCGGTCCTGCGAGGAGGTCCACGGAGTAGTGTGGTGCTAGCGAGACTGGGTGAGGAGGCGTTGTCGCTCCTGTTCTACAATTCCTTCGTCGAGCTTCTGATAGAGTGGCTGAGGTGGCGGTAGTGGTCGTCCCGCCTCGAGAGCACTTGGTCCCCAGCGGTCACGTCCTTCGCTAGGGGCTGGTCGATAGCGGAGCACTTCATGCCCGCCGGTTTCTGGTCCCGGTTCAATGACCAGTTCGCCGAAGAGTGGCTCAGTGTGGCCGAGCATGTGGTGGAGCTGTTCGCTCGAGAAGGGAAGGACAGGAGCGAGTAGTAGCTTGAGCGAGTCGATAGCGCGCAGGGCCACAAAGATCGTGGTCGCGGCAGCTTGCCGATCCTGACGAATCTGAAACCACGGTGCTTTCTCATCGAGGTAGCGATTCACCTCGCGTGCCAGGGCCATCGCCTCGCGCTGGGCGGCCTTCAGTTCCACTCGCTCGTAGAGGTCCCCGATACGCTGGAAGCCGGTCGCAATCTGGTTAAGGAGGAGGTGATCACGGCCGTCGAACTCACCCGGCTCTGGCACACGCCCCTCAAACCGGGATTGGACGAAAGTCAAGATCCGGTGGACCAAGTTCCCCCATGTTGCGAGGAGCTCGTTGTTGTTCCGCTCCAGGAATCCCTGCCACGTGAACTCGCTGTCACGCGACTCAGGAGCGATGCTCGTCAGGTAGTCGCGGAGCGGATCAGGTGCGTAGCGAGAGAGAAAATCGGGTACCCAGATGGCCCAGTTGCGGCTGGTCGAGAACTGCTGGCCCTCGAGATTGAGGAATTCGTTGGCGGGGATATCGTACGGCAGATTGAGCGTCTCATCATAGCCCATGAGCTCGGCAGGCCAGATGATGGCATGAAAAGGAATGTTATCTTTCCCGATGAAGTAGTACCCGCGAGCGGCGGGATCACGCCACCACGCCTCCCAGGCCTCAGGTCGATCTTCGGCGAGTGCCCACTCAATACTGGCCGAGAGATAACCGATCACCGCTTCGAACCAGACGTACATCACTTTTTGCTCGTAGCCAGGGATGGGCAGCGGAATACCCCATTCCAAATCGCGGGAGACTGGTCGGGGCTTGAGTCCGTCCTGGATGAAGTTTCGGACAAAGTGCTGGACATTTGGGCGCCAGTGGGTCTGCCGCTCCAGGTATGCCAGCAGGCGATCGGTGAAGCTCGGCAGGTCAAAGAAAAAGTGCTCTGTTGCCCGAGGGACAGGACGCTGTCCGCAGAGGCGACACCGTGGGTCGATAAGCTCGATGGCATCAAGAGTGCGGCCGCAGTTATCACACTGGTCGCCGCGTGCGTTTGGGTACCCACAGTAGGGACAGGTACCCTCAACATAGCGGTCAGGGAGAAACCGGCGGTCGTACTCGCAGTAGAGCTGGATCTGGGTCTGGGTGAAAATGTATCCACGCTCGTAGAGGGTGCGGAACATCTCCTGGGCGACACTGAAGTGATTTCGAGTATGCGTATGCGTGAAAAGGTCGAAGGTGATCCCAAGTTTCTGGTAGGTCTCGAGGAAGCGACGGTGGTAGCGCTTGAAGATGTCCTCTGGCGTGACGCCTTCGCGCTCAGCGGCTACGGTGATCGGTGTCCCATGGGCATCGCTTCCGCTGACCATGAGCACGCGATTACCACGGAGACGGTGATAGCGGGCAAAGGTGTCAGCGGGAATATAGACACCAGCCACATGACCGAGGTGGAGATCACCGTTGGCGTACGGCCACGCGACAAAGACACCGATCGTTTCAGGCATCGCCTATTACTCCTGCTCGCTCGTCCGAACCGCTCATCTTAGCTTCCGATTAAAGCAAATCGGCTTCCTCCAGCTCACACTGTGGCAGGACAAAACGGAACAGTATCCTGAGCATGCCGGGATCCGGTGCAGGGAGCAGAAGGTGAGAGGAGCGACGCGATGCACCGGATCTGCTTAGCTCACCGCACCGCGGATGTTGTGTACTGTGACCGGTGTCTTACCCTCTCGGTCACAGTGCGTCGGATCCGCCCATGACGTTGACCAAAATGTGCTCGCACCTATCCTTCCGTTAGTACTGCTTTGGGGAGAGGGGCTGATCTCAGGGCGAAACTGAAGAGCGGATGGTCGGCAGGGATTGTGCCTGGCAGTCTGACGGCAGCTGGCCACCCTAACCGTGTGACAGACAGCATGAGCGGGCAGTAGAATGTATTTCAAGACTTGCTGAACTGCTGGAAATAGTATGGTCGATCGTCGAGTCCTCGAGCTTAAGGCCAAGTTGTTCCGCGGCTTTGCGGATCCCAGCCGCCTGGCGATTTTGGAGGTGCTGCGTCGTGGGCCGTGTACTGTTGGCGAGCTTGCCGAGCGTACCGGGCTGACGCTGACCAACGTCTCCAATCATTTGCGGTGCCTTCGCGACTGTGGACTGGTAAGTCGCGAGCGGAAGGCACAGTTTGTCTCCTACTGCCTGAGTGATGAGCGGATTGCCGTGTTGCTTGGCCTGGCCGAAGACGTACTCGGAGAGACGGCATGGGGCGTTGCGGCATGTCCCCGCTACGCGTCTCGTGCCTGGCAGCCTGATGCTGGTGGGGTGGAGGATGGGGGAGCATCGTGTGACGACTGAGGAGCGTTCCGGTAGGACGACCCTCGTGCTTTCGGTCGAGGGGATCGACTGCGCCGAGTGTGCGCGGCATGTCGAGCAGGCGTTGCAAAAGGTTGAGGGGGTGCTCGAGGTCGAGGCATTCCCGCTGGCACGCAAGGTCGCAGTCGTGGTTGATCCGTCGCGTGTCGATCGTGCGGCTGTAGAGCGAATCCTGGCTGACACTGGTTATCCGGTTGGTCGGGATACGGTGACGGTGGATCGTGCCTGGCGACGCGTGCTCGTTACCAGCGCAGTAGCTGTGGCGATCGTGCTCGCCGTTGTGGTGGCAGAGTTGACCAGATTCGTGGATCGTCTCAACGACTGGATTCCCTGGCCACTTTGGCTTGCGGGGAGCGTGGCTGGAGGCTGGCCGATCTTTCGTGACGTGGTGCGCGCAGCGCGACAGCGGCGAGTGACAGCACATACGCTCATGACACTGGGTGCGCTAGCGGCGATGGTGGTTGGTGCGTGGGCAGCGGCGGCGATCGTTGTATTGTTTATGCGGCTTGGCGCGATGCTAGAGGAAAGCACCGGAGAGCAGGCAGGACGGGCGCTGCGCGAGCTTGCGGCGTTGGCACCCCAGCGTGCCCGTGTCGAGCGTGACGGCTGTGAGGTGGAGATTCCGGCTGCGAGTGTTGTGCCGGGGGATATAGTCGTCGTCCGTACCGGCGAGGCGGTGCCGGTGGATGGAAGAGTGATCGAGGGAACCGGACTGATCGACGAGGCGGCGTTGACGGGTGAGCCGCTCCCCCGCGCAGTCAGTGCCAAAGAGCAAGTCTACGCTGCAACCATTGTCCGCAGCGGGTACCTACGATTGCAAGCGACAGCGCCAGCATCTGACTCGGCGTTTGCGCGCATCGTGCGATTGGTTGAGGCGGCAGAAGCGAATCCTGGGCGCCTGCAACGCGTAGCCGACCGATTCTCCGGGTGGTATCTCCCGGTCGTTGTTGGCGTTGCGCTGCTGACGTTGCTTGTGCGTCGCGAGCCGCTTGCAGTGGCGGCAGTGCTCGTTGTCGCATGCTCGTGTGCGTTTGCACTGGCAACACCGATGGCGTTGGTCGCAACAATTGGGCGCGCAGCACGCCGTGGGGTACTGATCAAAGGTGGTGCGGTGATCGAGCGACTCGCTCGGGTTGATGTGGTGCTCTTGGACAAGACAGGGACGCTCACGTTGGGGCGCCCGGTCGTGACCGACATTGTTGTGGCAGATGGGCGTTTTAGTGAGGATGAATTCCTTGCGCTTGCTGCGTCGGCTGAGCGCTACGCCGAACATCCCCTCGCTGAGGCCATACGTGCGGCTGCGCGTGAGCGAGGGCTTCCGCTTGCTGCACCAGAAGCGTTCGTCTTCGACCCCGGTGTCGGCGTAGCGGTACGGATCGACGGTGCGACCGTGCGTGTTCGCGCGCCATCGAGCAACGAGGCGGATTGGTTACCGGTTGCAGAGCTACAGGCACAGGGCAAGACCGTAGTGGTTGTCGAATGGGAGGGGGAGCGTCTTGGTGTGGTGGCATTTGCCGACGAGCTTCGACCGGGCGTGGCCGAGGCGATCGCTGAGCTGCGGCGTCTGGGTATTCGGGACATCGAGCTGATTACCGGCGACCATGAGCAGGCTGCTGCAGCACTTGCTGACCCGCTCGGCATTCGCTGGCGGGCTCGGCTGCGTCCTGAGGACAAGCTGATGGTTGTACGGGCATACCAGGAGGCTGGTCGCATTGTGGCGATGATCGGTGACGGAATTAACGATGCGCCGGCACTTGCCCAAGCAGACGTGGGTATTGCGATGGGGCGGCTAGGCACGGCGCTGGCAGCTGAAACAGCCGATGTGGTATTGCTCCGTGAGGACTGGCTGCTCGTGCCAGAGACCATCCGCTGGGCACGGCGCGCGCTGGGAACCGCCTGGGTGAATTTGACAGGGACGGCACTCTACAATCTGGTCGGGTTAAGCTTGGCAGCCTTGGGGATTTTGCCGCCGACATTAGCGGCGACAGCGCAAGTGGTACCGGATGTGTTCATCCTTGGCAACAGTGCACGCTTAGGTTTCGGCGGGGCAGATGGACCGACTCGGCAGCAAAGGTAAAAGTCAACAGCGAACGCGACTGCGTACTGCGGCGCTGCTGGGGGTCCTGTTCGGCCTTCTGAGCTGCGCAGTCCTGGCGCTAAGCCTCACCCTCCTCGGAACAATTCCACAGTCCTAAGCGGCTCATGACGCGGTAACGGCCACTGCCTGCGGAGCGCGGATCAGGTAAGAGCAGCACGGATCGCCAGAAGCAAGGTGACAGCGTCGCTCGATCTCGGCACGTAAGAGCGTCCGATAGAGGTCGACCTCGGCATCGCAAGTGGTTGGGAAGTTAGCGGCAACCTTGCTGATTGGGCAGTGATACTGAGAGAGACGGAATGTCTGGCCGTCGAGCTGTTCCCAGGTCGTATAGTAGCCAAGGGCATCCAGCGTTTCGGCGAGTTTGCGGACGCGCTCACGCAACGTTGGTGTGCCTTCCAGTTCTGGGGCAAGGACCTGACCAATACGCTCCACGCGACGACGCAGCAAGAGATCGACCTTGGCTGGACCATCCAGTGCCGTCAGGTCCTGTAAGACGTCGGTGAGCATGGCATCATATTGCTGTGGGAACAGAGCATCGGCCTGGGCACTCAAGCGGTAAAGGCGGGCTGGACGACCAATCTTGCGCCGCTGCAGCCGTGTCGTCACTAGCCCATCGCGCTCGAGCGCAGTAAGGTGCTTGCGGACCGCCATGGAGGTAATCCCGAGCATCCGGGCGAGCTGATCAGCAGTGAGACCCTCGCTCTTCTTGAGCAAGATGAGGAGTTGTTCGCGGGTCGAGGGTCGGTCGAGGGGGATGGTTGCTTGGCGCATCGTTGTACCTCCTTCTTTAATTCCTAGGATAGCAGAACAGTAAAGGAACGGAAACGGGAAACTCTTGGGCTCCGTTGAAATTGAGCCCAGGTATCATCCTGCCACTTCTCGCTTCACGTACAGCAAGAGATCTCCGGAAGATTGAGCGAGTGAAAGGGAAAAAGAGTCACAGGAGTGCGCACGATGACAAGAAAACCTAGATGATCACTTGCGGAATCCGACTGTGTGGGATCGCTGATAAGTGCGCCATTCAGCAGAAGATGATATACTCCTGATTCTCAGTATTCGCAGTGGAGTGTTTCTTGCAAAGGGAAATGACTCAACGGCTCCGGCGCGCAAGTCACTGCTTGGAGATCCCTACAGGGTCCCTGCGGGCGGAGCGATCTAACCGGTGCGGCTTCATCACCGTATTCCCCTGTCGGTGACATATCTTCTTTTGGGCGGGTTGGTGGACTCTTGAACGGGTGAAATTGCGCCCCGGACGCCGGGCAGTGGCAGCTGAGCACACCGATGGCACATCACAGGTTTGTCAGCGGTCTCTTTGGCAACGTTGCCGTAGTGCCGGCCAGACGGCTGGCAGGCGTGCTGAACACGCTTCTACTAAATATGCGCCGCAAATGCCGTGGACGACCCGCAAGAAATGACGGCTGCACATCTGGAAGGTGTTGTGACTCTGCTTTCGTGGCTCGATGACGCCGGAGTGTTTGAAAAACGAGGGGTTCCGCATCAAGTGTTGGGCAGGTGGACATTCAAAAATGCCAGTGGCGTTGTCACTAGAGGTTGTGATTGCCTCTCGAGAGAGCTAAATGACCTACTCCCTTGGCTCTCGCAGCATCTCTCGCACCCCTGTGACGAGGTTCAATCACCCTGAGTCGATGATCAGGGAATCTGGCTGCGCTCGGGGCAGAGTTTCACGAGCGTCCATAACGCGCATGACCAAACGATGAGTGGTCGGTCGGAGAGGGCCAAAGTGGAAGCGCAAGAAGTACGACTACGACACAGTCCATCACGTGGCGCAGGATAGCTCGCCGGGTCGGAGTGAAGCTAAACCCGGTATTGGCGTCTCCCAGTTCCCTTAGGTAATTTGTGCTGATGGAGCAACCGTAGAAGCAACGCCAGTGGCGACAGTGGTTCCGTGGTGACTGGATAGGTGAGACCCAGGTGGAGGTGAGAACCTATCTTGCAGGCTGAGTAGCGTTCTGGCACACAGCGTTCGTCCCGATGCTTGGTGATGCCTGGATGGTGACCGAAAGTGAGGGAGATACGCTTCATCGGAGGGACGCGAGCTCGATACCGAAGCACAGGGATGAGCCAGTGCGAGAACAGTTCGTCGCTTCGTGAGGCGCGTCGTTGATGACTTATCTGGGTGTACGAGGGAGCGCGCGACAAGACTGGGAGAGTGCTGACTCGAGAAATCACAAGGCCTGGCATGATCCCGAACAACAAGGCACGCTACCGCACCGAGATCACTGTGAAGAGTGACGACCACTAAAGGCTGAGTTCTTTCATGTTGGGTACTGGTGGCCACTGACGGCGATTCATGCGCATTGACGAGCAGCAAGGGAAAAAGAAGAAGTGGCCAAGGCGAGCACTCTGAGAGAATCTCGCGTTGGTTCCGCGTACAGGCATGATAGTTGGCTGCTGCCGGGGGTGCGAGAATAGACGAGCTCCGGAGCGAGCACGTGAGATGATGGCCGTGAGCCGTTGTCACGCTCGAGGTCTCGCGAATGGCGATGAGTAGCGAACACAACGCTGGCGGCGGAGTCGCTGAGCATGGCGTTGGTCCGCGTGGGGATGTGGAGAGAAATCAAGTGAAAGTAGAGGGTTTGTGTCTGAATGAACCAGTGCTAACCCCTGCTCGGCGTTCAGCCTCTCCGACTCATTAGGAGCTCATCAACCGGGTGAAGTCGGATCTCAGTCTTCGACTGCTGGGAAGTGGAGCGGTCTTCGCAAGGAGAAATCTGGTTGAAACAAATCCCTCTTGCGCTGGCCATGCCCGATGTGCTAGAGTCTACGTGCAAGTCCCGTTGCGGCAGGAGGCCAGGGACGGACGATGGTACGGGGTAGAGAGACAATGAACTGGATGGCAGAGAAACCCGGGGCGCTGAGCACCACGGGTTATGCCGTCCTGGTTAGCCCCGCACCTATCCCCGCCCCCAGGTCCCTGGGGGCTCCTGCCGCAACCGGAAGCGCGCGCGGATGGTCCTGTTGACTTGACGCGTTAGCGTAGAGCCGGAGCGGCGGTGAGCCCACAAGCTCACCGCCGATTTGTTTTGTGGGAGTGTTGTACGGAGTGGAGGGGTAACACACGATGTGCCCAGAGTGTGGTGCCAATCTTGGTCTCACCGACGTCGAGGTAGGGGAGATTGTCTCCTGCCCGGAGTGCGGAGTTGATCTTGAAGTCCTCTCGGTCGAGCCGCTGGAGCTTGGACTTGCACCGGCTGAGGAAGAAGACTGGGGCGAGTGACGATGGCCACACTCGCGCTGCTTGCCGAGCGACTGCGGGTTGAGGAGCGCCTGCTCCAGCAAGCGTTCGCTGCTGCCGGCTGGCAGACTCAGTTGGTTGATCCCAACGACATCGCTATCCCCTTACCAGAAGGTGTGGTTGAGATGCCAGCCGTGGCACTGGATCGAGAGCGGGCAACCCCGGAGTCAGCTGCGCTTGCTGCGCTGCTGGCAGCGCGTGGTGCGGTCGTCGTCAACCGCCCGGCGACGACGCGGCTGCTGGCGGATCGCTTGGCGTTCCTTCGGCATCTTGTTGTGGCTGGAATTCCAACGCCACCGACGATTGTTGCCTTTGGAGAGGCGGCGACCTTTCGCGCCATCGCGTCACTGGGATACCCGGTATATCTGAAATCGCTCGCGGTGGACCCGACGATGCCGATCGCCTTTGTCGAGGACCCTGACGCTGCCGAGGCGCTGGTGGAGCATCGACGGGTCCTCGGCGAGGAGCGGGCGGTGTTGGTGCAGCAGGCGGTCGCAGCGCCGGACGCAGTACGACGGATAGTGATTGTGGGGACAGAGCTTCTTGCGGTGGTGCGAGGGCGGGGCGGCGAAATGCCGGTAACGCTCGAGAAGCGAGAACGGTGGGAGCCGCTGGCGAGTGCGCTTGTTGGACGACTCGGCAGCGGCGTGTACGTTCTTGACGTCGTGGAGCGGGACGGTCAGCCGATTGTCCTCTCCGCGGAAAATCTTGTGCAGTTCCGCGAGCTGGCTGAACAGGGAGTGCCGATCGCGGACCGGATTGTTGCGTTCATGGTGGAGCAGGTTCAGCAAACACCCCCAGGGACGAGGGAATGAGATGACAACCGAGCTTGCCATCGAAGCGGCTGCGTTCCTCGAAGCGTTCCTCCGAATTCCGAGTCTCTCGGGCCAAGAAGCGGCGGCCGTCGAGTGGTTGTGCACTCGCATGACGGAGCTCGGCTACCAGGCGACACAGGATGAGGCGGGGAACGCAATTGGGACCCGGGGATCCGGCCCACGTGAGCTGATGCTGCTTGGGCATATCGATACTGTGCCGGGTCGGATCCCGGTACGGCAGGTGGACGGGTTGCTCTATGGCCGTGGTGCCGTTGATGCCAAGGGGCCGCTTGCAGCATTTGTGTTGGCCGGTGCTCGAGCCATCCTTCCGCCGGGTATTCGCCTCACTGTGGTGGGTGCGGTGGAAGAAGAAGTGATGAGCTCACGCGGTGCGAATTGGCTCGTTGAGCATCACCCGCGTCCGGATGCGGTGATCATCGGTGAGCCGAGTGGCTGGGATGGCGTTGTACTCGGTTACAAAGGATCAGTGGCGATTGAGTATCGGATCGTCCGTCCGTCAGCGCATGCTGCTGGACCAAGCACAACGGCAGCAGAGGATGCAGTGTGTTTCTGGAACGCCCTCGTCAGCTGGTGCGAGAAGCAGAATGTTGGACGGGCGCGTGCCTTCGATTGCGTGACACCGACCCTTCTGAGCATCGTCACCAATGGGGATGGGCTGACAGAACAGGCCTGGTTACGGGCCAACCTGCGCTTGCCCCCTGATTTCCCACCAGAACAGGCGGTTGCTGTGGCGCAGCGGCTTGCTGGTGCTGGAGAAGTCGTGGTGACGGTGAACGCGGCAGGATTTCGGGTCGACAAGCGGTCGCCATTGGTTGCGGCCTTCCTCTCAGCGATCCGCGAGCTCGGGGGGAAGCCGAAACTGAAAGTCAAAACGGGAACCTCAGACATGAATATCGTCGGTCCAGCGTGGGGCTGTCCGATTGTTGCCTATGGCCCGGGTGACTCGCGGCTAGACCATACGCCGAACGAGCACATCGCGATCGACGAGTTCTTGCGCGGTATCGCCGTGTTGCAGCGGGCGATAGAGCGGATCGCATTACAAATTGTGGGTGGGCGATGGGGGGACGAGTCGTGAGGACGCCGCGGATCGGGGTGTTACTCTCACATGTCCGAGAAGAGGAGAAACTCTTGCTCCGTGCGCTGGCTGAGCGTGGCGCAGAGGTTGTGCGGCTGTATGACCGCCAGCTCGTGTTCGATCTGACGAATCAACACAGCTGGCCGCAAGTTGATCTGGTCCTTGACCGGTGCATGGCACACAGCCGGGGCCAGGTAGCACTACGCCTCTTCGAGTCTGCTGGAATCCCCACGGTCAACCGAAGTCAGGCGACCGCGATTGCCGACGATAAGGTGCTAACGACGCGACTCTTGGCAGCAGCTGGTGTTCCCACGCTCCGTACGCTCGTTGCCTTCGACGTGGAAAGTGCTCTTGCGGCTTTGGAGCAGTTAGGGTATCCAGCGGTGATTAAGCCGGTGACTGGCTCATGGGGGCGACTGCTCGCCCGCGTGAATTCGCCAGCTGCAGCGCGGGAGGTGCTGCAGCACAAGCGGACACTCGGCTCCTTTCACCATGGTGTCTTCTATCTCCAGGAATATGTTGAGAAGCCGGGGCGCGACGTTCGTGTTTTTGTCGTTGGCACTCAGGTGGTTGCGGCATCATA
>CALIMB010000030.1 GCA_938028665.1 uncultured Thermomicrobium sp. | reverse complement strand
GCTACTAGAGGCGGCAGCGCAGCGTCACGTCGTCATCGCGACTGGTGGGGGCATTGTCCTGGACGAGCGAAACTGGGTTCCGTTACGGTCTGGTACTGCTGTTGTGCATCTCGTTGCGCGTATCGAAACGCTCGCCGCTCGGCTCCGCAGACAATGGGCGTTGGATGCTGCTTCCGCTCGGCCGCTCTTGGCCGGTGATCTGGAAGCACGGTTACACATGCTCTGGGAGCAGCGTTGTGCGCTGTACCAGCGGGCTGATATCGTCGTAGAAACCGACGGGCGGACTCCTGAGGAACTGGTCGAGGTTATTGTCGCAGCGGTCCGTTCGCGTGCCGAGCGCGGACTCATTCCGTTTCTCGCCCTGGCGAGCACCACTGGCCGCTCGGAGCTCTATGTCCGATCGGGGCTTCTCCCTGCACTTGGCGAGCTTGCACGCAACCGCTGGCCAGATGCGCGGCGGGCGTTCGTCATTACAGACGATCACGTTCGGCAGCAGTGGGCTGAGCCTACCCGACGTGCTCTCGAGGCTGCTGGCTTTGACGTTAGCGTGCTTGGGATCCCTCCGGGAGAAACGTCGAAGATTTTGGCGACAGTCGAGTGGCTTCTTGATCAGTTGCTAGGGAACGGTATCGAGCGCACCGATATCATCGTTGCCCTGGGAGGCGGGGTGATTGGGGACCTTGCTGGATTCGTGGCGTCGATTGTACTGCGCGGAGTTGGACTGGTCCAGGTACCAACCAGCCTCCTGGCCATGGTGGATGCGAGCGTAGGCGGGAAGACCGGAGTTGACCATCGGCTCGGAAAGAATTTGATCGGGACATTTTATCAACCCCACCTCGTGGTCGCTGATCCTGCTGTGCTCGAAACGCTCCCAGAGGCGGAGCGCCGTTCTGGCTGGGCTGAGGTTGTCAAGCACGCGATGATTGAGTGCTCAGCGATGCGCCAAACTGCTCATCCTCCGCTTGTGGAGCTACTCCAGCAGCGATGTTTTGAGGATTGGTGGCATTCGACGGATCTGGATGAGGTAATTCGGCGGAATATTGCGATTAAGGCGAGTGTTGTGGCTCAGGACGAACGGGAGAGCGGATTACGGCGGATCCTTAATTATGGGCATACGCTTGGACACGCTATCGAAGCGGCAAGCGCCTATCGGCTGCGCCACGGTGAAGCTGTAGCGCTCGGGCTGCGGGCGGCGGCACGGATTGCACAGCGCATGGGGCTTTGCAGCGAGGAACTGGTCGCACTCCAGGATGAGCTCTTGGATGCAGCGGGCTTGCCGCGCAGCGCGACCCTGCCGGTGGAGGATGTGCTGGCGCGTCTCCGGTTTGACAAGAAGGTTGCTGCCGGGATGCCGACCTGGATTTTGCCAATCGAACCAGGTCGGGTGATCGTCCGGCGAGATGTTCCCAGTCAGCTGGTCCGAGAGGTCGCTGCTGCACTCCTCACGGCAGGCTAGAGTCAAGACTGGTCGTGCGAGGAGGACGGAATGGATGAGAGGGGAACGGGCTGGCGCCCCATGCAGTGGACGGGGGATGCGCTGATTCTCCTTGATCAAACACTGCTCCCTCGAGAGGAACGGTACCTAGAGTGTCGGACTACTGCGGAGGTTGCAGCGGCCATTCGCGAGATGCGAATCCGGGGGGCGCCAGCGATCGGAATCGCTGCGGTAGCGGGCCTCGCGCTGGCACTTCGAGGCAGTGCGAGCACAGGAGGCGATTGGAAGCAGGTTCTCGATGATGCGACTCGCCTTCTTGAAAGTACAAGGCCGACAGCGGTTGATCTCTTCCATGGACTCAAACGTGCTCGCGAGCGGGTCGTGGACGTGGCAGAGGCAGAAGAGGCCGCTCGAGTTCTTTCGCAATTTGTTGTGGAGTTACTTGAGCGACAATGGCAAATCGACCAAGCGATCGCCGAGCATGGCGCGGGATTGTTGCCGCGAGGCGTCCGAGTACTGACGCACTGTAATACTGGGGCGCTCGGGACCGGTGCATATGGAACGGCGCTTGGAATTGTCCGACGCGCGTACGAGCTTGGACACCTTACGCACGTATGGGTGACGGAGACAAGGCCACGACTACAAGGTGCCCGGTTGACGACGTGGGAACTGAGACGGCTCGCGATTCCGCACACAATGATCGTGGACGGGGCAGCGGCGTGGCTGATGGCACGGGGTGAGATTGAGGCAGTGGTGGTGGGAGCAGATCGAGTCGCCGCGAACGGAGATGTCGCCAATAAGGTTGGTACACTTGCCTTGGCTGTGGCGGCGGATCGGTTTCGTATTCCCTTCTACGTGGCTGCTCCACTCTCCAGCTTCGACCCAGGCGCACCTGAAGGATCAGCAATTCCGATTGAGGAGCGAGATCCGGCAGAAGTGCTACGCTTGGGGGAGGCCTGGATAGGGTCGGCCGAGACTCCGGTGTGGAATCCTGCTTTCGACGTGACGCCAGGCTCGCTCATCACGGCGCTGGTAACGGAGTGTGGCGTGGTGCCGTCACCTGATAGAGCGAAGATTGTGGCGCTCCTGAGGGCGAGTAGTACTGCAGGCGAGGTTGGAGTCAGAGAAACGGAGCGGGATGAGCGGTGAGTGAACATGTGGCAGTTCCGTACGACATCGCAGATCCGCGGCTTGCGGAACAGGGCCGACAGCGGATCGAGTGGGCTCGGCGGGAGATGCCGGTGTTACAGCTCTTGCAAGAGCGGTTTGCACGTGAACGGCCGCTCGAAGGGGTTCGCATCGTTGCCTGCGTGCACGTGACGACGGAAACCGCGAATCTTGCCTACACGCTTCGCGCGGCTGGGGCAGTCCCGGTGATCTGTGCGAGCAACCCGTTGTCGACGCAAGATGATGTTGCTGCGGCACTCGTCGCCGATGGTTTTGCGGTATACGCCCGTAAGGGTGAGGATGCAGCGACGTACTATCGGCATATCAATCTTGCATTGGACCATCGACCACACGTGATCATTGACGATGGTGCTGATGTGGTGACGACTGTCCATCGAGAACGCCGCGACGTCTTGGAGTTTGTGATCGGCTCGACTGAAGAGACGACAACCGGAGTAATGCGGTTGCGGGCGCTCGTGCGCGACGGTCTTTTGGCCTTTCCGGCGATCGCGGTCAATGATGCTCAAACGAAGCATCTCTTTGACAATCGGTACGGAACCGGGCAGAGCACAATCGACGCGATTCTCCGCGCCACGAATATGCTCCTGGCTGGAAAGACAGTGGTTGTGGCCGGATACGGCTGGTGTGGGCGAGGGATCGCGATGCGGGCTCGCGGCATGGGGGCTCAGGTCATTGTGACCGAGGTTGATCCCGTGCGGGCACTCGAGGCGGCAATGGATGGCTACCGGGTCCTGCCGATGCGGGAGGCGGCACGAGTTGGTGATCTCTTCGTAACAGCGACGGGGAACCTGCATGTGATCGATCGCGAGCATTTCCGTGTGATGAAGCATGGAGCGATTCTCTGCAATGCTGGCCATTTCAATGTTGAAATCAATCTAGAGGCGTTGGCAGAGCTCACCGTCGAAAGGCGAATCTTGCGCCCTGGTGTGGAGGAGTTCCTGTTGCCAGATGGGCGCGGGTTGGTTGTGCTTGCCGAAGGCCGCTTGGTGAATCTCGCGGTGGCTGAGGGACATCCGGCGAGCGTGATGGACATGAGCTTTGCGAACCAAGCGCTGGCTTGTGTCTATTTGGTTCAGCGTCGAGGGGAACTCTCCCCTAATGTGTATCAAGTACCGGAAGACATTGACCGGCACGTGGCGCTTTTGAAGCTTCAAAGCATGGGCATCGAGATCGACCGGCTGACACCGGAGCAGGATGCTTATCTTGCGTCCTGGCAGCACGGAACGTGACGGGTACGTCCTCAAGGTCGGTGGAGGAGTATTCGATCGCCAAGCGAAGGGGTTGAGAACAGTGACGCTGAGCATCATGCGAGCCCCACGAACATTCTTCACGTCAGAATCCGTGACTGAGGGGCATCCCGACAAACTATGTGATCAGGTCTCTGATGCGGTGCTCGATGCGGTTCTGGCACAGGATCCCTCCGGACGTGTTGCCTGTGAGGCGGCGACGACCACGGGCTTGATGATCATCATTGGAGAGATCACGACGACCGCGCGTGTGGATTATGCAGAAATTGCGCGTCAAGTCGTTGTCGGGGCGGGGTACACCTCGTCAGAGTTTGGGATTGATGGTCGTACCATGGGTGTCATCCTCTCGGTGAAAGAACAGGCTCCTGAGATTGCACAAGGAGTCTCCGAGTCATTAGAAGTACGCGAAGGGATCGCGGTGGACGAGTTCGACCGTATTGGTGCTGGCGACCAGGGCATGGTCGTCGGGTTCGCCTGTACTGAAACGCCAGAGCTGATGCCGCTGCCGATCGCATTGGCGCATCGCCTGGTCCGTCAGCTTGCTTACCTGCGGAAGTCAAAGGAGCTGCCCTATCTGCGGCCTGATGGAAAGAGCCAGGTGACGGTCGAGTATCGCTACGGACGGCCGGCGCGTGTAGCAACGGCTGTTTTGTCCGCGCAGCACGATGGCGATGTGTCGCAAGAGCAACTCCGCCGCGATCTCACTGAGGCGGTTATCCGCGCGGTGATCCCGAGTGAGTTGCTGGATCTGGAGACCGAAATTCTGATTAATCCGAGTGGCTCGTTCGTGCTCGGTGGTCCGCGGGCCGATGCGGGCATGACTGGCCGGAAGATCATGGTCGACACATACGGTGGGATGGCACGGCACGGCGGTGGAGCCTTTTCTGGGAAAGATCCCACGAAGGTCGATCGCTCAGGTGCGTACGCGGCGCGCTATGTTGCGAAAAATGTGGTTGCGGCGGGGCTTGCGGATCGCTTTGAAATCCAGATTTCGTATGCGATTGGCCGCGCGCGTCCGGTAGCGATCCACGTCGAGACGTTCGGGACCGGTCGGATCGACGAGGAACGGCTGGTAGAACTGATTCGGCGGCAGTTTGATTTGCGTCCTGCAGCCATCATTCATCGACTGGGACTGCAGCGGCCGATCTATCGGCAAGTGGCAGCGTATGGACACTTCGGGCGCCCGGATCTAGATCTTCCGTGGGAACGGACGGATAGGGCAGAACTTCTGAGGGCAGAAGCGGGAGTTGTGGGAAGCCTACCAGAACGGTAAAGGAGCACGGGCGCGCAATGCGGAGGGCCTTAATCACTGGTGCGTCCGGCTTCGCTGGCAGCCACCTTGCAGCACATTTAGCGTCTTCAGGGCGCTGGGAGGTGATCGGGCTTTCAGCTCGCCCGAATGCGCCGTCACCCTATTTTCTGCAGCATCTGGTGTGCGACCTGCTGAATGGAGAACTGGTGCGGCGAACACTCAGCTATTGGCGACCGGATGTCATTTTCCATCTGGCGGCTGTCAGCTACGTTCCGCGGTCATTTCAAGATCCAGTCGGCACGATCGCCAACAATATGATTGGTCAAGTTCATCTACTGGAAGCAGCGCGAACACTCGACCCCCCGCCGATCGTCATCGTCGTGAGCTCCGCTGACGCCTACGGTCTGGTGCGCGAGGAGGAGCTCCCGGTGACGGAGGCACAGCCGTTCCGACCGCTGAGCCCGTATGGTGTCAGCAAGGCTGGACAGGATCTCCTTGGACTGCAGTACTATTTAGCCTATAGTCTACCCGTGGTACGGGTTCGTCCGTTTACTCATATTGGTCCCGGACAAAGTGAACGTTTCTCGATATCTGGATTTGCGCGGCAGATCGCCGAGGCTGAACTGGGACTAGCACCCCCCGTTTTGCTCGTCGGTGACTTGAATGTCGAACGTGACCTACTGGACGTTCGTGACGTCGTTCGGGCGTATGAACTGTTGGCTGACCAGCGCTTCGTCGGACAGGTGTTTAACATTGCGAGTGGGCAGTCCTGGATGTTAAGCGAGGTGGTGGAGCGTTTGTTGGCGATGGCCCGGCTTTCACTTCGTGTCGAACAGGATCCGGGGCGACTCCGTCCAGTCGAAGTTCGGGTGCTTCGTGGTGACGCAACGGCATTGAGGATGGCTACCGGTTGGTGTCCGGAAATCCCACTCGAACAGACGCTTGCCGATACACTCAACTATTGGAGACGAACGCTTCGGCGAGCTCGCTCAACTGAGTAGAGCCGACGTGTCTGGACAGTGAGGTATCCGTCGATGAACTCGAGAGAAACTATCGTCGAGGCGCCTTGTTTGGGGACGAGCGGGCGGGAACTCCAGCCAAGAAAGCGCTCAACGTACCAACTCTGCCCGTGGCGATCGTGGATTGTGACACTGTAGCCGAGCGGGAGAACGCCAGCCAAGAAGTGTGCAGCCCGCCAACATGACCAGGTCCAATCGATTGTCAACTCATCCAGATTTGGAATGGGTGCCCAGCAAGGACGCCGTGGCTCCGCCGCTATGGAGGACCCAAGGCTCTCGGTCCGGAGAATGCGGAGGAGCAATCCGACTCCATACCAGGCAAGCCAAGCCTCGAGCCGATCACCCGGGAAGGCGAGTGGAAGATTAACATGAACTTGTGCCAGAAGCGGGCCGCTGTCCAGCTCCTCGGTGATGTGATGGATCGTCACGCCCGTTGTGAGGCGTCCATCACGATACTGCCAAAAGAGTGGTGCCGGACCACGGTAGGCTGGGAGGGGGGAGGGATGGATATTGAGGATGCCCTGGGGATAGGCATCCATCGCATCAGGTGGCAGTTTCCAAGGAAAACATGAGACAAGTCCAAGTTCGGCAGTAAGGCGAGTGATACGGATGCATTCTTGAAGCTGACGCCGCCGCTCAATACTGACTATGGGGATGCCGCTGCGACGGGCAATCTCGGCAGGATCAGCGTGCCAGGCCGCCAGGGGCACGGCCAACGGTGTTGGATGGTGCCCTGGAACACCAGCAATGATGAGACTTCGGACGGGAATCTCCGCCTGCAGCAAAGCTTGCAATGTAACAGCGGTTTGACGGCTCAAGGAGCCCCAGAGCGCAACGCTTGGCAATCGAGACGGTTTTGACATGGTCAGCTTCTGTCCGTTACCCTTGCTCAAGTATTCGCCGTATGGAGGATGGGGCAAAATGGTGCGTATGGTGTACTGTGTCAAGCTTAAGAAGGAATTGCCAGGCTTGGAACGGCCACCTTTCCCAGGCGCGCTGGGAGAGCGCATTTACCACGAGATATCCCAGGAAGCGTGGGAGATGTGGCGCGAGTATCAGACGATCGTTATCAACCATTATGGGTTGAATCCGGCCGACCCGGAGGATCGCGCAATTCTCCGTGAACATATGGAAGCATTCCTCTTTGGAGAAGAAGAGGAGTTGCCGGAGGGCTGGGTGCCACCGGGAGTTGGGCAACCAGCCAAAGGTGGTTCGGCGCGCAAGAAGTGAGCGAGTGCTCATCCACGCTGGGCAGCAAGGAGACGGAGCTCAGGGGCAAGGCGTATCCGCAGCTGTGCATGGGCCCGGCGTAACGCTGCCTCAACTTGGTCCGGATTGTCTCCCTGAGCGAAGATGAATCCCAGATAGCTTGCTCCTTCCGGTAACGGAATAATTCGATGGTTGCGTTTCACCGTGATTTCAATACCGGTAATACCGGGCACACGTTGTGCTTCGGCAATACCATCAACGCTTTTCAAGATGCCCCGACCTGGTATCGGGATCATCATGACGCCGACGGCGCCCGAGCGGCGATCAAGGGAGGGAATTGCATCACCGACGGCATGGGCGAGGATAAGCTCTTCCAGTGTCATTCCGGTTCCAAACTCGAGGATGCGTGAACAGAGACCGCCGATCGACCGACCTGCAACTTCAATAACCCAAGGCCCGTGATCGTTGACGCGAAGCTCAGCATGGATTGGTCCGGTTTGCAGCCCAAGCGCCCGGGCTGCCTGGCTTGCGGCGAAGACGATCGCTGCTTGTGTCTCGGATGGTAACCGCGATGGAGTCACGTAGATCGTTTCCTCGAAGTACGGGCCATCAAGCGGGTCAGGTTTGTCAAACAGGGCGAGGACTTCTAGTTTGCCGCTGGTCAATAGCCCTTCCAACGCCACTTCGAAACCAGGCACGAATGGCTCAACCAAAATGAGCGCCTGCTCCAAGTTCACTCCATCGCTTTCTAAGATGGAGCGGACGCGTTCGAATGCTGTCATGAAGTCGTTTCGGTTGTTTGCTCGGATGACGCCACGACTGCCAGCAAGCCGGGTGGGCTTGATCACGCAAGGGTAGGAGAGGTGCGCTGCGATTTCCATCGGGTTTGCCAGGGCAGGGAACGCTTGAGCCTGCGGTGCTGGAACACCTGCTGCGGCGAACCGCTGACGCATGACCCATTTGTCGCGCGCTGCAAGCGCTGCGCTCGGGTCGTTGCTTGGGAGACCCAATTGCTCGGAGACTAGGGCAGCAAGGAGCGTCCCGGCATCATCAACGGGGACGACAGCGCGGACCGGATGCGTGCGAGCAAGCCGTGCAAGTTCTTCTGCAGCTCGTTCTGGGGCACTGAAATCGACACCGTAGCGGAGTCCCCACATCTGCCGGAGTGGCTCAGGTGTGTCTTCGATGACGAGAACCTCAATGCCAAGTCGCTCAGCGGCGTTCAGGAAAGCGGCCGTGCGGTAGCTCGTCGGTGTCGTGAGAAGCATGATGCGCCGGGGGATTACACTCAGTTCACTCATCGCCTCGCGCCCTCGTCCGTGCACTATTGAATAAGTGTAATCGTTTCCCGGTCGCGCGGTGCTTCCGTGGGACAGGTTAGAACGGTGAGTAGGGTAATTCCAGCCGTGTGAAGACGCTCTAGGCGGTGACCGGCTACTGGTTACTGCTGATGTGGCCCGTGCAGTGGGTTGCTGTGCGCTGGGAGCGTCGTACTCTGCGATGCTTTTGAAGACCTTCTCGGCGTCAGCACTCGAAAAATGCTTGGACAGAAAGTGGCATGCACAATGACCGATGAGGCGCCGATTGCTGCCAATAACTCAACATCTGGATGTTGAGGGAGTGAAGAGGATAGCGGCGACCCAGCGTGCCGTCTTGAGGGCTTGCACTGATGCAAGTACCAGAAAAGGGTCACCGGTCATTGTCACAGACGAGGTGCCTTGTCCCTTTAGTGAGGTGCTCTTCGCCGAAACAATGGGTATCAGGAGACCGATCTGGCGACGGTCTTGAGCACAGCCTCGCGAAGTCCCCTCATATAGCCAATAGCGAAGAGGCGTCCGAGCATCATATACCCTGGTTCGGAGTTCGGCTCACCTTCCATGGTGGGTACGTGGTCCGGCCGCATCACGCCTTGGAAATTGATCTCGTGATAGGCTTTCATCGCCTCGTACATGTCAGTTTGACCGTCATCTTGGAAGGTCTCAACGAACTTCAGCGGGCCACCGCGGACATCACGGAAATGGACAAAGTGAATCTTGTTTTGCTGGCCGAAATGTCGAATCCAGTGGGGGACATCGACGCCCATGGTTGAGATGGTACCCTGGCAAAAAGTCAGTCCATGTACGGGACTCGGGTAAAGGTCGAGCGCTCGCTGCAGTGCTTCTGGAGTGATGAGGATACGTGCAAGGCCACGCAAGGAGGGAACAGGAGGATCATCGGGATGAAGAGCGAGCTGGACACCGGCTTCCTCCGCGACGGGGACGATCGCCTGTAAAAAGTACTCCAGACTCTGCCAGAGGCGTTCTGCTGAAATCTCGCCGTATTCTGTGGGTCCTGCTCGTTCCATCAGTTCGTGGTCATAGCTGGTGGTGAGTGCTCCACCGCGGGTCGGAGTCGTTGTTGAGGTTCGTGCCCAGTTAATCACGGCCATCCAATTCCAGCACCAGACGGGGATTCCCAGCTTGCCCATGTTGCGAAGGAGGGTGATGACCCATTCGATCTCCTCATCGCGACCGTCCAGGCCAAGCCGAGCGCGGTGCATTGGTGGAGAGGCCTCGATGACAGAGACGGTGATCCCTGCCTCACGGAAGCGCTGCACCATGAGGAGCAGAGGCATGAAATCCCACGGGCGATGCTCCGGCGGTGGTACGTCGTGAGGCACGACTGGTTGAGGGACCCCTGGTGGGTTCGAGGCTTGATGTCCTCCTGCAACGTGGAAGGGCAGCGTGGTCACCGCGTGGGTGACACCCAGTTGCAAAGCGAGCTTCCATCGCTCATTTGGCCACGGAGGAAGGATGAGAGCGAGTTCCATGGTACCTCCTCCTCATTTGCGAGATCTACTCTCCGTCGCCGCCATTGTCGCAGACGAGAGGCATACACGGAAGATGCCCTGAAGCCCGTGGCGAGTTGCTGTCGCGGAGAGTTCTGGTGGTGATACGACCACACATGGATCGATTGTTCTTGTCCAGGAGCTACAGGTATCGTGGTGGCTGACTCTCGCGGAGTGTGTCAAGAAATGGCTCCAAACGTTCGCTTGTGGGGCCAGTTTCCAAGGCTATGCAGGGTCGAGTGGCTTGGAAGAGGCTCCTCGTTACGCTTCGCGCACGGGACAGTGCTTCCTCGGAAAGGGATCATGAGGAATGGGGAGCGCCGGATGGGAAAGGTTAGACGCGAAGTGTGTCATTGTCACTGGTGCTGGGATGGGGATCGGCTGGGTGTGGCATCTGGCTACCGTCGCTGGCGAGGCGCCTGGGGAAGTCGTGCGCTGTGCACATCGCTGTGCGGCGGCTGAGACGGTGGTCGAAGAACGTAGTTGGAGCGATGGCCAAGCGATAGCGCACGGTGGGGGGTCTCCTCTTGGGAGCAGAATGTCGGCGCGTCGTTGACGAGGCAGCCGCGGCGCTTGATGGACTGAATGTATAGTCAACAATGCGGGAGTGACATAAGCACGGTCATTTCTCAGTTTCCCAGAAGAATTCTTTAAGGTGCTCTTTGATCTCAATATTCGCGTATCTTTGTTCTGTGCTTAAGAGGTTGTGCATCCTCTGCTGAGACATGACAGCGTGACTATCTTGAATATCACCTCGATTCACGGTACTGCACGATTCCTGCGTCAGGTGGCCAATGCAGCAACAAAGTAGGCGAACAGTGCCTTTCCCCGATCACCCGTTATCGAGCTCGCGTCGGGCAACAGTAGGGGCAACGCCATCGATGCCGGACCGATTGAGCTGCCCGGCTACTTTCCAATTCCTGGGTATACAACGGACCTCGGCAACCAGATGGTTCTGTGGGGACGGGTTGGCCATCCGGAAGACGTTGGGAAAGCAGCGGTTTTTCTGGTTTTGGCCGACGCTGACTTTATCACTGGTCAGGTGTGATTCGTGGATGGTGGCATGCAGGCACGGAATGGGCTGTGGTGGGAGCAAGGCGAGACAGCGCCATGCTGGACTACGACATGCTGGCGGATGAGCGAACTGCCTTAGGGTCGCGGAAAGACATAAGGAGAGCGCAGCTCCTTCGCTGCGCTCTCGCACTCAGCGGAAGCGACGGGATTCGAACCCGCGATCTCGGCCTTGACAGGGCCGCGTGTTAGGCCTCTACACCACGCCTCCGCGTTGTCACGG
>CALIMB010000029.1 GCA_938028665.1 uncultured Thermomicrobium sp. | reverse complement strand
CCGAGGGCATGGTTGATGAGATGTTTTCGGAAACAGAATGGCGGCCCAGGCCAACACGACTGTCCTCGAGTACTCCCAACACCAGTCAGCCTCTTGGACCGTCGCAGCCAAGTCAGCTGTGCCCAAACATGGTTCAGAAATCTCTTCCCCTCTCTAATATTCGACGCGCCCTCTTCAGCGTCTAAACATGAAGTAAACTCGCGCACCGTCCCTTATGCTCCAGAGGAGCGCACAGGTACCTCCTCAAGAAGACGGATTAACACGGCAAGAAAGAGACCAAACAAGGCTAACTGGTACAGTAGCCAAAGTGATTCCCCATCTGTACGTGGGCACTTGAAGAATTTCAACACATGACCTAGAGTACAGTAGTAAAAATGATTTTCCACCTGTACCAGCATAGACTCCATGCATCGTCGTAGGCGCAAAGGCACTAAATCACCCATAATGAATGAGCCACCAACGGGTTGTGAGCACCCGCCAAAGCCAAAAACTGCCATAGACAGCAAGGTTCAAAGAGAAAGGGGTCCGCTCCAAGCCAATCCAACATGGACAGTACTGCTGGGTTTGGAGCGGTATCAAAATCTGCCACACCCTACAATCCATCCAGGGATCTCACAGAAGAACGACGACATAAAAGGACGCACACACCGAGACGACAGCGTGAATGAAGCGACGCAGCTCACGAGTAACGGGTGAACCGCGTCAATCTCGTGCTACTTTTGTGCTGCGGCTCGTCCACTTCGCCGTCACACGTCCTACGAGCACACCCCTCATACTCCAGTTATCGGCCTCCTGCCCGTCCCGACTGGCCCTCCTTGCCGTGACCGTTTCCTTGCGACGGCGCTGCCTGACGCACCCGTGCACCATGGTTATCTCGGGCCACATCTGGTACCGAGGGTGTCAACTCTTCCCCATCCTGCTGATGCTGCTTGTCCGCCTCTTGCCTGCCCTTGGTTGCCTCTGAGACATCCCGGCCGTGGTTGTCGCGCGCTACCTCGCGCACCTCTTGTCCATGATTTCCCTCCCCATCGTTTGACTGCGCCACCGCCGACACAGCACGACCGTGGTTATCGCGCGCCACTTCACTCACTCGGATCGGTGTGGGTCCCACCGTCTCGGTCGGTTCTGGGGTCGGCTCAACTGTCATGGTCGGCTCGCTCATCGGTGTTGGCTCTGGCGTTTCGGTCGGCTCCGCAGTTCGCGTGGGTTCTACTGTTTCAGTGGGCTCTGCAAACGGAGACGGCTGGAGGATCTGGGACAGCTCCACTGTTCCGGTCAGTTCCACTGTCTCCAAAGGCTCGACCATTTCGTTTGCAGTCGGCGTCACGTCTTGGAGCAGAGTCACCCGGTCGTGCTTCGAAAAAGCAGCGAAAACCTGCTGTACACTGCCAGGAAAACCACCCGGGCCGGCCAGCACTGGCATTCCTGCCAACACCAATGCGAGGACGGTCGCTGCCACTGCGCACCGCCGGCCGAACCAGGCGTAGCTTCGCCAAGGAGCATGTCGTACCGCCACTAAAAGCAGTGCGCGTGCCTGCTGCAGGAACACTCTGCTTAGTCGGATACACGGATCGGTATCGAGTTGCTCCACGGAGCGGGCGAGCACTCTGCTGACTGGATCGCGTTCGGCATCATACTTCTCCGACATCGTGTTCTCCTTCACTCTGTCTTGTAGCTCGCTATCATCCTAAAAGATGCAGCATGGCTGCCTCCTTCCCATCGTCTATTTTTCCTAGCCGCGTCGGTTTCTTGGATTAGTCCTTTGGTCACTGTCTTCCCGTTCGTTATGCTCTTCCTAGCCAGCGATACCAGGCTTACTTAAAGCCGACCTGCTAGATCTTGCGCGGCACTGCTGCTCTCGGGCACAATCCCCGAGGAGCCCCACGCCTGACAACACGGAGAATCGACAACCGTATTCTCCTTTGCCGGACGGGCATTCCTAACAGGCACCCCCGCGCTTGATTCCTCACACTTGTGCCATGCTCCCCCACACTCCTCCCCTCAACTGTGCCCCGCGTCAATCCATCGGGAGCGGTTCGTCGGTCACGCCGCGCACTCAACCTGACATGCAGAAGCCGGAGTGAACCAGCAAGGAAGTGGCGCAACTGCTCCAGCCCCACCGATCTTCCACGGCCCCTTGACGCCGACCGTGCACCCTGCTACCCTCGCCCCGGTAAACGTATCGTCGGGGAGGGAGCGCTGTGCTCGTGCGCATGCCCGGGCGTGCCAGGTGACGCCGCACCGCCATTCTGCCGAACCACCAGGCTCAGACTTTTGGTATCCAGCAATCAGGGTTCATCACGGCGAGAGGAGCACGGCGTGTCCAAGAAGAAGGTCCACAAAGTTGTCCTTGCCTACTCTGGCGGGCTTGACACCTCAGTCATTCTCAAGTGGATCAAGGAGACCTACGACTGCGAGGTCATCACCGTTACTGCCGACGTCGGCCAAGGTGAAGATCTCTCCGGCGTCGAGGCGAAAGCTCTCGCCACTGGTGCCTCCAAGGCCTATGTCCTTGATCTTCGCGAGGAGTTCCTCACTCAGTACGCTTTCCCTGTCCTCCGTTCTGGCGCCGTTTACGAACGCAAATATCTGCTCGGCACCAGCTTCGCTCGCCCACTGATCGCCAAATACCAGGTGGAGATCGCTAAGCGTGAGGGGGCTGATGCCGTCGCTCACGGCTGCACTGGTAAGGGCAACGATCAGGTCCGCTTTGAACTCACCTATAAAGCACTCGCCCCCGAACTTACTGTCATCGCTCCTTGGCGAGAGTGGGATCTCTCCGGGCGTGAAGCACTGCTCGAGTACGCGGCCTCCCGAGGCATCCCCGTCTCGCAATCCAAAGAGAACATCTATAGCCGTGACCAGAACCTTTGGCACCTCTCCCATGAGGGCGGCGAACTGGAAGATCCATGGCAAGCACCGCATGAGCGGGTCTACCAGATCACTGCGAGTCCTCAGACGGCCCCCGATCAACCGGAAGAGATTGTCGTCGGCTTCGACCAAGGCTACCCTGTCAGTCTCAATGGCGAGCGCCTTTCGCCAGTATCCCTTCTGGAGCGCCTCAACGAGCTTGGCGGGCGCCACGGCATCGGCCGCATCGATCTCGTGGAGAACCGTCTCGTCGGGATGAAATCGCGGGGCGTCTATGAACAGCCTGGCGCCACTATCCTCTCTATCGCTCACAAGGAACTTGAGTCGCTCACCCTGGACCGCGAGACCATGCACTTTAAGGACATGCTCGCCCTCAAATATGCCGAGCTTGTCTACTACGGCCTCTGGTACACCCCGCTACGCGAGGCACTCGATGCGTTTGTGGACGTTACCCAACGCCCTGTCACCGGCGAGGTCCGGCTCGTCCTCTACAAAGGCAACTGTATGCCCACCGGTCGCCGCTCACCACACAGCCTCTATAGCATTGAACTAGCTACTTTCGGAGCAGACGCCATCTACGACCAGCGTGATGCCGAGGGTTTCATCAATCTCTTCGGCCTTCCACTCAAGGTCGCTGCACTACTCAAGCAGCAGCGCATCCCAAACGCTTGACCAACGACGCAATCACACAGCAAGAAAAAAGGGGGTGCTGGAGGCACCCCCTGCTGACCGCTGCCGCTTTTCTTCTCCTCAACCCCAAGGATGGATCGTTGGCGAATTAATCGCAATGATCATCCAAATGATGAGCCCGAGAACGTTGAGTCCAACAAATGTCACAAACGCCAGGAACCCCCACCCGTAGCGGAACTCATACGCGAAAAGCGGCTGCTGTGCTGCCGCAGCCTCCACCCGCTCCTCAACCACTTGAGCTGTCTGTCCCTGCACCACGCTGCACTCCTCCCGTGCCAGGATGCTTGACCGGTCATCGTTGACTATCCTACCACGGGAGCAGGACTTTGCGAAACCCTTCACGAGTCGATCACTCGTTCGCTTCCATCCCGTCCAGCCATTGACGGGTTCGTTCCTGCCTCCTCTTCTCCCGTCACACTCCACCGACTGTGAACGCTCTTCTGCAAATGATCGGGGACGGCCTTTGCTACCTGGTCACCGCGAATCATCCCTCGTCACACCGGGTGAGGAACTGCCGTACCGTCACCGCCTCCCCGTTTCAGCTCCCTGGCCGCCCTCTCCACTACCTGGTAGCCGCACCATATAGTCACCCCGGTCCTCTGCCACCTCTACCAGCCCCTCACGGGCTAAGTCTCCCACGAGCTGCTCCAACCATTCACGGTGCGCAGGTGTGTAGTCTTCCCGTAGTGCACGCCCCAGTTCCTCCAGCCGCATACCACCCCACCGTCTACGCAGGACCGCGACAATTCGCCCTCGGTAGTACCGGCGGGACCCTGTGAACCGTTCGCTGCGCCGTCGATGTTCCCCGGTTGTTCCGACCGAGCGGCACAACTCGCGCACCGGACAGTCTCCACAGCGTGGGCGACGCGCCAGACAAACCCGCGCACCCAGTTCCATCAGTGCTTGGTTCCACTCGTACGCGCGATCGCGCGGCAAGACAGATTCAGCAAGCTTCTCCAGTTCCCGGCAACTCGGTCGCGCCTCCGGACCCAGAAAGATCCGCGTCAAAACGCGCGCAATGTTCGTGTCCCAAAACGCGACCGGTTCCCGAAAGGCGAAGCACACGACCGCTCCCGCAGTGTAGCGCCCAACTCCCGGCAGACGCTGGAGTTCTCGCCGATCCTTCGGTATCCTCCCACCATAGCGCTCGATCACTTCCCGAGCCGCCCGCCAGAGATAGACCGCACGACGGTTGTAACCAAGACCACCCCAAAGGCTGATAACCTCTGCAACTGACGCTCGCGCCAGCGATTCAATCGTTGGAAAGCGCGCAAGAAAACGTTCGTAGTACGGGATCACCCGCTCCGCCTGCGTCTGCTGCAACATCACCTCGCTTACCAAGATCCAATACGGATCACGCGTCCGGCGCCACGGCAAGTCTCGCGCCTCCCAGCGATACCATTCGATCAGCCGGTCTTGAACCACGCTGATCCTTGTCCCTCCTCCCCCGCTTCCCTCAAAACTAAGACCCCCACATGGCTCACCGTCTGGCGCTCCAACTGGTCTAGCTGTTCTCGACATTGGCGCACCGATCCGCTCACCCACTCTAAGATCCCACTCTACCTTCCGACACTTCTCTGTTCTCCCTCGCCGCGCACTGAACGACCACTCTTGCGTGCTTCTCTTCATCCCCGTGCCAAGTTCACTATCCCCCTAGCCAGCACATTGGAACGATGCCACACGACCATACCCCGCCACTGAGCCTGGCAAGAGACCCCTCACTGAGGACAACACGGAGGGCGGCCCGCGTGGGCCGCCCTCCGTGTCTCCTCCTCACGCGCGAGGCGTTCTCTTTCCTCCTCCGTTCTGGTGTACGGCAGCAGCCCCCTCATCGGTTTCGTCCATGACAAACGTTCGCACTCGCTCTCGTAGTGCCTCGTACCAGCCTGGCTGCGTCACATCGTACCACTCCACATGCTTCATCCGCCGTAACCAGGTCAGCTGATGACGCGCATACCGGTGCGTGTCATACTTGATTCGCGCAATCGCTTCGTCCAATGTCAGCTTCCCTTGCAAATACAGCACAATCTGGCGGTACCCCAGCGCTGTCATTGCCGGTGTGTCCGGTGACACACCAGCACTCAGCAACCGCCGTACTTCATCGACCAGACCACGCGCAATCTGCCGCTCTACCCGCTCATCGATTCGTCGATACAACTCTTCACGCGGCATGGTCAGACCGAGCCATAAGATCTGCCAGGGCGGGGACTCTTTCCCCTCAAGCTCGGTCATGCGTCGCCCGGTTGCATGAAAGATCTCTAGTGCCCGGATCACCCGCCGCACATTTTCCGGCGGGATCCGCGCTGCAGCGAGTGGGTCAACGTATTCCAATTCGCGATGCAGCACCTCCGGCCCTTCAACACGTGCTCGGAGTTCCAACTGCGCTCGGAGCTCTGGATTCGGCGGTGCCGGTGGGATCCGCCACCCTTCCAGTAGAGCCCGAAGGTAGAGCGGTGTTCCCCCCGCAACAATCGGTAACTTGCCACGAGCGTGGATGGCGTCAATAGCCGCATGAGCATCCCGCAGGTACAGCGCCAGCGAATACTCGTCGCGCGGATCGAGGATATCGATGAGATGATGTGGCACACCTTTTCGCTCCTCAAGCGACGGCTTGTCAGTACCAATGTCCATCCCCCGGTATAAGTACCGCGAATCAGCGGAAACCACCTCACCGTCAAATTCCAGCGCCAACCGAATCGCCGTCGCTGTCTTCCCTACCGAGGTCGGCCCAACCAACGCAATCACCGGCTTCCGCTTGCCCATCCCAAATGCTCCCTGGTAGACTCACCGCCGGTCGCGCGCCCCGTTACGTCCAGCGCCGACAGGAGGCTACCGCTCGTGCTCCGAGTCATGGTACAGGCTCTCAAGCTCGCTGCTGTACTCGTCCTTGCCGCCATTATCGTCGTCGCAGCACAACGCGCGCTCGTCGCTCAGCTCCAGGCAACAAGCCACTCGGCTGGTACCCCTGTCATCTTCCAGATCCTCCCTGATGAGTCAATCGACTCCATTGCGCAGCGGCTCCATGACGCTGGACTCATCCGTTCACCGGCCTATTTCAAACTACGGGTTCGTCTCAGTAACGCCGATAAGCGGATCCGCGCTGGTCAGTTCACCCTGTACACCGGCATGTCAGTCGACCAGATCATTCGCACATTAACCACTGCACCGGGTGTTCAAGTCGTGCGCGTTCGCTTCCTAGAAGGGTGGCGCGCCGAACAGTACGCTGAAGAGCTCGTCCGCGCGGGCATTCTCTCCAACCCTTCGCAGTTCCTTGATGTCCTTCAAGCCAGCCGCTGGCAGACGCGGTTCCCCTTCCTCGCCGACATCCCCTCGGCAGCAACTATCGAAGGTTTCCTCTTCCCTGACACCTATGAGTTCCGCATCGATGCCACACCGGAGGAAATTGTTGAAACGCTCCTCCGAAACTTCGACCGACGTGTACCAGCGGAAGATCGCGCGCGTGCCCAGCAACTTGGCTATACCTTTTACCAAGTGCTCATTATCGCCTCCATCGTCGAACGTGAGGCGGTTGTTCCCGAAGAGCGCCCGATCATCGCCTCCGTCTTTTACAATCGTCTGCGCGAGAATATGCCGCTCCAGGCCGATCCCACGGTGCAGTACGCGCTTGGCTCTCAACCAGATTGGTGGCCGTCCCTCGACAATCGTCCCGATCTGACTGCCATCGATAGCCCCTACAACACCTATCGTTATGCAGGCTTCCCTCCTGGTCCTATCTGCAATCCAAGCCGCGCCTCGATCGAAGCTGCCCTCTCACCAGCACAGACCGACTATCTCTACTTCGTGACTCGTGGTGACGGTAGCGGTGCTCATGTCTTTGCCCGCACCTATGAGGAGCATGTTCGCAACATTCGGGAGCAGCACGGCAGATGACAAGGCGACTCGGACTTATCGGCTACCCGGTCGAGCACAGCCTCTCTCCTGTATTCCAGCAGGCTGCCCTCGATGCCCTTGGCATTCCAGCACACTACGAGCTCTGGCCAACGCCACCCGCTGATCTCCCCGCTCGCATCGCCTCACTCCGGGAACCCGGGATGATCGGCGCCAACGTGACGGTTCCCCACAAGGAGGCCGTCACTCGCTTACTCGATTCTCAGGCTCCCCGAGCCCACCGTGCCGGCGCAGTCAACACCATCGTTGTACGTGACAGCGGTCTCCACGGTGACAACACCGATATCCCTGGTTTCCTCTTCCCACTCACTCGTCGTGGCTTACCTATCGGCGATCTTCGCGTTATCGTGCTCGGAGCCGGCGGTGCAGCACGGGCAGTCATCGTTGCCCTCGCCGATCAGCGTTGCCGGTCGCTCGTGGTCGCCAACCGTTCGCTCGCACGTGCGCAGTCCCTGATTGCCGAGTTTGCTGTTGGTCGGGCATTACCCCTCAGCGGGGAACTGCTCCCCGAACTGGCCACCGCCGATCTCCTCGTGAATGCCACCAGCGTCGGTTGGGATGGCCGGTCCTCCCCAATCCCCCTCGACTGGCTCGACGTCCTGCCCTCACACGCACTCGTCTACGACCTGACCTATCGCCCCACCCCCTTGCTTGCCGCGGCTCACGCCCGCGGTCTGGCAACGCTCGATGGGCTCGAAATGCTCGTCGCCCAGGGAGCTGAGTCGTTCCGCCTCTGGTTCCACACCGACCCTCCCTACGAACTTATGCTCCGTGTCGCCGCAGATGCCCGCGCGCGCCGGTTCGGGACGAACGGGTGAGAGACGCTACGGTTCCGGTCTGCTACGCTGCATCAAAAAGCAACGACGGATCGGTGTCGTTCGCCGGACGGAGGAATTGCCACGGTGTTCGAGGGAGCTATCGTTTTCCTTCCGATCGCTGCCGCTATCGGATTTGTGCTTGGCGGCCTCGTTGAACTCACTGCTGTGCGACTGCCCTCTGGCACACCGCTCCTCGAGCGGCCAACCTGCCCAAGTTGTGGCGCTTCAGCCTCACGCTGGAGCTGGCTCTTCCCTCGCCGTTGTACTGCCTGTGGCTTCTTTCCTCGCTCACAGCTCGTGCTCCAGTCCTTGTCCGCCGGCACCTTTGCTGCCGCGTGGTTCCGTTTCCTCTCCGCACCGCTCGACGCCTTTCGCGTCTCTCTCTTCGCACTCTTCCTCTGGCTCATCGCCCGCATCGATTGGGCACACCACCTCATCTATCTGGTAACCGTCGTTCCCACCCTACTCCTCGCTACCATCCTTGCCCTGCTGGCGTCGCCTCGCGCACTCCTCCTGTCCCTGGCTGGAAGCGCCGCCGCAACCCTGCTGTTCCTCGCCTTCTATGGCCTCGGCCAGCTTCTCTATCAGCGCCCGGCGCTGGGAAGCGGTGATATCCTCCTCGCCGCATTGATCGGCGCAATGCTCGGCATTGATCGCTTCCTCCCAGCCCTCTTACTTGGTATGACCGCTGCCGCGATCGCCGCACTGTGGCTCCTTGCTCACCGGACCGCTCACCGCGTCACCTATCTTCCGTACGGTTCGTTTCTTGCTGCAGGCGCGGTGGCCGGCCTCCTCTTCTGGGGACCAGCTTGATCCTTCCCAACCTCCTCGGCTATGCCGGTCTTCTCAGCCAAACGAACAGATTCGCCCAGGAGACGCCTGAGCTCACTTGTGTCCTTTACCAACGGAGTCAAGAATGCACGCCATCCACTGTAACTCGCTGCCAACGAGCACAGAGATACTTCTTTTCCAGGTGCTCGATTGACCCAATGTTGCGCAGCACGAGCGCAGTTGCTGGCTGCCAAGAAATATGAGGGCGCTCTTGCCTGATTCTCACCCCAACCGACTGCACCTGGAGTTCTCCCGAGAAGCCCTGTCGGGGAGAGATTTGGCGGTAGGCTCCGCTCAGAACGATCCCCTCGGAGTCGCATATGCCAATGACTGGCTGCGCCAGCCTGGAGTGACGTCACACAACATCTTGGGACGGCACGCGAGACAAACACTGAACGACCGGGACAGAAGAGACCGAAGAGTCGTGATAACGCTCTGCAACACATCTCCGATCCGACGTCTGGGTTCGCCCAAAACCGTCTCTCTCACCCCTGCGGGAACGCAATACATCGTCTCTACACGAAGAGAGACTCTCCCAAGCTCTACTTGCGAGGCGTGCACAGAAACCTGGAGTACCAATACCCGAGTATGTATATAACCACTCGCATGAGTATTCTCTGTGTCCCAAAGTTTTTATGAGCAGGAGAAGAGTGTGAGTCAACCCATACAACGATCATGGTGATGGAGGAGCGGCGTCTGCTCTTATCTCATCGCAAGAGCCCCTCTGCTGAGAGCCCGCATTGTCTACCGCTGCTGCCGATGTCCTTCACGCGGGTGATAGCTCAAAATGAGGGGATTTGCCCCATCGTCTGCACGGGTTTCCAGCCAGACGCGTCGCCCCCACAACCGATACACATGTTCCAGTGTTTTCTCCGCCCACGGCAGGTCCAGTTTCCGACCGTCCCACACATGCCGCAGATAGAGTTCCCGATTCCCACGGTAGTCGCCGTCTTCAACGACAATGACCGGAATATGGTTTCCGCCTAGCTCATTCGCCAAGCGATGCCGAACTGCTTCCCAGTTCTTGTCGACCACCACCAGTTCGTCTCCACGCCGCTCGTAGAGATACAGATCAAGCCGCTCCACAAGCTCCTCGGTCAGATAGTTACGCACGAGTGAAACGTCTGACTCAACTTCGCGGACCAGGAAGAGGTGCTCCGTGCCATACCGGCGCTCAATGTCACAGAGCAACTCATACCCGAGCGCGTAGGGATTCAACCTCCGCCCCGCCGGCTGAAGCACGCTCGCGTGCAAGCGCGCGAACTCGACATATTCTTCGGAAGGCAAATCGAGCGCTCGCATGAGACGGGCGTGCCACAGCGTTGCCCATCCCTCATTCAAAACCTTTGTCTTGATCTGCGGCAAGAAATACAACATCTCTGTCCGCACGATTGCGACGACATCGCGTTCCCAGTCCTGCAGGATCGGCGAGTGGTCATGAATGAACAGCAGTAAGTCGCGTACCGGTTCATCTGGTCTCGTCGCTGGTCGCTCTTCCTCCCCTTCTGTCTCCTGCGCTCGGCTACGTTCGTCCAGCCTCCATAGGTCATCGTACGGCGTCGACGGTCGCCGCCGTGGTTCGCCTCCCCGCCGCACGGATGCCTGCGACACGGTCGGATCGACATGCTCCTGAATCGAAAGCGCCGCATCCAGAAGTCGCTCGACCTCTTCTCTCCCGTGTGTGAATTCGTATCTCTCGATCCGTTCCGCATGGAGTGATGCGATGTCCACCATGTCCCGCTGCGTCGCAGCAAAATATGCGTTATTGGCGAAAAAGTCGGCGTGTGCCATCACATGCGCCGCAACGAGCGTGTTTTGCAACAACGTGTTCGTCTCTAACAGAAAGGCGTAGCAGGGATCACTGTTGATCACCAGTTCATAGATCTTGCTTAAGCCGTAGTCGTAGAGCGTCTTCTGCACCTGATACGCTTTCCCGTGTGTCCAGTGCGAGAACCGCCCTGGGAGACCATATGCCCCAATCTCGTACATGACCGTCGCCGGCACCACCTCAAAGTGGACGGGAAGTGGTCGCAATCCTAGCCGCTCCCCAGTCTTCCAGATCTCGCCGATGCGACGTTCCAACTCGGCAATGGTACTCGACATCCCTTCACGCATGGGCCTTCTCCCGTCCCACTTCCGGCCCCAAAAATCGTCGTAACGCCTGGTAGACGTCCGCTTTTTCGCTAATCGTCACCGTCACGAGCTTCGCATTGCCGATACGCTGCAGCGTCTGCATCAATGTGCTGTGATAGGTGTAACGTCCTTGTCGGATCTCCCCGTATCCAAAGAGGTTCACCCAGCGCAACAGTTCCTCCGCCAGCTCGCGGCATCGCTCATTATCCGAAGGCCAGTTGTCACCGTCTGAAAAGTGGAATGGATAGATGTTCCAGGCATCCGGTGGATATTGCTCCTGAATCAACCGCAGCGCCAATTCATAGGCCGTACTCGCGCGCGTCCCTCCACTCTCCCCGCGGGTAAAAAACTCCTCCTCAGTTACCTCTTTCGCTTCCGCATGGTGCGCAATGAAGCGGATCTCCAAGCGGTCATATTTTGTTCGCAAGAACCGCACCATCCAGTAATAGAACGCGCGCGAGATGTACTTCTCAAATGTCCCCATTGAGCCAGAAACATCCATCATCGCAATAACTACTGCGTTCGACTCCCGCTTGATATCTCGCTCCCAGGTCTTGAAGCGCAGGTCCTCATTAGTGAAATCACCGATGCGCGCCCGTCCCCTCCACGCATTCCGCCGTAGGTTCTCGCGCAGCGTTCGCCGTTTATCGAGATTGGCAAATGGCCCATGCTTGCGGATGTCAGTGAAACGCACGGCCTCTGACTCGAGTTCACGCAATCGTTTCTCTTCCAAATTGGGCAATTCCAGATCTTCGAAGATCAGCTCGCCAAGCTCGTCCACCGTGAGCTCGGCCTCATAGTAGTCAACCCCTGGCTCCTCGCCAGCTTGCGGCCCCACTCCCGGTCCTCGGCTACTCCCCACCCGCCCGATCACATCTCCAACGTTCGTCCCGCCACTCCCCTGGCCCACTTGCCGCCCTGCCTCAGGATCAAAGCGAAAGCGGTACTCCTCTAACACGCGGATCGGTACCCGTATGAGCCGTTTCCCATCAGCAGTAATAATTGACTGCTCGCTGACGATATCCGCGAGGTTCCGCTTGATGGCCTCCTTCACCTTTTCCATATGCCGTGCCTGGTCGATCGCTCCCTTCCGGTGTAGCGACCAGTCGTCACGTCGGATCGCCACTGTGAACATGATGCTCACCTCCACCGGTCGGCCTAGCGACTCAACAAGGCTCCAACGTACTTCAAGAGTTCATTCGCACAAACCGGACAATATCCGTGGTACTGCACCAGTCGGTCGACCACTTCGTTCATCCGACGCAACTGCTCTGGATCCGGCGTCTTCGTCGACGTCGTGATCTTCACCACATCCTTCAGATCCGCAAACAGCTTGCGCTCAATCGCTTCCCGCAAGCGGTCGTGCGAGGTGTACTCAAACTTCTGCCCACGCCGTGCCATCGACGACATTTTGATCAGGAGTTCCTCTCGGAACTGTCGTTTCTGGCTCTCCGGGATCCCAATCTGCTCCTCGATCGACCGCATCAGCCGCTCATCCGGCTCAAGCTCCTCCTCGGTAATCGGATCAATCACCTTCGTCCGGTGGACATACGCCTCCACGTTGTCGAGATAGTTGTTGAAAAGCGTTCGCGCCGACTCCTCAAACGAGTAGACAAATGCTCGCTGGACTTCTCGCTTCGCCCACTCGTCATACTCTTTCCGTGCCTCGGCAATCAGGTTGAGCAGCCGCTCACGCTCTTTCGGCGTGATGCTTGTATGCTGCTCCAGCCCGTCTTTTAAACTGCGCAGGACATCGATCGCGTTAATACAGCGCGTTCCCTCACGCACGATCGCTGCCGAGATCCGGTTGATCACATACCGGGGCGAGACCCCATCCATTCCTTCTCGTGTCGCTTCTTCCTGGAGTTCCTTCACGTCTTGCGGTGTGTATCCCTCAACTGTCTGCCCGTCATACAGCTTCAGCTTCTTCATCAGTGTCATGCCCGCTTTACGGCTTTCCTCCAGCCGCGACAGCACCGCAAACGTCGCTGCTGTTTCTAGGGTGCCTGGCGCAATGTGGACATCACGAATGCCGCTCTGCTTGAGCAGTTTCTGGTAGATCTTCACCTCGTCCGAGACGCGCAGATTGTACGGCACTTTCACCAAAATGATCCGATCCTGCAGCGCCTCACTCCGTTTGTTCCCCACAAACGCGTTGTACTCATGCTCATTGGTGTGGCTGATCACCACCTCGTCGGCGTAGATCATCGGGAAGCGGCCCGTCTTGATGCTCTGCTCCTGTGTCAACGTCAGCAGCACGTAGAGGAAACGTTCGTCGACTTTCAACATCTCGATGAACTCAACCAATCCCCGATTGGCAACGTTCAGTTCCCCGTCAAACCGATAGGCCCGCGGATCCGATTCTGCACCCACCTCCCCAATGGTCGAGAGATCAATACTCCCTACCAGTTCCGCAATGTCCTGACTCTTCGGATCTGATGGCGTGAACGTTCCGATCCCCACCCGATGCTTCTCCGAGAAGAGAATCCGCACCACAGGCACATCCTCATGCCGCCCACTAAATGGCTGACCGGGTCGGCTCCACGGATGTGTCTCGTCCCGCGGTGCCTCTTCCAGGTGATACCGGCACCATGGACAGAGTTCGCCTTCGATGTAGACACCGTAATCCCGGTACAAGTCCTCGCGGAGTGGTTCCGGCACCAAGTGCAGCGGCTCCTCATGCATCGGGCAACCTTTGATCGCGTACACCGCTCCCCGCGCCGTCCGCGTGTACCGCTCTAATCCCCGCTTCAGCTTCGCAACAATCGTCGACTTCCCTCCGCCTACCGGCCCCATCAGGAGCAAGATCCGCTTCCGAACTTCCAGACGCTGCGCGGCCGAGCGGAAGTACTCCACAATCTGCTCAAGTGGTTTCTCTAAGCCAAAGATCTCGTCGGCAAAGAAGTTGTACCGTACTCGCCCATCCGGCAGTTGCTCCACTCCAGCGTCCATGATCATGTTGTAGATTCGTGCATGCGCTAGTTGCGCAATCTGCGGATTCTTGATCACCAGCTCCAAGTACTCGCTAAACGTCCCCTCCCATTTGAGCTCCGCCTCCTCCGCACGGTAGGCTTCCAGTCGTTCCAGAAAATCCATCACGCCTCGTCGCTCCTTCCATTCCGCCAGGCCGCGTTCTTGACTCATCGTCTCGCCAGTGCCTCCTTCCCTGCCTGAGCAAAAACGACACGCTCCGCTCCATGCGCGAGCGCCGTCGAGGACCTACATTGACAAAGGTGGAAAAGCACCGCCGGATGTGGTCAACCAGACGGTGGCCAGGCTCCACAAGCCTGACAACACGACGTTCGACAATGGCGCTCCCCTGGCGTAGCTTCAGCCGATCTCGCCAGCCTGGAACTCCACTGTCGAACGTGCAGGGTCTTCGCACTATTGTAAACGACAGAATGCCCGCGGTGGTTTCGTCAATCAAGTCCTGGGAGGCAACCGGTACTTGTGGGCTACTCCACCCGCCGTTGTTTCGGCCCTATCGCACTCTCCACCAGATTTCTCGTCTTGATACGCTAGTTCACTGCTGAGAAGCAGTGGAGTCACCTGGCTTGTTCCCCAAAGAGCGTCCCGTGTAGGCGTCCCGGCACACCAACGCGTTTCTGAAAAAAAGCAACTTGCAGGAGGAAGCCAGGTGCAGCGACCCCTCACACCCGCGGTGTTGACGTGCACCTCCAGTCGAAGCCACAACCGAGTCTGCGCCCGCTGCGCCGGCTCAGCATCTGCAGTGACTACCCCCAGAGGAAACCAAGCCCAAATGCAGCATTAGCGAATTCACATCGCTCTGAGCTCGGAGCAGGTTGTCTCGATAAGCCCTGCAGTCCCGGAAACAGCGAACTATCGCTCAGGGCCATCGGCGGTCAGATCATCAGCAAGAGGGTATCCTTGGAGATCGCCAGGAGGTGACGGTGCTCGCACTCATCCGTGCCGTTGGTCTGCGTTTCTTAATTGCCAATCGCGTTCCACTCCCAGCAATCGATTTCGCTCTCCGCTTCGCAAGCGCCGCCTTGCTCTCGCCAGCTGGCCGCTACCGCTTCCTCCTCGCTGGCATACATCCCCGCACCCTGAAGACCACACTCCGGCGGATCCGCCGACTCCAGGACTGGCCCCGAGCGTGGGTTCGTGCCGCTCACGTCTATCTCTTAGCGGCGCACGAGCGGGCCGCTGTTGGCGAACTGCGCGCCGCGGCCGAACTCCAACGCGTTGCCGCCCTCTGTTATCACTTCGGACACGTCATGGTCCTCGACGACCTCGCCCGACGCCGAGCCCTCTATACCGTGGCAGCTCGCTTGTTCCGTACCGCGGCCCCTCACCTCGACCCCGCCATTCGGCCAGTCGAAGTCCCCTGGCGCGGCTTTGCCCTCCCCGGTTACCTCTGTGTACCCAGTGACCGACCCTCCCCACTCGTTGTCTTTCTCAATGGTGCCAGCACTGCCAAGGAAGAAATGGTGACCTGGGCCGGGCCGTTCTTGCGTCGTGGACTTGCTGTCCTTGCACTCGATACGCCTGGCAGTGGGGAAGTTGCCAACCTTGTGCCTGCCGCTCCTGGGCAGGAAGACGTCGCGGGGGCAATCCTCGAAGCAGCCCGTCACCTCCCCGGGGTGAATCCCCAACAGATCGCCTTGCTCGGGATCAGCCTCCGCGGGGCGTACGCAGTCCAGCTCGCTCACGCCTTTCCGGAGATTGCTGCGGTGGTCTCAGTCACTCCACCCTACGATCCACGCCCGTACCTCGATCTGCTCGGCGAACTCGTCCGGCGCGACGTTGCCTACGCCGTCGGTGTTCACCCGACTGACCTAGCACGCCTTGCCCCAGCACTTGCGCTGGAACAAATCGCACCGAGCCTCCGGACACCCCTCCTTGTCATCGGTGCGGGAAATGACCTTGTCGTGCCGCCCCAAGAGTCAATTCGGCTGTATCGCGCCGCTGGTGGACCAAAACATCTGGCTTTCTACGAACGAGCGAACCACGTCGCGTTCACGCACCTCGAGCAGTGGACAGCGATGGCTGCAGCCTGGCTCGCTGTGGCCCTCAACCTGTAAGCTCCCTTTGCTGCTGCTCACGGTCCGATGATTCACCCTCACCAATCATGATCAGCTCGTTCCCTACCGACTCACTCACGCCGTTGACTTCGGTCAAGACAGCCCGCTCTTGCGCCTGTCTGGCTTCGAGTGGCTCCAGTGGCTCCGCAACGATTGGCGGGATGACTAACTGAAACCGGGACAAAATGTCCCGGAGCTGCTGTTCGTTCAGCTCATCTCGCTCAAGCAATCCTTGAGCAATCGCTTCAACCGCCTCGCGGTTCGCTTGCAAGAGCCGCTTCACCTGTTCAAACTGCCGATGCAACAGCTGTTCGATACGCTGCTTACGAAAGAGATCCGGTACGAGCTGATTGTAGGTCAGGCCACTGTACAGCGACCCATCCATGCCCCACGCCGACACCATCAGGTTCGCTACATGGGTTGCTTGGGCCAGATCACTCGTTGCTCCGGTCATTTGGGTACCAAGGAAAAGCTCCTCGGCAGCTCGAGCCGCCAACGCCACCTGGATATCCGCCAGAAGCTCCTCCCGTGTCTTCGTGAAGCGCTCCTCTGTCGGTTTCGTCGCCGAGAATCCCAGGGCTTCCCCACGCCGGATGATCGAAACCTTCACCACACGTTCCTTGGGTTGAAGCACGTACTGTGCCAACGCGTGTCCAGCTTCGTGATAGGCAATCCGCCGTCGTTCCTCAGCCGACATCGTGCGAATCGGTTGTCTCAACCCCAGTTCGTGTGTTTCTCGGGCCGCAGTGAAATCCTCGTACGTAATGTAGTTCCGACCCTCAAAGTGTGCATGGATGACTGCTTCGTTGATCACGTAGCGAATGGCCGCTGGCGTGTACCCAATCGTGTCGTGCACCATGTAGTCGATCGGAATGTTGGGGTCATGCTTCACCTTGCTGAGGTAATATTCAATAATCTCTCGGCGACCGTCGGCACTCGGCAAATCGACCACGATCTTACGGTCAAAGCGACCCGGCCGTAGCAGCGCCGGATCGAGCGCATCCGGGATGTTCGTCGCTGCAATCGTCAAAACCGGTGGGAGTTCTGCTCGTCCCCGCCGTAAACCGAGGAGTCGCAAGATCCGCCCAATGAGCGTCACTTCCTGCGGGGGCGGATCAAGTTGCAACAAAAGCTCATTCAACATGGCGTTGGCGCCCCACCCAAAGAGCGGCCCCATAAATCCTTGGCCAGCGTATCGCCCGCCGCGCGCTTGGGCGATGGCGTCGATTTCGTCAATGAACAAAATACAAGCCCCGTACTTCCTCGCTAGTTTGCGTGCTTTGCGGTAGAGCATCATGATCCGTAGGTTGCTCACCCCAAAAAACATGTTCTGAAACGAGGGCGCACTCGCATACCCGAACGGGACATTCGCCTCCGTGGAAATGCACTGCGCTAGATATGACTTCCCGGTCCCTGGCGGTCCAACCAGCAGCAGACCACGAATCGCCTCGCCACCCATCTCTTTGAATTCCTTGATCCCTCTCAGCAGGGTGACGATTCGTCGCGCACTCTCGAGAACCTCCGGATTGCCCTTGTAATCCGCGAAGCTGACTCCCGTTTCACCAGGCTTGATCCAGTACGTGCGCCCGCGACCCAGGAACCAGAAAATCGCAGCAAACTGGATGATCACGAACACGATGGCAAAGGCGATTTGCAAGAGGGCAAACAGCACCGTCAGAACAATCGGCCCCCACGTCGCCCGTGCCGGCCAGGCCCAGATGTAGAAGGCATAGCTAAGCGCTGCCAGCGTCAGCAACCCTCGAAAGTGGGTTCGAATGAGATCCGCAATCCCAATAATGGCGTCATCAATCTGCTGCTCCAGTTCATCCCAGTAGCGACGCCGTTCGCGCGGCTTCGGAAGCGTCTGCGTTTGCCCACTCATGGCCAACCACCCTTACTGCAGCTGCGGTGTGTCAACCAAGAAGATTAGTCCGTCACTGTCAACCCAGAAGATCTGATAAACCAGAGCACGCTGGTCGTTGGCATTCCGCACCTCAGTGACATAGAAGTAGTACGCCTGCCCATCCGGAAGCCGATAGCCCCCGACATAGGTGCTGTCTTCAAAGCGAAACCCCTGCTCTTGTAGCAGTCGAACCGACTGGCGGAATGTCGCCAAGCTCTCCCCGCTTGCCAGTCGCCGCGCCTTCGCTGCCGGACTCAGCGTTTGCCACATCCGCTCCGCATCGAACTTCTGTTGTGCCTCCAGGTATGCGCGCACGCTGGGTGGTGGCGCAATCACTGGTGCGGTGTGAACCGCTGGTTCACTGGTTGATCCTTCCTGCTTCGGCACCAGCGCACGGTAGGCATAAAAACTACCCAGCACCACGAGGAGCACGACCAGAAGATGCCGCCACACAAATCGGATACTACGAATCGTGACCCACAACAGCTTGCGGACAATGACACGAAGAACCTGCATTAGGGCAAAGAGGGGCCATAACAGGAAACGCACGCGGCGCCGGTCTGCTGGCCCAGGAAGCTGTGGGATCGTCGGAGCCGGGGCCGTCACAGTCATAGAGAACGTCTCATCCTCATAATGTCATCCCAAACCCTTGCTCTTGGGAGAGTGTAGCACGTACCTAGAGCTACTGGAGAGCAAGGAGCACGCCAAACCTTGCGTGACATCTTTCCCACTACGGTACCACAGGCAAGTCGCGGGTGCTTCAACACCCCCCATTCATATCCTTCCCGCGGTCGGGGGCTCTTACCACTGACCCTTCAACTCCGCTGCAGTACGACGGTCCAGCTCTACTCAAACCAGAGCGTTTCACACCCTGACAACGAAGATGTTCACTTTGCATCGAACACCAAGTGCATCACGAGCTGCGATGTCCGCAGTACGCCAACGAGCCATTCCCCTGGCCAACGACGGGGAGAAGGCACGAGATACCCCGTACTCCTGGACCACTGACACGGTTCTCGTACATGCTATGACCCTTCACTGCCGGTCATCACCACATGGAAAAATCTGCAGCATCTTCAGAGCTCGGTCAGTGTGCCGCGATGCGCTCAACGAGACTCTTACCGCTCGGTGGACGGCCAGTCGACTCGGCAATTCGGTCCAGTCGCTCGTAACCAACCTGCACGAAACGCACCCCCAGCCAGCGTAGCGGCTCTGGTTCCCACGGTCGCAGCCGATGACGTGTCATCGGAAGCGCCGTCAGCTCGCTGTCCCGTCCAGTGATAAGATCAGCCAAGATTCGTCCTGCCAGATTAGCTGTTGCCACTCCCTGGCCAGTATAACCACACGCGACGGCGATCCCAGTGCGCGGATCGTAGCGCATCGTCGGCATCCAGTCACGCGGTACTCCGAGTGGGCCGCCCCAAGCATGGGTGAAACGAATCCCGTGCAAGCGCAGCGCCGGGAACCATTCGTAGCACATTTGCCGCAGCATCTCGTGCGTCGGATCATGCCGGTCAAAGGCATCGGCAATGCGTGATCCGAATCGGTAAGGGGCCCCGCGTCCACCGAACATGATCCGACCATCAGCAGTACGCTGCAGATAATCCACGGTTAGCCGCTGGGAGGAAAGCAGTTCACGGTTAGTCCATCCCAGTTCCTTCCACAGTCTAGGCGGAATCGGTTCGGTAAGGACAATCAGCGAGTAGATCGGAATGAGCGCTCGATGCAACTGGCGGAGCTGTGAGAGGTAGGCTTCTCCAGCGAGCACAAGCACTCGGGCCCGTACGTCCCCATACGGTGTTCGGAAGACTGGCCGGCTGCCACCACGGAAGTCGACGACCGGGGTTTCCTCAAAGATCTTTGCACCACGACGCTCAACCGCTCGAGCCAGTCCCCGTACCAGTCGACCCGGGTGGATCACTGCACCGTGCGCAGAGTAGAGCCCGCCCACCACATTCGTCACTCGAACACGCTCTCGTACTGCCTCCGCCGAAAGCCACTCCACATAGTCCGTGATGCCGAGTTGCTCGAGGGTCCGCGCTGTCTCCTCCAGTGCCGGTACCTGATGTCTCCCCCTGGCGAGCCGCAGCACGCCCCCACGGTGGAAATGGGCATCGATCCCCTCTGCGCGAAGCACCCGCTCTACCTCGTCGACGGTGCTGCGCATCGCATAGTGAATCGCTCGTGCCGTCTCAGCACCGTACCGACTCGCTAATGCTCCCAGCGAGACGGGGAATCCTGGATACAGCCACCCTCCGTTTCGTCCCGACGCACCAAAGCCCGCGATCTTCTGCTCAAGAATCGCCACCTGCGCGCTCGGTTCTCTCTCCAGAAGATAGTAGGCAGTCCAGAGCCCAGTGAAACCGGCACCAAGAATCGCAATATCAACGTCGATCGTCCCGTCCAACCGTGGCCGGGGTGTCAGATCATCTCCACAGGTCTCAAGCCAGAAGCTGTAGTGTGCATACACCGATCCGGTCGCTATCTCTCCCATCGCGTCCTCCTCCCCTACCGACGGCAGTATAGCCCGCCTTGTCACCAGTCGCGGCTGGTCTCTCCAAAACGGTTCCCGTACACTGGCGGTGAGAGAACTCGCCTATCGTGCGAGGAGTTCAGGATGAGCACAGTGGAGCCGACAATTGACCGCTCCTTCCTGCAGGCAGTGCGCAAAGCTGCAGGATTCCGCGTCTCACCACGGCAGATCGCACCAGTCATCGAGGTACTCGAGCGACGTCACCGGCCGATCACGCCTGAAACAGTGGCAGAGATCGTCGTCGCAATCGAACAGGGGGAGCGTTCGGCTCGCCAGAGACGGAACGCCGATCTGTGGCGCCTCCTCGGCGCCTACCTCGCCCTCGAAGGCAAACCTGCTCATCCAGAGGCACAGCGGGCGCTTCTTGGACGCGTCCGCCGCATCCTCGGCAAACGCCTGTCAGATCGCACCCTTTTGGAAGTTGCAGCAGCACTTGGAGCTGCCGGTCAACCTCTTGACGCCAGAAGAATTGCTGACGTGGTTAGTTGGTTGGAGAGCCGGCTCGGCTCTGTGCTCACCGCGGAGACAGTCCAGCCTTATCTTGAGCGAGCGGTTGAAGCTGTTGCGATGACGCCCCCCAAGGCCCCTGCGCGCCGTCAGCCACGCCGGTGAAAGTACAACTCACCGCTCTATGCGTCGTCGTCACGGGGTAGCTTGTCAAGAGATGCGCGGGACCCAGATTCGTCGGACCGGTTCGTCTCCGTTCTTCGCCTCCCCCGACTGTCCACAGAGCTAGCGCGTCGGTGCCAGCTCCCCCGCAAGTGCCTGCCGCACAACTTCGGCGAGTCGTGTTACCCCTTCGTCGATCTGTTGCAACGTTACTGCACTATATGAGAGACGCAGGTGCCGATCGCCACTCCCATCGCCATAGAAGGCGGGACCAGGGATGAAATCAACTCGCCGCTCGCGGCATGTCGCCAACAGTGCGGTTGCGCTCAAGCCCTCGGGCAGCGTCAGCCAGATAAAGAAGCCGCCATTTGGACGCGTCCAGCTTACCCCCTCCGGCATCTCGCGCTCTAACGCAGCGAGCATCCGTTCGCACTTCTCCCGGTAAATGCGGCGGAGCTCTCCTAGATGCGCGTGGTAACGTCCCGTACGCAGGTACCAGTCAGCCAACGCTGCTGTGAAACTGTTGCGCAGCGCATCAATTCGCGCCCGAGCAAGCGTCGCAACGATTGGAGCGGGACCAACAACATAGCCAAGACGGAGTCCAGCAGCAATCGTTTTGGAAAGAGTCCCACAGTACAGCACGTTCCCTGGCTCAGCGAGGCTGAAGAGGGTTGGAGGATAGTCTCCTCGGAAGCGCAACTCGTAATAAGCGTCATCCTCAATAATGAGCAGTCCCCGTTCGTCGGCCAGCCGAGCCAGGGCTTGCCGTCGCTCAACTGACAGCTCGACGCCCGCCGGATTTTGGAAGGTCGGCAAGGTATAGAGGAATTTCGGTCGTCGTCCTTCACGCTCCAAGTGATCGAGCGCAGCGGCTACCGCGTCAGGATGGATCCCGTGCTCATCTACCGGAATGCCCACGAGCTGGGCCCCGGCAAGCTTGAACATGCTCGTCGCGCCCATCCAAGCGGGTGCATCGATGAGTACCACGTCGCCAGGATCCAGAAGTGCATCGCAGATGATGCCTAGCCCGTTGCTCGAACCAAGCGTCACCAGGATCTGTTCCGGCGAAACCTGCATCCCCTGATCACGGGCCAACTTCTGTGCCAGCGACTCGTTCAGCTCATCCGGTCGGATCAGATTCTGGTAGCCAAGCGCATCACGCCGCTGGTTCTCAGCCAGGAATTCCGCCGCCAGAGCCATGTCCTCGAGAGGAAGGCTCTCCCAATCCGGATCACCATACACGAACGAGATCATGCCCTCTGGCGGAACGCGGGGAGGACGTTCGGCACCGGCAGCAATCCTTCCCCGTCTCGACCACCTTGCGTGCCAACGCTCGTCCATCATAACGGCTCCTTCCCTGCGCGTGGTATGCTGCGCGGCGACACACCGCCGTCCCAGTATAGCGGACGGCAACCCGATCGCTGACAAGGAAACGGGGGAGGAGTTGGCAATGAGCGTCGTGGCCGATCCGCAGCTCGTAATGGCGCTCCATCGCGCCATCGCCCATTATCAGAATGTCGAACCCCGGACAATTCCCGTTGATCATCCAGAGATGCCGGAGCTGGCGACGCCTGACCGCCTAGCCTACGCTGTTGGTTGGGTACTTGCTGCTGCGATCGTTGGCAGCCGCTACCGAACATCGGCGATCGATGTGCTGCCAGTCTATCATCCCGAACACGGATGGGATCGCTTCCTTGTCACACGCCGGGTGACCTGTCGGTTGTCTGCAACGGAACCGGCAGATAGCCTTGGCACGCTCTGGCTCGGCGAAGAGGATGCGCCTGTCTTCACGGTAGGGCAGAGCGTTCGCCTCGCACTGGGCAAGTTGTGCAAGGAAGACCCCGCAGAAGCCATGCGCCGCCTGCTTTTCGCGGTTCCTGCTCCACGTCTACGCCACGGCGAGCATGCACAGTGTGCACATCTCCATGCCGAGCGCTATCCAACCATCTATCGGGTGACGGCAGAGTTGATTGCGGACTATCCTGGCCTGATCGTTGCGCGGGAACTCTTCGTCGACGACCAGCCAATTGATGGTTCTTACCACCCGCTCTACACTGCCTCCGGGGGCCGGCTGACTGGCTGGACCTACGAGTATTTCCAGTATCTTGCTGGAGAGCGGATTCTCTTCCTCAAGATCGATGGCCGGCTGGCCACCTTCGAGATCGAGCCAGGAATTTGGCGTACCGAAGAAGCCCCCTGCCAAGACGAGATGGCACTCCGCCGCTACCTCGAAGAGCGCCTAGACCTCAGTGAACCGGGACGGCCGATCATCGAGGTCGCATCACGGCAAGCGGAGGAGAGCCGGGACACGCCAGACCACCAGGAGAGCCACAAGTGAGCTTGCCAGTGCGCCGCTAAGGACAGCACCTGGCACACCAATCAGATCGCCCAGAGCACCCATCGGCAGTGCGCCGAGGGGCATGAAACCCCACGTCACCATGTAAAGACCCATCACGCGCCCTCGCACCTCGTCGTCGACAGCGAGGTGAAGGAGCGCGTTGTTCAATGCCATGTAGCTCGCCCCCAGGAAACCGCCGGCAAACAGGCAACCAAGTGCCAACGGTAACCAGCGGGTGAGTGAAAAGACCGCGATCACGCCTCCGTAGACCACAATGATCCCAACCATGAGTCTCCCACGATAGCGGATTCGCCGCAAACTCGCAACGAACAGCGAGCCAGCAAGCGCTCCTGCACCACCAACAGTGTAGAGAAGCCCAAGTCCACCAGGTCCGAGATGCAGAACGTCGCGCGCAAATACCGGGAGAAGGTGTAAGTAGGGGAAAACGAGCATTGTGGGAACGCTCGCCAAGACGATCAGTCCCCGGACAACCGGGGCACGTTGGATGTACGCCAGACCGTCCACAATGTGACGGACAAACGGTACATGCGGTTGCTCAGCCGGCAGTGTGACGGGTAACCGCCCGGTATTGACGAGTGCCAAGGCGAGACAACCAGACTGCAGCAGCAGTGTACCTCCAACTCCCAGAGTAGCGACAAGCGGACCAGCGAGCGACGGTCCGAGGATACGAGTCGAGTTCAGTCCAGCAGACAAGAGTGCAATAGCGTTCTGGAGTGCTGAGCGCGGCACGTAACTGGGAATGACTGCTTGTCGGGTGGCATTGTTCGCCGCAAGGAGTGAACCGTTGAGAAGCGTTGCCACCAGCAAGTGGAGCGGAGTGAGGCGTCCTGTTATGACCAATACCGCCAATACAGTGCTTACGAGTAATGCACCCATTTGACAGACAAGTAAGATGAGGCGTCGATCGAAGCGCTCCGCCAGCGCCCCAGCCGGAGCCGCGACGACAAGGAAGGGGATACCGCTTGCGAATCCGAGCATCCCGACCCACAAAGCTGAATTCGTGAGCTGAAGCATTGCCCAGCCGGTCGCGACCTGCAGCATCCACTGCCCGATCTGGGTCAAAACGCTCGATGTCCAGAGGAGCCGAAAGGCTTGGTAGCGAAGGAGCGCGTCGAGAAGGCCTGTCGTCACTGTCCCAAGAATCGGCGCTGCTCGCTGGGTGACTGTCTGCGGTGTCTGACGGTCTTGCATCCTGTCCCCTGCGCAACCCTACTGCGAGCGAGCCCGACGCGCAACTGGCATTCGGGCGCCAATTCCACAGCGCGCACAGTAATCAGAAATCCCACATAGCTGATGGGTCTTTAGCGTTCCCTGCAGGGGAGAGGGGACTTGACGCGACGGGAGCAGAGCTGGTATCAGCTGCTGATCATGGACGCACAGAGCACGATCACGCGGCGAATCGCGGCATAGACCCGAGCATCCGTTCCTTCAAAGGCGGTCGTCTACCGTACGGTATGATAACCAGCTGAAAACTCGCGTCTGCTCCCTGAACGCTCGCCTCGATACTTGCATCGCGCAGATGTGGTACTGCAGATTGCCTCTTCGTGCTCATCCACCTGGGTGGAGTGCCACACCGGTGCGTGCCTGCTACGATTGCTCCAGAGGCTTATACCTGAAGGGGGTAAAAGATGGGGCGCTGGCAGGGCGGAGCGCAGTGTGCTGTCATGTTCACCTTCGATGTCGATGCAGAAACACTCTGGCTCGCTGGGTCACTACAAGAGAGCCACCGAATCGGGCTTCTCTCGCAGGGCACGTACGGCGCGCGGGTCGGTGTGCCACTCGTGCTCCACGTCCTGCGACGCTACGACTTACGGGCAACGTTCTTTGTGCCAGGATGGGTTGCTGAGCATCACCCTGACATTGTCGCTGCGATCGTCGACCAGGGGCACGAGATCGCTCACCATGGGTATCTTCATGAAGCAACTGTCGATCTTCCTGAGGACGATGAACGGCGGGTGCTCGAGCGCGGTATCGAAGCGCTCCGACGCGTGATCGGCCGCACCCCCCTGGGGTACCGCTCGCCGTCTTGGGATCTCTCCTCACGGACCCTACAGCTGCTCGAGGAGTACGGTTTCCGCTACTCCTCGAATCTGATGAGCCATTTTCTCCCCTGGCAGCATCCTAACACCCACCTCATCGAGCTTCCGGTGCAGTGGCTGCTCGATGACGCACCGTTCTTCTTGTTCAGGCCCGGCCCCGGCTCACGACCCATCCAACCAGCCGCGCATGCCTTCCAAGCCTGGACCGAGGAGTTTCAAGGTGTCTACCGCTTCGGGGGACTCTTCAACCTGACCATGCATCCGCAGTTCATTGGCCGTCCGGGGCGCATCCTCATGCTGGAACGGCTGATCGAGCACATTTTGTCATACCCCCACGTATGGATCGCGACCGGCCTGGAGGTAGCGGACTATTGGGCAGCACACGTTGCCGCAAATCCAGAGGAATGGCGTCAAGGGCTCGTCTACGATCCGCTCACTCATCGCTGACACTTGATTTCGTTGCCGATACGTACATTCCTGCGCTCGCCTGTTGCAGCACGATCCGATAGTGCTTGCGGAAAGAAAAACGCTCGTCCCGGATCAGCTCAAAGTAGGAGCCAAACCGTTCAGGCTGCGTGGCTGCCTCATCAAGCGGATGTGGTGGATCGTCATCAACAAGAGGCGTGCGGAGTTCGTACAAGGTCGTCCGTTCTGCTGGGATACGGCCAGCGTCGCGAATCCACCGGCGAAGCTCGCGCGGTGGTATTAGTTGACCATATGCCGCTCCAGCCGCGGTAGAAATACTTTCGTTGATCAGCGTTCCCCCAAGATCGTTGGCGCCCGCATGGAGGCACCACTGCGCAAGCTTTGGTCCCTCCTTCACCCACGACACCTGGATGTTGCGAACATAGGGATGCAACATGATCCGCGCAATGGCATGCATTTTCACAACCTCTTCGCCAGTAGCACCTGGTCGGAGATCAGGCAAAAGACGCTTCCGATATATCGGTGCCTCGCTATGGACCAGACTGAGTGGGACAAATTCGGTGAAGCCACCCGTCTCTTTCTGGATACTGCGGATGAGCGCAAGATGCGCTACCCGATGGCGATTCGTCTCGATATGCCCATACATGATGGTTGCCGTCGTCGGGATGCCGAGGCGATGCGCAGTGGTAATCACTTCGATCCACTGCCGGGTTGAGATACGACCCGGCGAGATCCGCCGTCGCACCTCGTCGTCAAGAATCTCTGCCGATGTCCCGGGCAGAGAGCCCACACCAGCTTCCTTCAGCCGCTCCAGATATGCAGCGACCGAACAGCGAGCTCGCAGAGCACCATAAACAACTTCCTCTGGTGAGAAAGCGTGGATGTGGATATCAGGGAGCTCTGCCTTAATGGCGCGACAAATCGTTGGATAGAGGTCGGGATCCATCTTTGGTGGCAAGCCCGCTTGAATGCAGACCTCCGTCGCGCCCAGTTCCCAAGCTTCTCGGGCGCGACGGACGATTTCCTCCAATGGCAGGAAATATCCCTGTTCTTCGCGGTGGCCACGGGAGAAGGCGCAGAAGCCGCAGCGCTTGATGCAGACGTTCGTGAAATTGATGTTGCGATTGACCACGTAGGTGACGACATCACCCACGGCACGCCGTCGCAGTTCGTCGGCAACGAGCATCACCAGGAAGAGATCCCGACCGTGCGTCTCAAACAACCGCTCACCCTCGTCGACCGTGACTTCGTACCCTGCAAGGGCCCGATCGAGGATACGAGACACCTCCGGCGAGGCGAGTGCAAGCAGGCGATCGAGCATTTCTCGGAGCGCGACGACTTCTTCCATTACCACGACTCCATTTCTGCAGATACAAGTCCACCCGGGTCGACCAGTGCCCTCACACGCGCCAACACAGCTGGATCGAGAAACTCGTCACCACGCAGGATGTAGGCTGGATACACCGCGAGTCGCTCACGCAGCTGCAGACCGAGTTGTGCGGTCCGCTCCTTGACTTCCCGAAGATGCGGCCAGGCCCGCTCCGGGTTGATGAAGTCTCGTGTCACCGGCGAGATGCCGCCCCAGTCGTCCAGTCCAGCGAGCAAATAGGCTTCATACCCATCGGGCATCAGGTTCGGTGGCGCCTGCACCGCTGTCGTTGTCCCAAGGATTAAGCGCGCCACCGCGATGGTCCGCAACATGTCCACGAGCGTCGGTTCTGGCCAATCACGCATCCGGATATCCGGTTTGCGCCGAAAGTTCTGCACAATGACCTCTTGGATATGCCCGTAACGATCCTGCAGTGTGCGGATCGCGTAGAGTGCATCAACACGTTCTTCAAGCGTTTCTCCAATTCCGATCAAAATCCCTGTGGTGAAAGGAACACGCAATCGTCCAGCGGCCTCAAGCGTCGCAAGCCGCACGCTCGGCACCTTGTCCGGGCAACCTCGATGAGCACCACCTCGCGCAAGGAGACGCTCGCTGGTTGACTCCAACATCAACCCCATGCTTGCCGTGACCGGTCGCAGGAGCGCAATATCATCCTCGCTCATGACTCCCGGATTGGCATGGGGTAGCAGCCCGGTCCGTTCCAGCACAAGTGCACACATATCGCGGAGGTACTCGATCGTCCGCTTGTATCCTCGTTCCCCGAGCCACCGACGGTATGCAGCATAGCGGAGCTCCGGCTTGTCTCCGAGACTGAAAAGTGCCTCCTTGCAGCCGGCGGCCCTCCCGGCCTCAGCAACCGCCAGCACCTCCTCTGGCGTCATCGTATGGGCCCGTGGATCACTGGGTCGTCGTACAAATGTGCAGTATGCACAGTGATCACGGCAGAGATTTGTGAGTGGAATGAAGACCTTGCGTGAGTAGGTTACTGTTCGGCCAGATCGACGCTCTCGTACCAGACTCGCTGCCTCAAGCAAGTGAGGCAGGAGTGCAGCATCTGCCCGGATAAGACGCACCGCTGCGGCCGGATCCAAGGCACCCGTATCCACGGCCTCAGCAAGTGCTCGCACAAGCCCTGGGTCACGGGATGGTGCAGTGCGGAACTCGATCGACACTGAGAGTCGCCTCCCCTCAGTCCTCCCTCGGGCGAAGCTGAGTATGGCGCAGATTAGCATCCCCCGCCAGCATTTGTATGCTCTACCACATCCGCTATCCTAACGGCACAAAACGGGGGACTAATGGCACCTGACGAGCTGACACTCGCCTACCTGTGGCAAGAACAGGCTCTCGCCACCGATCTCTGCACAGCCGACGGATGTGCGCTGCGCGTAATCTATCGCGGCGTGTGGACACATCGACGAGGACCCGATTTTGCAGGCGCACTCCTTGAATTCGACGGACAGCTCGTCTCTGGTGATGTCGAACTCCACGTGCGATCCTCAGACTGGTACACGCACGGACATCACGAGGATCCCGCTTATGACCGCGTAGTACTCCACGCGGTCTGGGAGGATGACCTTCATCAACCTGTTCGCCGACGCGACGGCGCACGTGTTCCAACGCTCGAACTCGCCCGTTTCCTGGTAACGACAGCCGAGCAACTTTCCCCGGCATCTCTGCGACCCCTGGGAGCGCTCGGTTTCACCCACTGCGCCCCAGAGATTGCAGCTACCCAGCCCGAGATTCTTCATCGTCTTTTCGAACACGCCGGTGACGACCGATTGCGCGAGAAGGTTGCTCGCATTCAGGCCCGGCTCAGCGATGAGTCGCCGGCACAGACACTCTTTTGGCTCCTCGCTGATGCGCTGGGCTACCACCAGAACCGTGAGGGGATGCGCGCGGTTGCCGAAGCACTCCCGCTCCTCCACCTGGAAGCACGACTTTACTCGCTTGCACCAGAGCAGCGCTTCCCGATGGCAGCCGCACTCTTGCTCGGTACCGCAGGCTTTCTTCCGCTCTCGGACGCCGAGCGGGCACGGGTTGACCTTCCCGCTCGCCTGTGGCAAGAATTCGAGGCTCTCTGGAATAGATTAGCATTGCCTGTTGCACCTGCCAGAACACTCTGGCGACTTGCCAGTGTCCGCCCTACAAACCATCCAGTGCGACGGCTGCTGAACCTGGCTAGCCTCCTCGCCACAGCTCAGCGTGGCCTTCTTGCTGACGTTCTGGAACGGCTGGCAACAGCACAATCTCATCGGCAGCTCTTGGCATGGCTTAGGACAGGGCCCGTACCACTTGGGCAGGATCGCGCACATGAGGTCATCGCCAATGTCCTTATTCCCTTCGCGCTGGGTTACGCAGAGTGGATCGCTGACGACAGGCTCCGCGAAGCCGCGGCTCAACTCTGGCAAGAACTCCCAGCCGGGCGTGGTAACCAGCTTGTGCGGGCGACACTGGAGCAGGTCTGCGGGCCGACACCGATTCGGCTACGTAGTGCGCGCGCCGAGCAAGGGCTCTTGCACCTACACCACCGCGGTTGCCGCGAACGACGCTGCTGGGAGTGTCCCGTCGCACACCTTGTCCTGTCTCGGAGTTCCCCCCATTCTCTCTGAGGCGCAGATTGCACACCGAGGAAGGGAACGAAGTTGCCGGTTCGCTTCGCCTCGTCCACCGTTCGAGGCCAACCGTCGGCAGGAGTGCGAGTTCCTCGGCCTCCACCAGTGCGCAGGCTGTTTTGTGTTATCCTTGCCTTGACAGCGAGGGCAGCAGCCACTTCCCTGCCGAGTCAAACACGTGGACTGTAACGGTATCCCAACGAGTGCTGAAGCATGTTGCCACACCAAGAAACGCCACAGTCACACTCGACTGAGGAATTAGCACAGCAGGCACTACGCGTGCTTGAACTCCGCCGCTATTCGTATCCGGAACACTTCTGCGGTTTCACCGCTCGTTTTCTGGCGCGCGATGGGACTTACCGAGTGGAGGGCAGCGTTCGCGTGGCCGATCCCATCACGATTGACCTGGTTCCTGGGGAGCCACCGGCCCTCGTGACCTGGGTGCGGGAGATCCTCTCCTCCGAACTTGCTCATCGGTTACCGCGGTCAGTAACCTCCCGGGGCCGGCTCGCTCTTCTTCGACGCGAGGATGATCCCTTGGGAGACATTCTCAAGTTCCTGGACGATCCGATGCAGTCGCAGTATCGAGTGACTGATGGCATTATCACCGTGGTAGACCGGACCGTTGGGGCCGAGGGCTTCACCATTGTTGTCCTCGACCATTGGGAACTCCCGGATGGGCGGGTGCTCCCGCGACACTACGCCGTTGGTTTCCGCGAGGCTCTCTCCGGAACTCTTCAGCGCCTGGAGTTGCATACGGCAGAGTACAGCCTTGTAAACGATGTTTGGCTTCTCTCCCGCCACCGGACGATCACACTCCACCCCGGTGGACACATCGACGTCCGAGAACTGCAGCTCACCGAGCACGAGCTCTTCACACGGTCAAACACCGGTTAGTTGCTTCGCCAACTAGTGGCGACGGGTGGTTCCCTTGGTCAGCCGTCACTCTGCCGCGGGCAGGCTCACATCTGCGCGTAGGTACCGAACCCGACTGATGACGACAGCCAGTATTGGTCAAAGACAAACCTCCAACATGACTGTCAACATGACGGTTCCCGTGCGCATCAGCGCGACTCTAGCCGACGCGCATCCCGTGGACACCGCCGGACCACCTGGTTCACCAAGACATACCACTGGCTAACAGCCTCGATGACTTTGCAACCCCTTGAGAAGCCTGGCGGAGTCGGCAAGCGCAAGCGAACCACTCGAGCCTCAGCGCGGGGACCAATTCCTTTTCCCTACACTCGCCAGCCCCTGAGCCATACGCCGGATCGGTTCGACCGCTGCAAGGATAAAAGGCGAGACCGCTGTCTGCCGGAGGCTGTTTTTGCCGGGCATCCAAGGCGTTGCCTTCCCACACGATGCACCTTGCCCACTGCGCGGCGTCAGGACACTGCGTCTGAGCAGCGATCATCTACACGGGCCAGATCGACGATCTCCGTATCTTCTTTCCCCGAAGGTTCAGTGAGGAAAAGCCTGTGCTGGAGCTCCTGCTGTGCCACTATCCATAAAGATCATCAGATTACTTCCCGATATAGATCAGAGGACAAGAACTGCCATCACACAGAATTCTTCTGCTTCGCAGCGTATTGTAGTTGCTTCACTCTCTGACCTCATCCTGGAAGCTTCAACGCAATCGGTTTCTCTGTCACCCTTTACCAATGCCGCAAATACTCGTCGCGTAGACAACACTACCCATTCATGGACACGGCATCGTAACCGAACTGGGAAAGATCCTATATCACTCCGGTAGATCATCGAGAACACTAAAGACAACACAAATCTAACCACCGTCACTGTGGTAGACCAAGTGGTCCGAACGGGCGCAGTATATTAGAAAGGATCCTGAAGAGTTCTTGCATTGATCTCGCTCTACAAAAAGTCTCGCTCCCGTCTGGCAAGCCCAGTCGCACCTCAATTGGTACCGATGGACGATACACCCACCACCATGAGCGACGAGCAAGTACCCGCTGCAGCGCATCAGTAATCGCACGATGTGCCCGCTCCAGGTCCAACGAGTCGGCTCGGTCAGGCACTCGCGCCTGCTTCACTGTGACCGTCATCGTCTGGTCCGTCCATTCCTCAGCTTCCGAAGTCAATCCCCGATCTCCAGTCACAAGCAGAAGCGGGATCCCCAATTCCCCGAGCCAACGACTCGCAAGCGCCAGCTCTCCGGCCTCGCGCTCCTCCCAAAACAGCTTCAAGCCAGGTACCAAGGTGCACGGTGCAAACGCATCTCGCTGTCCTGCTCGGGCATGGAATCCCACAAGCACAGCCACGCGGGGTCGCTGCTCCGCCACAAGTTCGTCGGGCGTCACCACCTCGGGAAACAGCTCAGACGGGAGGAGGCGCTGGTGCCAATCCAGGACACGCACTGCCCTGATCCCCCATGCACGGGCTGCTTCCGCAACAGCGTCTACCTCCGCGCGGTACACGACAAGCGCCCTCGGATACTCTGCGTGAATCGGGGAACAAATTTCCCAACGGGAGATGCCCGACATTCCCTCAAGGTCTGCGATAACCACTAGCTCCACTGCTGTCAGCCTTCCCGGAATATCCGACCCAACTAGGATACCGTATGACTGCCGACTCGATGGGCTGAGTCTCGCATGACGTGCGGGACTTACTGGGCAGGTGCTTCGGGCCCATCACTCACCTCAGCCAAAGCGATCCACATCGACACAAGTGCTATACCGTATCAAAAGTCTCCTTAGCCTGCGACGGAAGAAGCGGCACACTGGGCCGTCACCAACGACTCATCCACGCACGAGCTCTGGCACCCAGAGCCGCCTGCATGACACCCGCTAGGCCGCACCTTCTCATGCGGACATGTTACGCAGAGGGAGCACAAATGACGTGGTGTAGACATGTTTGTGTTGCATCATAGGAACCATTGCTGGCAACGGTAGCCTTGCACAAGACTGAAGGAGAAGCACCGCTAGCTGCTCCAAAGCACCATCCTCTCTCGTGCCTGCACCCGATCACGTTCCTAGACTGGGTACCGTGTAGTGAGCTGTGCGACGCTCAGAAGGGCATACGCAGTCTTCTCAACAGCCCGCAACGAGGGGGTTCTGCACGACCTGTACGCCTTTCTAAACGTGCCGGCGCGACGGCTCTTTTCTTTTCCAAGAAGGGACAGGATCGCCTGGCAGGGAGCACTGTGGGTATCGACCGCTAACCACCACGGGTTCTCAGCTACCGAGTGCGCCGCGCCAACCAACCGATGGATCTTGGTCTGAGCAGAACCTTCCAGTCTAGCGAGGTTCCACCCGGAAGATCAACACTCCCGCCGCGCTTTGAACAACCGAATGCTTCAGTACTCAGCAAGATGGGCCCGGGGGAGGAACCTCGAACGACAAAGGCCCATCAGCCAAAGCGACTTTCCAAAAGAGCGCTCGTCAATGTTCGGATACTCGACGAGGACCACGCTGCGGAGGATCCCATCTGGGAGCTTTTGACACGCCGGATGAGAACTATCGTGATGACGCACTGGGCTGCGGGATAGCATGGGACTTCGGATATCAGGTCTTGGAGGCGAACATGCTTTCTAGCCTGGACGAACGTCTCCTTGTTCGAGGTCTCGTCGTGCATCGCTTGCCGCGCCTGAGCCAGGATCATCACGCTGACACACCCCCAATACTCAGCTGGTCAGGTTGACGATTGAACTTGTGCTTAGGACTTCTGAACGAACTTACGATTCTGGGGTCGCTCGTAACGGGCAGCCACATTGAAAGCACCGATGATCCCCAGCGCCGCCTCACCGACCTCAGGCAAGTGGAGACCGCCCCCGATCTCAGCCCCACCGAGCAGTGGAAACTAATCCTCGAGTCCGAACTCCTGGTACTGCGTCATGAAACGAATGACGTCGGCCCCGATAAACCACGCCCACACCGCGTCAGCATTTGCAGCGGTTTGCAGACTCCATTGCCGATACCGGCCAGAGTCCTGAGTGTCGCGCCACCAGTAGACCTCCGCGGCAATCTGTCCACCCGGCTTTTGGAGGTAATTCTTGAATTTCTCCACAACTGTACCCCCAGGAAGATAATCTGGAGCCACGAGTGCGATATTGTGAGAGCCAGATTTTGCATAAGTCAGTGGGCTTGAATACATTGCCCCTGGCAGCAACAGCAGCAGAGCATCTAGGGACTGCGAACCTTATCAGGAGTGAGTAGTGGCTAACGGGCCATAAAGACGATCATGACCTGCTTTTGCTCGTGCAGCTCCTTGCGAGCACTAGTTACCTCAGGAGTGATTGTGAAGTCCGTCATGACGTCGACCTCCTCACCCTCTACCAGGAGCTGAACGGGCGTTAGTGCCTGTTCAGGGTTACCAGCAGAATTGGCGGGAATCAGCGCGGGCTGGCGCCTGGCCGTGGTGTTTTATCATGCCCATCGAACGCAAGCTGCATACCCTGGATATGCCGTCGCCCTGACGAGACCAAGTTACCGGTCCGTGCGATCACTACTCGGATCTTCCAGGGCGTTACTGCCCGAGGGGCTGTTGGCGTGGCAGCCACTTAGGGAGTCGGCGTTGCAGCAGCGACCAGGGTTAGACATGTGGTCGGCGCCTGTGTCGGTACCGTAGCTGATGTCGGAGTGGCACCACCGCCAGCGCAGACAGCCAAGAGTGCACTGGCAATAGCCGATGCGGAAATCACAAGAAACCGACAACGATGCATGAACTCTCCGAAAGCGTGACCGATATCTCTCGCTCCGTCGTTCTCCACGGCAGCAGAAGAACTTTGTATCGGCAACTGTGGTCAAGCGATCAGGCTAACGGCGAATCACACGGCCCACCTTGGACTAGTACAGTCCTGCTGATGACCTACGGGGGTGTGCGAGTGTTTGTTCCGCTTCTCCGCCGCCATCACCAGGCCTCAAGTTGTCCGGGCGAACACACCATCGCGTCAATTTAACCATATACCATTCCGGTATCAAGTTTTCTCTTGTCTCGGTTCGATCTCTTTCCTGACACACTCGTCGACACGGAGCACCTTCGAAAGACTCATGCCGCCACGGCCCACATGCCTAGAGAGCAGCACCAGTCGTTGTCTGAACCAGGACCTTGCTATTTCCGCCGCGGCAGCGTATCCTTACAGTAGAATATACCCCTTGGGGGTATTGTGGTGATGCAAAAGACGGAGGTGAGGACCAAGATGGTGACGCGTATCTACACAGTACCGGACGTCAGCTGCCAGCACTGTGTGCAGGCCATTACCGAGGAGTTGCGCAAGATCGCTGGTGTCCAAGCGGTAGAGGTCGATCTCGCCTCCAAGACAGTGCGCGTCGTGACCGAGGATGAGCTGCCAGAAGAGCTTGTGCGCCGGGGGATCGAGGCAGCAGGCTACACCATCGCTGCGTGACTCTGATCGTCGCCGCAGCGTTGTCCAGGACGTATGGGCCCCTGGTGTGATGGGAAGCCTTGGCTGGCACCCTCGTCTCCCCGTTGCTCGGCCGTCGCGGACAGCCGCTCCTCTGCATCGACTACAGTCAGACCGGCCAGGCACGTCCGCTCGTGCTGCAGAATGACAACGTGGTCTCGCCGGTCGCGGAGCTTCGGCTGCAAAGCGCTGTGCCAATGTCCGAGCGAGCGGTGCTGCTATCTTCTCGCAGCGCCGCGCGATCTTTTTTCTCAGCGTCTCCCGATCATCTCCGTGCCCCTGGCCAAACCTGCTTGTCTGCACATACTCCCTGCACACTCCCAGGATAAAGGTGCGCCGATCCACCGGTGTTTCGCAGACAGCTATCAAGCCGACCGATCCAGCGAGCTTTTCCTGTCATCTCGTAAGCGAGCCCGCTGGCCTTGCTGCCTCGCGCGGCGCCTGTGCGCGCGGGAGCAACAAGCCGACGCTCATCAACTGCCTCCACAAGTCCAAAAGTTGGTGAGGATTATCCCGCTATAGGCTAACCGGTAGTCGTAGGACCGCCATCCTAGCCTTGGCTAGGCGCGTGGCCTGGCGGGAGGAGGGCTAGGAGTCGCAGAAGAACCGGGACGAAGGGGTCTCTGGCAAAGCGGGCAAGCGTGCCGAAGTGTCACTGCGTGCGAGGGCGGTGCTTTGCACGAGGTGCGACGTGGAGAAGCCGTGGCGAATCCTCATCATCGACGACGACTCCTCATTCCGGCTCAGCATCTCCTGTGTACTTGAACACTGGGCCAATGTCCGAGTCGCTCACGACACTGAGTCGGCCCAGAACCTCCTCACGAGCTGGCACCCACACGCCGTCATTCTCGATCCAGCACTCCGTACCGGCGACAGCATCGATCTTCTCTACCGGATCGTTGGCGAAGGACAACGCATCATTTTCTGCGCCCTTTCTCGGTGCACCCATTTCCCGCCGTCATATTGCAACGATACGATTGTGTATGTGCTGCGCGAATACCCGGCGAAAATCCTCGGCCAGATCATCGAGCAACGAGTCAGGGAGACATTCACCGAGGTGAAGAACGCCTCACAATCCCCCACAAGACGGGGGAATAGTCTGGGTGATGATCTCTCATTTGACAAAGGAGTGCTTCTGGGCAATGGCAAGCAACCGGAGAGGACAAAGGGGAATCGTGTACGGCAACCAGACTTGCTTTAGTGAATCAGGGCAGCACCAAACGTCAGCAACACAATGACGCCCTAACCCAGGAGACGATGACGAGTCGAAAGCTCTGTCGGGAGTGGTACAGGGAGGCGATTCTCCGCGGGGTGGATTAGCAGACGAGGGACAAGGTACCAGGCGGAGATAGCCAGCATGGTTCCGGCTAGGCAGTCAAGCACATAGTGATTTCCGGTGCCGATAAC
>CALIMB010000028.1 GCA_938028665.1 uncultured Thermomicrobium sp. | reverse complement strand
ATCGGCCACTACTTCCCAGCCACGTTCACCACTCGTCCAGTCTGGCTTACCGAAGATCCAGATGCGGCACCAGCGAGGGTCGAGAACCTCCCATGCTGGGCGATCAGGGTTGGCGTCCGGGCGGGCACGGAGACGCTTGCGAAGAGACGTTAATGCTTCACCCACCTCCTGAGCCGCTTGTCTCGGTGATGGATCGAGTTCAAAAGGAAGACTCAGATGCCGGGGGGCTGACGTTATCACCCGTCCCTCAGCAGTGCGGCGCGAAACAGGGCGATGGGCCAGTGCACCACCGAGACGGCGAGCACGCGCACCAATGCCACCGAGGTGCAAGAGGAGCCAGGCAGCACGGACCGCGTTGAAGAGTGCCTCCTTTCCCTCCTTTTCAGGGACACCCGGGCGAGGGGCAAGTTCAAGATCAAAAGCAAACGCGGGCTTAATGTAGGCGCGAGCGGCGAGCTCTTGGCCACGAACCGTCGTTTTGCCCATAGAGAAGAGAAGGTAGTTCCGATCAGAATTACGGGCTGCATTCCACTTGTGCTTAGGAATCGATTCAGACCGATCGACGCGCACGACAACTTTCGATGCGCCTGCACTGTCACGTCCACCGGCTGCCCCGAAGGTTTGCGCTTCTTGCCTTCGAATCTCTTGCAGTGCTTGCTCATCTGCGCCAAAGCAGCCACCGAGCAGTGCACGGAACCAAAAACGGAGGGCACCGCGGATGGAGCTGGCACGGAGTTCAGGCTCGCCGCGCGGCTCCGCCCCACTGAGAAAGAGCGGAGTGAGGGTGACAAGCGGCAGACGGAACGGCTGGTATTGTGGCTGCGTGTTCATGGTTGATGACCCTCCTTACGAGGAACAGAGCAGGACACGTTCGACCTCCTTGCTGGCGACGAAGAAGTGCAGTCCTGGCACTGGAATGTCACTGTCCCACGGCACCCTATCTGCAAGCATACTGGCAACAAGGCCCCAGTCATTGAGCAGTGAGGCACCACTCACTCTGGGATTGAATGCAGCGTCCGTTTGCAGGGAGTGAACGTGATCAAATCTCCTTAGGCTAGAGAGGACACCACGTGCCTCGGTGTGAGCGCCGTGCTCCAGTTGGTTGCCACGGGCAACGGCGTGTACGGACAGAGACAAGGCGAGCAGGAGCCTTCTCTCCCGACTGAAAGGGAGCATGACGAGAGCTGGGGAGTAAGGCTCTGGAGGTAGTGCAACGTCGCGTGATTGGTTCAGCTGGGGCATCATTCTCAAGGTAGTCGTCTCATCCACTGGGCGATGCAACTTTTGACATGATTCAGTCCGTTGCCCGCAGCGGCACCGTGACTCAGCGCGCAGCGCCCTTGCCATTCTCATGGCTTGGAAGAGCTGTGAAGGGCCGAGGCTTGCTAACACGGCTACCCTGCTAAGCAGTGGTGGCATATTCACCCGCAGATTGATCGAAACCGAGAGCTGCGCATCCTTACTTTCCACAGGGCAAGAGCTGCTACACTCAGAACGTATCTTGGTGATACTGCTATAGCGTGTATATGGCGTAATACTATTCTTTGGTACCTCATAAGCCCAGTAGCTATAGAGCCGAGATTCCATACCGGGAATAGAGCAAGGGACTCGGGAATAGGGAGGAGCCTTGCCGTGTTGGGAACCGCGGATGGCACTCATGGGAGTGCTCCTTCGATTCGTGAGAATAAGTCTTCGGCCCGAGCAATGGTGAACGGCGCACCGCCATTGATACTGAAGGAGGGGGTTGCCTGAACGCCTGCATCCAGCGCTTGTTGAATACTCTCACGAATAGCTGGCACATGACGGCCACTGACAAGGCAAGACTGAAAGGCTTCAACATCAAGACCGAGCACCGCAGCAAGCTCAGTCAGCCGAGCGTCTGTATAGGAGCCGCGGTTCGACCCGACGAAGTTCTCGTATAGTCCCCTGTGATATTCCCAAAACTTCCCCTGCTCTTCGGCGCAGGCGGCAGCTTCCGCAGCGCGGAGAGATTCAGGCCCGATAAACACAAGGTCACGGAACTCCCAACGCACTCGACCCGGAATGATATATCGCTCAAGTATCTGCGGAAACAGCTGCCGCTCGAAGGTTGCACAAGCAGGGCACTGGTAGTCCCCCCACACCACCACGCGGAGCGGCGCAGTCGGATTACCAAGTATCCGCCTCTCACGCGGTACCTGGGCAAGATCCTTGAGGTCTGGCGGTCGGATGGGAGGCAGGGAGCTCGGAGCGGCTGCAGCGCTTTTCCCCTGAACTAACGCATCAACCTGGTTTGCGATCTGCTCACTGCGCTGGGAGACAGTATCGAGTCGAACCTCTAACTCGTTAACTTTTTGCTGGACAGTGGCAACATCAGACCCGAACCGACCCACCGCGCGGTCGAGCGCTCGTAATTCTCTGAGCAAGAGAATCGCACCAATGACGACAACAAATACCAGTACTAATTGCAGTGCAAGGAGATGCAGAAGCCATCGTTCCGATTTGGGTGGAGTAGGCATCCCAGTAAACTGCGGCTCCGACGGTGTCTGTTCTTGCGCCACTTCCGGTCTCCCTTCGAACACGGTACACCGCTTCTCACACCCGAGAAGCTACTGCATGGGACCAACTGACCACGGCAGTACTGCTCGACAGAAAAGTAGGTTCACAATGCACAGAGTGCTGCTATCGCCACTCCATCTCTTGCCTCCATTAAGCACCCACACATTGGTACGGGATCATGACGTTCCAGATTGCACTGCACATTGGCGGCACCTTGCTTATATCGGTCGAGCCTCACTATGATATGGAAGGTGAACAGTGGTGGAGGTGGCACGGTCCCGCGCATGACTCGCCCACAATCGTAAATGAAGGCACGTCGGCGTTCGCTATTTACCTGCCAGGCGGAATGGGCCAGCGCTGAGGATCGCAGAACTGTTTTCAGTGGCTCCAAACTCGCAACGACTTGGACGAGTGTTGGGACAACAGTATCGTCAGAGGGAAACCTGAGCATCTGAGCGCTCTCCCGGGAGACTGGCTGCTGCCCAAGCTGTCCATCGCGCCCCTGTTCAGAATCCAAACCCCTGCTACCGGCCTCACACCGCCAGCTCTGCGGGTTTTCCAGAGTATACGTCGGCACACACCGCTCGAAGACTTGCACCAGTACGCGCTTCGGAACACCACGGACCACTACCGTGGGCCAAGAGACTTCAGGCAGTGGTAAGCCAGCAACGCACAACGAATTCGCGAAAAGCCATTCATCACGGAACACGCCATCGATAGAAACTGCACCGCGAGCGTTCAAACAGTCACCGAAGATACTCGCCATTCCCAGGTTCATCTTCCACACATGAACCGGGGTAGCCCGTACCGAGGGCGCCAGCGCCTGGCCAGCCCCTGCTCTGCCGTTTCGGTCGATCCCCTGGATGGTCATCATACCGACCAGGGACGGTTGATAGCCGAGAAGCGGTGCCAAGGTCGCATCACTGGGACCATGACGATCATTCAAGTCACCGGCGACGAGCATCTGCGCTCGTCGACCCAGGCGACATTGGTTCTGATCAAGCGGAAGCTTCTCGGTCAACGGTTCTTTGGCTAGAAGATTGTTGCTGACAGACCACTGGTTAACCGGATCACTACCGGGATCGCTCACCGTCATATGAGTCTTCTCAAAGTCCGGCACCAAGCGGACACCAGCGCCTTCGCCCAAGGAATTGGTGGCCTCACAGTCCCCCTTACCACAGACGTTGGTCATTCGTGCCGGTTCCCACATCCAGGCCTGCGCTGCCCATCCCTCGACCATAGGACGATTGGCGCGCGTCCTGGTACGCCAGAACACGGCACTCAGCTTGGGCTGCTGCGCAACAACGACTGACAGCAGGGGAGGCATGAGAGCAAGAAACAGCCTCAAGGCTCGTCCCACTGAAAGGGG
>CALIMB010000027.1 GCA_938028665.1 uncultured Thermomicrobium sp. | reverse complement strand
CTCGCAGTCATCCCAGAGGAATGGTCGGAGGCACCGCCTGGGAGTGAGGTGGAAGTCGAACTGTACGATCTGACGACCGCAGCTGCCCTTCTTGCGAAACTCCACTAACGTAGCAAAACGAGCAGAATTCCCAGCAACATGACGCCTGCACCAGCAATCGCGTTCGTGCTGGGAATCTCACCCAGGATCAGCCAGGCTAAAATGATCGCTCCAGTTATCTCTTGGGTATAAATAACGTTGGCAACGGCAGCATTCAGGCGACGCACACTTGCGTTATACAGGGTATGACCAAGCGTATTGGGTATCAGTCCAAGACCGAGTAACGCTATAACGACATTCCAATCGTAGCGTGCCAGCCCAGCACCGCTCTGTATGGCCGCCACAAGCGCGAACGGGAGAACCCAGAGTGCCGCAAACCCATAAACCGCGACTGCATAAACAAAGAGCGGCAGACGTGTCCGCTCCCGTCGTCCCACCAGCGAATAAGCAGCATAGGCTGCCGCCGAGACCAACGCGAGGCTGTCCCCAAGTGCGATACGTGCATTGAACTGGGGCTCAAAACCGGCGAGGACAATAACACCAAGAAGAACCAAAATTATGCCCACCAGCTGGGCTCGGCGTAGCGGTTCGCCCAGTGTCAGCGCGGAGAGAGCAGCCAGCATGATGGTAGAGGTATAGAGCAACGGAAGTACGTGTGCGACCGGTGCAAAGCGCAATGCAGCGTTGTACGCAACAAAGTGCACCGCAAGCGTTCCACCATAGAGTGCGAGTCGCATCCAACCCACATCGCGTACTACCCCCCAGGCTCGACTGGACCGAGTAAATGGGAGTAGCACGCTGGTGGCCACCACCAGGCGCCAAAACGCTATCTCGAACGCGCTCACACCATCAGCCAGTCGGATGAAGACCGCACTGGTCGAGACAGCTAACACACCGAAGAAGGCAAAGCCCAGCCCGGCGAGATAGTCCACCCTCGGCTGTTCTAGCTCAACAGGCCGTCGCGTCTCCACCTTCCTAGAGTCCTTCCCCTCCCCGATCATGGGTGGTAGGATACAACGCCTACAGTGCCGCGTCGCCGAGTCGATCGGATCGCGGGCGATGACAGAATTGACTGTGCGGCGGTTCCGCGCCCGCCCACCAGCCGCAACGGACCGAGTCCTCGGACTTGCAATTGCAGGTGGCATGCTGCGTGCAGCCGTCGCTGATGGAACAGGCCGCATCCTTGGTGAAGCGTCGGAACCGCTCGATCATTTAGACGCATCAGGTGTACTGCGGCGCCTGACCCAGCTCGCCCATCAGGCCTCGACACGCGCTGGTTTGGCCCTCCTCGATGTGAAAGCAGCCGGCATCGCTTTCGGTGGACCAGTCGATCCGGTCCGGGGCTTGACGATCTTATCACCCCGCTCACCCGGCTTTGAGCAATATCCCTTGGCAGCCTTGATCGAGGAACGCCTTGGTGTTCCAACGGTTCTGGAAAACGATGCTCGTGCTGCAGCCTTCGGTGAAGCAGTCTTCGGGGCAGCTCGCGGTTGTCAGACAGTGATTTATCTCCATCTCGGAACAGGCGTTGGCGGGGGCATTCTTGTCGATGGACGCCTGGTCTATGGCGCCAGCAATACTGCGGGTGAGATCGGTCATATGGTGGTGGCAGCCGGAGGACCAACGTGTTCGTGTGGGAAGCCAGGGCACCTTGAAGCCTATGCCTCTGAGCCCGCCATCATCGCTCGTGTCCTTGAAGCTCTACTCCTCGCCCCAGATGACCCCGGACAGCAGCTGCTGTCCGGCCAGTTAACAACTCGCCGCGTATTCGAGTTTGCCCGAGTGAGTCCAACCATCCGCCGGGTACTTGACGACACTGTCCAAGTGCTCGGTCTGGCAATCGCCTCCTTAATCGCAACACTGAATCCCGAAGCGGTTATCGTTGGCGGACCAGTCGCCGAAGCCGGTCACGAACTTTTGGAACCACTCCAGGCACGGGTACGCCAGTTTGCGTACCCAGCATCGCTCCGGCGCGTGCGCATCGCGGTTGCCGAACTTGGATCAGACGCGCCGGTGATCGGTGCTGTGGCGCTTGCTCTCGCTCGCGCGTGATGGAAAGATCACCCAGGGAAGTGAGGCAAGCAGCCTTGCCTCAAGCCAAAGGTTTTGTCGCCGGTCCACACCACATAACGACAATCTTGATCCGACCCAGCGAGTACGACGGCCGGCACACTCTCAGCCAGCTGCCCCCTGTTGCCAGGTAGACCAGGAGGCTGTATCCTTGTTCTCTGGCGTGACTGAAGGGGGTGGCATGTCCACACTGTCCCTCAGCTCCGAAGCTCAGAAGATACTCATACAAATCCTCCGTGAGCTCGGTCGCCCGGCGACGACGGAGGAACTAGTACGCTTGCTTCGTGAACGTCTCCAAACCGTGTGACGAGCCGCGACATGTCATCAAAGGGAGCAGAGAGCGTGGCTGAGACGACCCAGCTACCGATTCCATCTGCAATCGAATTTGTAGGGAGTGAGGAGGAACAGCGTCTTGCTCAGCGTGTCTTTGCCTTGCTCCAGGCAACTGCACGCTTCTATCCGTTGAGTGCGCCGATTCGGGTTCCGCTGGTAGTGCTGGCCGAACATTTCTCGACAATTGAGCAAGCCGCCTCACCTGCCGAGTGGGCAGAGCGACTCCAGAAGGCGATCACCGCGAACCCGCATGTCTTCGCCCTGGAAACAGAAGAAGGGAAGGTACTTGTTGCAACCACACGTGCAGGTAAGCCCCCCTTGCCCCCCGAGGCACTGATTGACACCGCACATCAACTCCCCCGGCGTTTTATGGAGCCACCGCCGCAGACCGTCACTCCAGTGCGGCGTCAACCGGTCCCCGAACGAGTGCCCGCAGTCAGCGAGGAGGAACGGGCACCGGCCGAGGAGATTCCGGTCATGGCGCAGCCCAGCCCCCAGGTCGTCCAAGATATCTCGATGCTCTCCGATGAGGAGCTGGCTGCCGCAATCCGTGCCACACTCGCCAGCACACCGGATGTTGTTGGGTTCGGTGATCTCTGGGCTCCCGTCGAGCTTGTGCCACGTCTGTCCCGTGGAGATGTGCGACGCATCCGCGAATACATCGTCGAACGCGGTGAGCCACTACCAGACACTGAGCTCCTTGAGGTCATCTTAGGAGTCCGTCCCACTGCCGCTGACTTTAACGTGCATCAGCTCGCTCTGGATGTGCGCTTGGCAAGCGAAGACGATTTCGAATTTGTTGGCGTACCGGGCGCTCATGCTTGGACGGTGCGCGAGGTTAACCCCGTTCCTGCTCCGAAGCGCCGCCCCGCCGATATCGGTCAGGATTACCGGTTCCTCCTGGAAGAACCTCAGGTAAGTACGCCTGGCAGTGAGACGGTCGTCGATCACGTATTAACCTTTTATGAGCATTACTACGGGGTCTTGCCCTACAATGCCTTGCTGGCATCAGTTTTGCCACCACGCGTGTACCCTGGTCAGACGCGCGCTTTCCTTCGCTTCGAAGCGCCGCAGACGCACGAAACATTCTATGTGGAACTTCGCTACCCCACCGCGAACCGAGGAGGTTTTCTCTTCGGGTTCGAACGCTTCTTTTCCGCTAACCTTGTTCCTGGCGCGCTCATCACTCTCGAGCGCTCAGAACAGCCAGGGCATCTGATCATCGACTATTTGCCGATCTCTCGGCAGGAGCGCCGTCTCCTGGTACTGGACGAGAAGCAGCGCAGGTACATGTTCAAGCCTACGACGTATTTCTGCGCGGTCCAGGATAGCATGCTGCTCACCGAACAGCGGTTTCCGCGCTTTGCTGGACAAGAACCACTTGACGAACGAACACGCCGCTCCTACGAGCGTGTCCTGGAGATCACGTTCGAGCGGGTCGGAGAGAATGTGAGTACGGCAGAGTCACCACGATACATGGCAACGCTCGATGATCTCGTTGCGGGGGTCAACGTTGAGCGTCCATTGAGTGCAGAGAAGATCCGGCAACTCCTGACCTCCGGAGAGTTTCCACAATTCGAAGCGGATCCAGACATCGCAGACTTGTACTACTTCACTCCACATCGATGAGAAGCAGACGAGGTGACATGGGAGAGATACCCGATCTTCAAAAGCTTCTCGCTCGCTTGAGCGAACAAACGCGTGCCAGCGATATCGCCCAGCTTTCCGATCTCCCGCGTACCACCGCACGCACTCTGCGCCAGCTGTGGCTGACAGTTCCGGTCGCCAGTCGCCGGCGGATTGTGAGAGAGATGGTCGAACTGAGTGAATTGAACCTCTCATTGAATTTTCGTCAGGTCTTCTTGATCGCTCTGGACGACCCAGACACGCAAGTACGCCAGAGCGCCGTGGAGGGACTCTGGGAGGAAGACGATCCGGCCGTCTTAAGGCGACTGCTGGCTCGACTCACGGTTGAGACCGAGATTCCAGTCCGCGCAGCACTCGCTCAAGCCCTCGGACGGTTCACTGAACTCGACGTCTTAGGCCGACTCCCTCAGCAGGAGAGTGAGGGACTGCGCACCGCACTCCTTGCACTGCTCGACTCACGCGAACCGATCGAGGTTCGACGCCGAGCACTGGAGTCGGCCGCCGTCTATGCAGATACGACAGTCATCACGGCAATCGAGGAAGCATACTGGTCAGGGGACCCACTACTGCGTGCCAGTGCCCTGTACGCGATGGGTCGCTCACTTGATCGCCGCTGGCTCCCCCTCCTGCTTGAGGAACTCCACGCCGAGGATCCAGAACGCCGCTACGAGGCCGCGACCGCCTGCGGCGAGCTAGGGGCAGAGGAAGCAGTCGACGATTTGATTAGCCTCACTACTGATCCCGATCGCGATGTCCAAGGAGCGGCAATCCTTGCTTTGGGGCGAATCGGTGGCATCGTGGCCACGAATGTTCTTCGTCGGCTAGCCCGCTCAGCCGATCCAGTAGTACGGGAGGCGGCAGAAGAGGCACTCGCCGAAGCGGTTTTCGCCGTTGACCCTCTCCGTCCAACACCATGGTAATGTTGCCGACTCCTGCAGAGACAATCAAAGACTCAGAGACATGGGATGCTCTTGTCTTACAGTTTGGGGGGCACCTCCTCCAGAGCTGGCGATGGGGCGAGTTCAAGAGAAAACACGGCTGGAAACCTTTTCGGATCATCGTCCGGATCGGCGGTGCCACTGGCCTCGCCCAGATTCTCCTCAGGCAGGCCTACGGCTTGTCGCTCCTTTACATCCCGCGTGGCCCACTGGTAGATGCTGTGTCACCTGAGCTTGCGGTTGCTTTTCGCAAGACCGTCGACCGCCTGGCTCATGAAACTCGTGCAATCATCGTTCTTGCCGAGCCAGAAGATGAGCGTGGTCTTGCGCTTCTACCAGAACATCTTGGTTGGCGTTCGAGTCCCTTCGTCATCCAGCCTCGGCGTACCTTGCGCGTCCCCCTCGGTGATGACAACCAACTTCTCAACCAAATGAAACCGAAAACGCGTTACAATGTGCGGCTGGCGTTCCGGCGTGGTGTGACCACTCGTCAAGCCTCACCCGCAGAACTCCCAACCTTCTACGAGCTCCTTCGTGAGACAGCCAAGAGAGACGGCTTCGGTATTCACCGCATCGACTACTTCCGTGATCTCCTCCGTGAGTTCAATGACGACGCTGCAGTGCTCTTCGCAGAATTCGAGGGGCAGCCAGCTGCGGCTGCCTTGGTTGTTCGCTTTGGCGAGGAAGCCGTGTACTTATATGGCGCCTCCCGAACTGAACTACAACGACATATGCCGGCCTACGCGGTTCAATGGGCTGCTATGCAATGGGCTCGTGCACGCGGCTGCCGGTGGTACGATCTGTGGGGCATTCCTGAGTCAAACGAGCTCCCGCCTGAGGCGGACGAGAACCACCTCAACGTCCGCGTCGGACTCTGGGGCGTTTACCGCTTCAAGCTCGGCTTCGGCGGGCATCCGTATACTTACCCCGGCACGCGGGAGCTCGTCCGCCAGCCGCTCCTAGTTTGGTTATGGCGACGCTTACGCCCGTTAGGAGCCTGACCACATGCCACAACTCCAAGAATTGCTGCGCGACCTTCCTGTCGAACTTCAAGGCGATCCCACCGTTGATATCAAGTCCATCGTGTACGACTCGCGATGTGCCAGCCCAGGAAGTCTCTTCGTCGCGCTTCGCGGCGAGCACACAGACGGCCACTTCTATCTTGCCGACGCTCAGGCTCGTGGTGCGGTCGCAGCACTCGTGGAAGCATGGCCAGACCAAGCAACTGTGCAGCTGCCGGCGATTGCCCGTACAGCCGATACTCGAGTTGCCCTAGCAACGCTCGCTGCTCGTTTTTACCAGTTTCCAGCTCAGAGCCTCGGACTTGTTGGTGTCACCGGAACTGACGGGAAAACTACCACAACCTTTCTCATCGAGAGTATCCTGCGAGCCGCAGGCTACCGCACCGGGTTAATTGGTACTGTAACGATCCGTATCGGTGACACGTGCTATCAGCATGACTTGCGACAAACAACCCCTCAGTCTCTCGACGTGCAACGTCTTTTGGCCGAAATGCGCGCTGTCGATGTTGACTGGGCTGTTCTCGAAGCAACGAGCCATGGTCTTGCCCTCCATCGCCTCGATCACTGCCCGTTCGACATCGCCGTCGTCACGAACGTTACCCAGGAGCACTTGGACTTCCACGGCAGCATCGAAAACTACCGTCGAGCGAAAGGGAAGCTCCTCGAATTCGTTCGCGATCGTGGCAACCGTCCATACCCCACTGGTATCGTCTTGAACGCCGACGATGAGGGGGCTCGTTCACTAGCTCACTTTGCCGGAGACGCGCCGATCCTCTGGTATTCCGTCAGCGGGCAGGCGCTATTGACTGCTGACGCGATCCGCGTCTCCACAGAGGGAACTACCTTCCGTTTACGCTTCAAGGAGCAGATCGCCAATGTCACGCTCCAGCTCGTAGGACCATGGAACGTCGAGAACGCACTCGCAGCAGCAGGGGTCGGGCTTATTCTTGGTCTTCCACTAGACGTGATCATTCGCGGGCTTGAAGAGCTTGTCAGTGTACCCGGTCGCTTCACAAAGGTCGATTGTGGACAACCGTTCAGCGTGATCGTCGACTACGCCCATACCCCCGAGTCCTTCCAGCGAGTCTTGCCGCTGGCTCGACAGATCGCGGCAGGACGCGTTATCGTTGTTTTCGGTAGTGCTGGTGAGCGAGACCGTATCAAGCGCCGACTCCAGGGCGCTATCACCGCTCGGTGGGCCGATTTCGCCATCCTCACGTCCGAGGATCCGCGCTTTGAGAATCCATGGGCCATTATCAATGACATCGCTGAAGGGATGCGTTCAGCTGGTGCACGTGAAGGACAGCACTATCTGCGTATCGAAGATCGCCGGATAGCGATTCGGGAGGCACTGCAACGGGCACAGCCTGGTGATATCGTCTTGCTCTTGGGGAAAGGGCATGAGCAGTGCATCATTTATGGCAACGAACGTCGACCATGGGACGAACTAGCAGAGGCCCGGCGTGCTTTAGAGGATCTCGGCTATCACTGCCCACGCTGATACTGACACTGTTGCTTGTGATCGCTCCGTCCTGTGCCTCTTCGTCAAAGAGCGAGCGGGTAGCTCTTGCTGCGACCCCAAGCGGCAAGATGTTATTCGTACAGAACGGTGACATTTACGTGTGGGAAAATGGCAAGATCCGTCGCATGCTTGAACTTGGCAACGCAGCCTGGCCCCGCTGGTCACCTGATGGTACACGCATTGCCTTCATCCGGATGGGAGACGCCTTCTCCGATCTGTACGTTACCCACGTCAACAGCCGCAATACACGACAGCTTACGCGCAACCAGCCCGCTTTCACACCGGGTTCCTACCAATATGTGCAAAATGCGGTGTGGGCACTTAGTCCCGCTTGGTCACCTGACGGTGCAACGATCGTCTACGTGTCAGATCTCAACTCGCTTAAAAACTTCCTTTGGCTTATCCCAAGTCAAGGAGGAACACCTCAGCGCCTGGAACCGACCACGCGCCTCGGTGACAACGTGGATCAGCCCACCTTCTCGCCAGATGGAACGCGAATCGCCTTCGTCCATCGAGTCACCCGCGAGGATGGACTCAGCCGGCGAACTGACATCTGGATCGTCAATCTTCGCACAGGCGAATTGACACCCCTCGTTCAGGGAGATGATGGCCAGTATGCCCCGGCATGGTCCCCAGACGGAAACTGGATCGTTTATGTTGGGCGTAAGGGGGACGCCAATGACCTGTTTGTCATTCCAGCATCAGGAGGACAACCGACACAGCTGACAGATTCCGGTGTCGTCGCGAGCCCTACGTGGTCAGCTGATGGCCGTACCATCGCCTTTCTCCAGCTTGAACGGGAAGGTTTCGCGGTATACACCATCGAATTCACACTCGGACCAGATGGGCAACCACGCGCTGGGACACCTAAGAAGTTATTCGCCGCAGACAACATCGACGCTGTCTCTGGACTCTCTTGGCATTCTTGAGCGGGTGACGGATGCCTGCGCAAAAGCTTCGAGACCGCCTATCCATCACATGCCGCCCTGGCACACAGGCTCTCCGTTAACCCCACGGGTCAGACTACGGACACTTAGCTTAGGGACCAAGCGGCGTGACCCGCCTAATGAATGATCAACGCTCCACGCTTTGGCGGCACGGAGCTTGGATGCCCCGCACAGTGCGCAAGGTGCCCCCAAGGAATCGCCCGCATGAGTTACCGTGTTTCCGCTCTCGGATCATTGGAAGAGTGTCCCACGGCAGAGAACACCACTTCGTACCCTTGTGGTTGAGAGCGGCTTCTCCGCATCCGCTGCTGGCTAGACTGAGGAAGTGGGAGGTGTCACCATAGATTGTGGGCATAGTAGCACGCGTGCCCACGCTTCCAACCAGCATTCCCTTGTCCTCTGTCGGGACCAAACGGTTCCTTCCATGGCTTGCGTGACATGCAATGCGACAGAAGGAGCAATTGCCAGTCCAGCTGATCACCCGAGAACAGAAAAGATAACTCCGTATGGGCTCTGACCAGCATGCCTGGTTAACTGGACAAGTCGCTCGTACCGTTCTGCAATGGAGACAGCTCTATGCACGGCAGCAAAACGGGTTCAGAGGCTCGGCAAAAGAGCGCCTGACAGCGCATAATGGTAGTGATGGAAGTAAGCGGGGATGGCGGAATGGCAGACGCAGCCGTCTTAAAAATGGCAGGGATGACCTCCCGTGCGGGTTCGAATCCCGCTCCCCGCACCAACGCAAAAACGGGTGCAACGTCAACCGATCAACGCCCAACCAGAGTATCTTGGTAGCAACCTGTCCAGTGAGGCGAGGGTGGCGATATGTGCTACTGCCGGATATAACTCTTACGCCCACCTACCCCGATCCCCCTACCAAGTCACCTGAGCCAGACGATTCGGCTTGCAACACTGCAACACGACCGGTGAGCAAACTGCTGACTCCTGTGCTCACGGTCAACGTTCCGAAATCGGCTACCGATGGAGACTGGAGAAGCGAATTGACCAGGCGCGCTAAGTAAAAAGTAGATCATGCATCTCATTACTCTCTGTTCGACGCTTGACGGCGGCGAAGATCTGTTGTCTGTGGCTATTCAAAGGTACGGCGGCTTTTTCTGACATCGGAACACACGAGTGTTCACAATTTTTGATAGGTATCGCGAGGTGTCTTACCCAAGAGCCCAATGAGCATCCTTCGCCTCGCTCCGTTTCCTGACAAGCTGTGGTGAAACATCACCCATTCGATCTGCACTTGTAGGGCAAATTGGAAGCAGCCTCGAGAACCAAGTAAACGTACTGGTGCAACATCCCTCAAATGCGCAAACACACCTTTCGTAGGCCGTCGTATTCGGTGCAGGAAGAGATAACGCCCCCTTGAAAAATCCGGTCCTTGCTGTGGGCCGGTGAATAGCCTGGTCAAACACCTTCGGGCGATGAGTCCATGGACAAGAGATCCGATCGCCTGAACTCCATGGTCCGCGGCCGGAAGAATCTGACGTGGAGGAGAAGGATGTGTCAGTGTGACAAAAAAGCCTCGGAAAATTTCCGAGGCTTACAGAGCGGAAGACGGGATTCGAACCCGCGACCTCCTCCTTGGCAAGGAGGTGCTCTACCAGCTGAGCCACTTCCGCATTACTTCTCGGCGGCTGCTCACCGCCACTTACATTCCCGAGTATAGCCGGCCTGCTGACAGATGTCAAGCCCCTCACATACCGTTCCCAGAGCGTAGTGGGCTGCACTCAACAATGATCGCCTACCGCGTCCGGCTCGAATTGCTCTTTGCTCATGACTTCTCGACTCCCGGTCCCATCTCGAAAACCGGTTTCCCCGAAGTGTCGCCACACTTCAGAGATCCACTCAAAAAGCCCCGGCAGACCGCTAAGCCACGCTTGCCCCATCACCCCCAGGAGCACTGGTCACTGCACTCGTCAGCCGCTCGTTCCTCGGCATTTCCTGTGCCAAAACTTTCTCCGCTGCTTCACGTGGCAGAAGCAGTGGCTGCGTGAGGTCCTCTGGAGTGAGCAGTCGACGCGATGGAACGGCATACGCATGACGTGCAGGAACCCATACGAGCTCGAGCTCTGGGTAGCGAAGCGCCGTGAGTCGATGACCAAAAACACAGCCGGTATCGATGTTGATGGTCCGATTGATCCAAACTGCTTCCGAAACGGGTGTATGCCCGTACACAACAATGGCTCGCCCACGGTAAGCGAGTGCCCAATTCACGCGGATTGGCAAACCATGCTCGTCCACTTCACCCGTTGTCACGCCGAAAAGCGCAATACGACGCACCACGGGAGAATCTCGTCCGTGATACTCCTGGGGCAGCCCTGCATGTGCCACCACAAGACGCCCCTCGTCGAGAACTAAGTGGTGTGGAAGACGCTGCAGAAATCGCCGAACTCGTGCTTTGAAATCCTCGGATTCTCCCTCAAGTTGCTCGACCGTCAATTCGAAGCCATGTGCCAGGCGGACAGCATGCCCAGTCAGATATCTCAGGAGTTTTCGGTCGTGATTGCCTAAAACAACTGCAGCCCGTCCACGGGCACACGCAGTCATTGCAAGTCGCAGAACCGGAATAATCTTGGGCCCGCGGTCAACCAGATCTCCGATGAAGAGCAGTCGCCTTCCTTCGGGGTGGGCAATCGCATACTCAACCTCTCCGCGAGGAGAGCGCCGCTCAGCCAGACGGTAGCCAAGGCGCTTTAGGAGTTCGACAAGTTCGTCAAAACAGCCATGAACGTCACCGACGATATCAAACGGTCCATGCCACCACCGGCGGTCACAGGATAAAGGACGCCGAACAAGAAGTGCATGGCTGGCCTCTTGCGGACTCCGTATCCAGTAACGACGCTGATAGGGTTCTTCCATGAGCGCACTTCGATTCGCCGTGAGCTGCGCCAGCTGGCGTTCAATCACTGCTCGCCCAACTTGCCGTCCAGGACGCTGTCGATCATGCTCCAAATAGACATCCAGCGGGTAATCGAAGATGATCGCGATACAGGGGACGTGATAGTGCCGGGCAAGTTCGAGGAGGGGAAGACGTGCTTCTCGGGTCGTGTTCGTCGCATCGATCACCGTTAGGCGCCCCCGCCGGAGGCGCGCCTCCGCGACCTGATGCAAAATTTGGAATGCCTCACGAGTCGCCGATTGATCTGCCTCATCGTCCGCGATCATCGCACGAAACGCATCCGAGGAAAGAATCTCTGTCGGTCGGAAATGCGTCCGAGCAAATGTCGACTTCCCAGCTCCCGATGGGCCGACCAAGAGAACGAGCGACAGCGCAGGGATGACGAGGCGGCGTCGACGCAGTTCGGCGTACTCGTTCCTTACCACCGTATCCCGTTCCACTCCTGCACCACCCTCAGTCGCCGCGCAATGGTACTATGGAGAGGGTGGCGCCCGCTCCTCCAAGACGCTAAAATTGGAGCGCGATGAGGGCCTGTAGCTCAGCGGCAGAGCACGAGGCTCATAACCTCAGGGTCGTAGGTTCGAATCCTACCAGGCCCACTGCGGGGCTTGACCCCGACACTCTTCGAGTGAGGTGACGATGACACAGGTATACGATGGAATTCGTCTGACGCCTCAGCAGATTGCCCGAGTAGCTGCAGAAACGGCAGCGGATGCACTCGCCACAGACATTCAAGTGCTTGATCTCACAGCAGTCATCCCCTTCTTCGACCTTTTCGTGCTCTGCACAGCGAATAACGCTCGTCAACTCCGAGCCCTAGCAGCGCACATCAGAGACGCTCTAGACGAAATGGGAGTCACTCTTCAAGGCGTCGAAGGTGAACCCGAGTCCGGGTGGGTCATTTTAGACTACGGAGCAGTCGTTATTCACCTGTTCACGCCCGAGCAGCGTGCGTATTATCGCCTCGAAGAGCACTGGGCAGCAGCGCAGCGAGTGCTGGTTATCCAATAACGTGAGGAGAGAGAATGCGGCAAGTACCTGGGCGGAGATGGACTCTGCTTCTCTTAAGCTTTGCCATTGGGACGGCAAGCGGTTTGACATTCGGCATCGTATTCAGCCGCCCGTGGCGACGGCTACGTTTACGCAAACGCCCACCTGATCCGACCCTACTCATGCAATAAGTTGTGCGCTAGCTTGAACGGCGCTGTCGCTCAACTTCTTTCTCGAAGCGCCCCTGATCTGCAATACACCGTGCCGCCCAGGGTACTGCCTCCAGTCGCTCGCGTTCAATGGGGCGTCCACAGTCGACGCAAATTCCGTATCGGCCTTCCATAATCCGCTCGAGCGCGAGACGTACCTCTTGGAGTTCTTCCTCCAACGTTCTTAACATCGTCTGCTGGTATTCGGCCATCATCACATCGCTCGCGGCATCGGCCGGATGACTAGCTACTGTTCCTTCATCCGCCTGGCTTTGACCCTCAGCGACCAGGAACCGAAGCCCCTGTTGATATTGCCGTTCAAGCTCCTCTCGCCGCTGCTCCAGCCGCGCCCGTATCGTCTCCAACCACTCGCGATTGTCCGTCACGTTCACGGTGCCGTTCCCCTCGTATCGATGGCCCGACCAGTTGAGATCAGCCGGGCAAACAGCCGTAACTCATCAGCGACGTAGCGGGTAAGTAAGAAATGCTCGCGCACCCTCTGCCGTCCCAGTTGTCCAAGTCGGCGCGCAAGCTCCCGGTTTTGCAACAGTGTAACAACCCGCTCGGTAAATGTTTCCTCGTCCTCAGGGTCGACCAGATAGCCTCCCTCCCCGTCAGCCATCTGCAGCGTAATGCCACCGCTCCGCCCAGCGACAACCGGCGTCTCCTTCCACAGCGCTTCGCTGACAACCAGCCCAAAGCCTTCGCGCCGCGATTTCTGCACCACCACCCATGCACAGTGCTGAAAGGCATTGACTTCAATAAAGCTGATCCCCGTTAGGTTCGTCCCAACCAAGATATCGCTATCTTGTTCTGCCTGGCGACGCACTTGCTCGTAAATACGCCACCCTTCCGGATCATCCAGCGCCATCGCCCCGATGAGGGCTAATTGAACACCCGGGACCTGCTCACGGACGCGACGAAACACCCGTATGACACCGAGTGGATCTTTCCACGGATCGAAACGTGAGACTTGGATCATCAGCGGCCGTTGATGATCCACACCGTACCAGCTAACAATCCGACGACAGAGGGACGCCGGTAGCGGAAGGTTCTTCGGGCTTAGTGGATCGATACCTGGCGGAAAAATCTCAACCGTCCGTCCACGCAGGGCAGGGAGTACAAAGTCTGCCAACGTGAAGACCAGGGCGTCATAACCCTCTAACCATGGAAGGAGAAACGCTTCGGCAGCCGGGTCTGGCTCAGACGTATCGATATGACACCGCCACACCCACCGCGCTCCCTGGTGCGGTGCAAAAGCCCGTATCGCCGCCGGCTGCGGATCATGGATAACGATGATGTCATAGTCTGAGGGAATAGTAGCAGCATTCGCACGATTATTTAGAAGGTATATCTCTTCGACATCCGCCGTGAAGGCAAAGGGTGCACCTTGTAGACCATTATGGAGTGCCTTTGTCACTTCAAAAAATCGACTGTCACCAGAGATAACCAGCCAGTCCACAGCCAACCCGAGTCCACATTCGAGTGCAACACTCGAGCGCAGAAGTTCAGACACCCCGCCTCCGTACGGGGTAGCGTTAATGTGCGCCACACGCAGTCCCCGGAGTTGGCGCCCAAGCTCAGCCACCTCCTCGACCTGACTCTCGGGAGTCACTTCACGGTATGCATCCAGCTGCACTGGTGCTAAGCGAACGCGATGGAGCATGGCTACAGCCCCTCACGCTGCCTCACCAAATGCTCTGCTTCACGCTGCCGACTCTGCAGCCTATCGCTCAATCGCACTGGATACCTGCCACGTGGCGAGAGCGACCGCAACCAGTCCGGTAACCGCGCCATCTCTTCCTGATGGTGTGCTCGAAGATCGATCAAGCTGGGCAATTCGAGAATTGTTCCGCCACGCATGACCGGTCGCAGGAGAGGAATCCAGTCCGGTCCAGGCGGTGGCTCGTCTCGCAATGCGATCATATCCTCGCTATACTTCCCGTCCGGTCCAAGACGACGCCAAACTTGCTTTGCCCCAACCAATGTCCGCTTGCCTGTACTGAGCTTCAATACTGGCTGACCTTCATACTCCACCAGCTTGTACGCCATATCGGCCAATGGCGCATCGGCCGAAGTGCCCAGCCGCGACCCCACCCCATAGCCGTCGATCGGAGCCCCCTCTGCCTCAAGTGCTGCAAGCTCGTACTCGTCCAATCCCCCGCTGGCGAAAATCTGAATATCAGGAAATCCCGCCTGGTCGAGAATTCGACGTACTGCCCGGCTCAGGCTTGCAAGATCACCACTATCTAAACGAACTGCACGAATCCGTCGCCCCTCCTGCCTCAGCTCACGTGCAACCATGACTGCATGCTCCGCACCCCGGAGTGTGTCATAGGTGTCAATTAACAGAATCGGATCACCGGGATAGGTCCGGGCGAACGCCCGAAAGGCTTCAAGCTCAGAGGGGAAAGACTCAATGTAGGAATGAGCCACAGTTCCAGACACCGGGATGCCGTATCGCGCCCCAGCTAACACATTACTGGTCGCCGCAAAACCCACCAAATACGCGGCGCGCGCCGCCGCCAGCCCCGCATCAAGACTAGGAGTCCGCCGAAGACCGAAATCTACCAGTGTCTTGCCCGGCGCAGCCAAAACACAGCGCGCTGCCTTGGTGGCCACCAGTGTCGGATAGTGGATCGCATTCAGAACGAGTGTCTCGATCACCTGCGCCTGGTCGATGGGCGCTTCAACTTCGAGAATCGGCTCTTCAGGGAAAATCACAGTGCCTTCGCGAACTGCCCAAATATCACCCTGGAAGCGAAACGTTGCCAACGCATCGACAAACTCAGGTCGCAACACTGGTAACGAGCGAAGATAGGCACGCGCCTGGTCATCGAAGTAGAAATGCAGTAAGCGCTCCAAAAGCTCATTGACCCCAGCAACAACGCAAAAATGCCGGTGTTCCGGGAGTTTCCGCACGTAGAGGCTGAACACAGCTCGACCGTGCCAACCAAGCGCGTGATAGCTCGACGCCATCGTGAGCTCATAGAGGTCGGTCGAGAGCGCGATTTCGTACGGAATCGGATTCATCTCGCCCCCGATCGGCCAATCACGCTACAACACTTCTAGCTCTTGTCGCCGTTCACGAAGGAGCTCGGCGAGGAATGCCCGGCTTGCTTCCACCATGCGGCTGACTTGCTCGGGCGAGATCCCCTCCGCCTCCGCGATCTGGTCATCTGCCCATCCATCAACTTTGAGCAGGAATACCTCGCGCCATGTTTCTGGCAACCGGTCCAACGCTTCGTCCAAAAGACGTTGTACTTCTCCTGCCATAATCACATCCTCAGGAAGCTGCGCGGTTGGATCGGCAAGGATGTCAATTAAGCGGACCACTTGATCTGGCCACTCATCACCTTGATAGGCAACCGGCTCTTCGAGAGAACGTTCATGTTCGATTCTCCGGCGTTCTTCTTCGACTAGCTGGCGCACAACGCGCCGCGCGGTCCGGCGCAACCAGCGGAAAAGACCACGCTCAGGAGCCTCCCGCCAATGCTGCAAGGCCCTTAGCAGAACTGTATCGGTCACATCCTGGTCTTGGAGGGCACCTGAGGGAACCACGCCAAAGGCAATAAATCGTCCAATCTCACGACGCACAAATCGCCGCAGCGGGCGGTAATGCTCAACGAGTTGCAGGACAAACCACTCGCGACGCGTGCGTCCTTCGCTCGTCACCTCTTCCGGATGACGATCCAGATGGTGCTGGAGCCGTGTGAGGAGCTTCTCTCGCTCGATATCCATCGATTCCGGCGCGCTCATTGTTCGCTCCCGCTCGTCGTTTCTGGTGTCTGGTCAGCCTCACCTTCTTCTGACGGAACAGCCTGCGGCCGAGCCAACCCGGGATGAAGTCGAGCCCGTCGGATGAACGGCTCATTGCGAATCTTCGCCAACTGACGCTCCAGTTCATCATAGAGGTCTGCAAACGCGTCGCGCAGTGCCTGCGCTGGATTCTGCCCCTCCCCTCTGGCGGCAATATCTGGTCCGGGAATCCGCAGGTGCAGACGCGCAATATACGTATCGCTCCGCTGCATATGCTCGAGCGTAATATCGAGCAATTTTAGGTCATCGTCCAGATCAGCCAGCTTCTTCTCTAGAATTCGCATCTCGCGCTCGACGATGTGGTTTACCTTGTCCAAGCTGACTCCAAGATCGTGATACCGAATCCGCATTTGCCTTTCCTTCCGCATTCCCCCACCGGCCACGGACCAGTCAGTCTCTCTCAGGATACTATGGACAGGCTCAAATGCCGATCTCCCGATCAGGTCTTGTCCGCGGTATGCTTGGCACAGCGAGATGTTCAGATGAGCCATCCGGAGGGAGGGTCTGTGGCCATGAGTATTACCCCCTGGCGCGAACTCGAAGCTATGCGCGAGCGGTTCGATCGCCTCTTCAGCGAACTCACCCGCTGGCGTGGTGGGGAACTCAGCATTCCGCTCGACGTACAAGAGACTGACGACGCGATCATCGTCCGAGCTTCACTCCCTGGCGTTCGCCCCGACGATATCTCGGTCGAGTTGCGTCAAGGTGTTCTCACTATCCGTGCCGAAACGCAAGAGGAACGCGCGGAGACGAAGGGAACCTGGCACATCCGGGAACGACGGGTCGGTAGTGCCTACCGCGCTATCACGCTTCCCGCTCCCGTTCGCGAAGACGAAGCACAGGCAACCTACGAGCACGGTGTGCTTGAGATCCGTATTCCGAAAGCAGAAGCAGCAGAGCGCAGACGAATTCCTGTTCAGATTCGGAGCTGAGGGAGGATCACCGGGCGCTGGGGGTCCCAGCGCCCGGTGATCCTTGTGTCTTCGGCCTATCTCAGGACTGCCATTCCGCCTCGGGCACCGTGTCCTCCCCCATGCAACTCAGGCAGTGTCCAAGGACTTGAAGGACTTGCCCACGTGGAGAGCCTTCCCGATAAACAGTCACCCCTTTACAGTCTAGGTCGTGCGCCAGGAGAAACGCTCTCCGCACATCCTCGCGCGTCGCCCCATGAGGCAGATTGATCGTCTTGCTCACCGCGTTTTCGACGTGTCGCTGAACCGCGGCCTGCACCCGCAAATGCTCTTCGGGCGTGATCTCTGTTGCAACCCGGAAGAGTCGACGTAGTTCTTCAGGAAGATCGGTGCGATGACCAATTCGTCCGGTCACCTCGATGTCCCGAATTAACGCCGGATCGTATTTGCCAAGCCGTGCAAGTTCACGGAGAAAGAGCGGATGTGGTTCGACCACTCCCACGAACTCGCCTACATGCCGATACGCAAGCGCGTACAATGGCTCAATCCCGCTACTGCAGCCGGCAATGATGCTTATGCTTCCAGTCGGTGCCACTGTCGTGACCGTTGCGTTGCGACGGGGAGGCTCGCCGCGCGCAGCATACCGACTTATGGGGAAGTTCGGGAACGGACCGCGCTCCCGAGCGAGTTGGCGACTCGCCTCGACTGCAGCTGTTTGCACAAGTGCCATGATGTGATCCGCTAGCGCGACCGATTCGTCTGATCCGTAGGGTATTCGCATCGCAAGCAAGACATCCGTGAAACCCATAACTCCAAGGCCGACCTTCCGATTCGCACGGCAAATCGTCTCGATCTCACGCTTCGGATACCGTGACACTTCAACCATGTTGTCCAAGAATCGCAGTGCAGTCTGCGCTGCTCGCCAAAGACCTTCTTCGTCGATAACTGCGCGGTCATGCTGTTCTATCACGAACGCCTTCAGGTTGAGAGAACCGAGCACGCACGCTTCCCAAGGGTGTAAGGGCACCTCTCCGCAGGGATTCGTGGCCTCAAGTGGCCCGAGTGCTGGAACCGCGTTGTCCCGCTGGATTCGCTCGTAAAAGAGAAGTCCTGGATCGCCCACTTCCCATGCTGCGTCGACCATTTCGTCGAATAGATCACCAGCGTTCGCCCGTGTGAACGGCTCTCCTGTGCGTGGATTAATGAGATCCACCTCTCGACGAGCAATGGCTGCCTCAAGGAAACCATCGGTCATGAGGACAGAAAAGTTGAAACGCGAGAACACAGCTGGATTGCGTTTCGCCTGAATGAATTCCCTAATATCCGGATGATCGCAACGCAACACCGCCATATTCGCTCCACCGCGGACACTCTCTGTAGCGATCACATCACTTGCCGTGTCAAAGATCCTGATGAAGGAAACCGCACCCGATGATGGTCGTCGCGTCGATCGTACCAGGTCACCGCGCGGACGCAGGTGCGAGAACGAGAACCCTGTTCCTCCTCCGGTTTGCTGAATCTTGGCTGCGTCACGGATTGCGCCAAAAATCCCATCGAGCGAATCTGGCACTGGCAGAACGAAGCAGGCAAATAACTGCCCGAGTTCGGTCCCAGCGTTGATCAGAGCTGGCGTATTGGGAAGGAAACGCAACGAGGTCATCAATGCGAAGAACTCTTCCGCAACCTCTTCACATTTCCTTCCACGCGGAAAAGCATCTTCTGCTGCGGCAACTGCCCGTGCAACGCGCCAAAACAGCTCCTCTTCCGTTTCAATCACCTGCCCCTCTTCATTACGGCGCAAATAGCGCATACGCAATAACGAGCGAGCAGATTCGCTCAAAGCCATACTCATCACCACACCTCCCACGATGTTCGGTCGCTTGTATCATGCCACCGGAAAAGCGTCACGAGAGGGTGAACGGTGGTGCTGCCCGGACGAGCAAAGACCAAAAGTGACGACTTTCACCCCCTCCTCCACAAACATGTGGAATGCCTTGCGCAACCCCGCCAGTGTCGCAGCCGGCAAGCTGTCACTCTGCTCGAGGAGACTCACCAGCACGTCACCGGCCGAGCAGGCATGAGCCAGCAGATTGCCTTAGGGAAGCTGCTGATCAGTCTCAGTACGCCATCTTCTTTGATGACCACCCATAGCTTCTGCATCCTCTTTCGTAGGGCACCAGCCAATACAACTTCTCCATTTATGGGTCTCGTCTGGATCCAATCACTCTGTCAAGTGCGCACATTGTTCGTGCTCTATCGGCTACCAATGCTCCATGAGAAAACGGCAGGTGACGCCAGGCGCTTAGGCATGACGCTGGGCGTGTTTAAATGTCTTTGCTCGTATCCAGCTGCGTTGCGCGCAGCGATCCAACACACCGGGAGGTCGAACGATGCATCTTGTTGTACTTGGCGGGAGCGCTGCCTGTCCGAATCCAGGACAGGGCTGCAGCGGGTACTTGGTGTTGGAGGGCGATGCTGCGCTGCTACTCGATTGTGGCCCGGGAACTCTTCCCCAACTCCTGCAGCATATCTCACTGGACACACTCGATGCAGTCATCATCTCCCACTTGCACCAAGATCACGTCCTCGATCTCGTGCCATTGCGTTATGGTCTGAAGTACGCCCCGGGCTTGCGGCGGCGACGGCTGCCGATTTGGTTGCCACCCGGCGGACGCAGGTATCTCGACGAGCTTGCAAGGGTCGTTTCGCTCGGGAGTGAGCGGAGCGATGATTTCTTCACGGAAACCTTCGAGATTCAAGAGTACGACCCACGGCACTCACTGCAAGTACGGTCGTGGTCTATCCTCTTTCATCCCACCCGACATTGGGTTCCCTGTTGGGCTCTCCGCATCGAAGGTAGGCAATCGACGATTGCTTATCTGGCCGATACGGGATGGGACAACTCTCTCATCTCCTTCGCCCAGGATGTCGATCTCCTCATTGTCGAAGCGACAATACCACCCGATGTTGAGAACGGCGCTCGGGAAGGACATCTTGATGCGGTGGAAGCCGGGCGACTGGCAGCGCTCGCGCGAACCCGACACGTTGTACTGACGCACTACTGGGCAACACCGGACGTGCCCACCGTTGTGCTGCAAGCAACCCGCCACTTCGGTGGCCATGTAGATCTTGCTCGCCCTGGTCTGACCATCACTATAGACGGTCAGAGAGGTCAACGATGAGCAGCGAACAGGCTGTTCCAGGGTTCCTCATTGGTCATTGGACCCATCCCTCCGGACGCACCGGTTGTACAGTTGTCCTCGCCGAGCGTCCTGCACTTGCGATCCGTGATATACGTGGCGGAGCACCTGGTACTCGGGAAACTGACCTGCTATCACCAGGTTGTCTTGTCCGGCATCTCGATGCTGTTCTCCTTACGGGCGGAAGCGCCTTTGGGTTGGGAGCTGCTGATGGTGTTGTTCGCTGGCTCCGCGAGCACGGCCGGGGATACCCGACAGATGTGATGCCCATCCCGATCGTTGCTGCCGCTGTCTTGTATGACCTTGCGGCCCCAGATCCTGTCTTCCCTGACGCTGAGGCAGGTTACGCCGCTTGTCAGGCAGCAGGGCCACATGGCTGGCGATCGGGTCGTATTGGCGCAGGTGCTGGGGCGACCGTTGGGAAGCTGCTCGGACGAGAACGCGCAACACCTTCGGGAATCGGCACCGCGGCCGTGACAATCGACAATAACTCTGTTGGAGCATTGGCTGTCGTTAATGCGGTAGGAGAACTCGTCGATCCATCGACTGGTCTTATCCGAGCTGGTATCCGCGCAGAGGACGGGAGTTGGCTGGCCGCCCGGGAACTCATCTTGGCAGGAGCTTCTCCGTGGACCCAGCCCGGGACCAACACGACACTTGTAGTCGTTGTCACTGACCTGGCACTCGATCAAAACGCTTTGATCCGCATGGCCATCGCGGCACATGATGCAGTGGCACGGACCATTCGGCCGGCTCACACTGTCTACGATGGAGACACTGTCTTTATTCTTGCCAGCAAGGAAGCCCCGACCAGTCCCACCCAAATCTTGCGTGTCGCAACAGCGACCGAAGTGGCCGTTGAACGCGCGATCCTCGCGAGCATCAAGGAGGACACATAAGTTTGGCATCCCACTCCACAGCAAACAAGGAGTGGTACACTAACCACCACGAGATGGCTGTCGCGGTTCAGGGGTAACCCCACGATGCAGTTCCTCGTTTCAACCGGATCCTTTCCATGGTTGCCGCTCGGTGAGCGCTTCCGCCTCATTCAGCAGGCCGGCGCGGACGGAGCGGAACTGCTCTTGACGCCACGACTCGCGAAGCGCGACCCTGCGTCGATCGTGCGTTTGGCTGCCCAGCAAAATACACCGATTTACTCAGTCCAT
>CALIMB010000026.1 GCA_938028665.1 uncultured Thermomicrobium sp. | reverse complement strand
GCGGCAGTCTGCTGGGAAGTGACCAAGGCCGTCCTCGCATCCTTTGCCCTCGGCTTGGGACGATCGAGCGAAGTTTATGGCCTGCTCGGCGCACTTGTCGCGCTCCTCTTTGCTGCCCATGTCGCAGCGATGATTACGCTTTACGGCGCGGCGGTTGCGATTACGTTAGCTGAAAGAGGTTCAGCAGAGCCGAAGCGGAGGCGTGAGCCCTGAAGCTTTATTGCAGATAGGCACAGAGGTGCATCTTCTGCATGAAAGTGCGCATAATTACTGGACTCAGTATTAAACTTTTCAACATTACATTTCTCATCGTGAAAGTATCTGTGTATTAATGGTTATGCGAACCAAAGAGTTGTGGAAGTATTATCCGCGGCAATATCCCTGGTGCTCTTTCTACACCACGGCATGCTCACCCTCGTCGCGAACGCCATGCCAAACCAGGGATGCATTGACCCGGTGAGCACTACTGAGGTGAAGCAGCCAGTCCGCGACCTCCCCGTCATCACCACGTGCTGGATGGTGCAGCATTCATGAGAGGCTACTAATCTACTGGAAGATAGCGGGATTGACGTCGAGGTTGTCGACCCCTACTCCCTCCCACCGCTTGACGTCAGCGCGCTAGTCACCGTCGTCGAAATCACACGGCGGGTTGTACTGGTCGATCAGGCATCACGCCATACCGCGACTGCTGCTCAGATCGCAGGGAAACAGCCGAGCCTGCGGCAGGTGCTCGGATCGCATCATAGCCCCTCGCCACCATACCCAGTCAGACTGTCCTGTACTCCGAAGTACCTGAATGAGCGATAATCTCCAGCGTCGAACGCATTGTGCAGGCAGCTCGGGCAGGGAGACACGCCGCAGCAGCACTTTGGTGGAGAACTTTTCCCGAGACAGGGAAACCGAATCCTGCCCTGTCTTCTCGTACCCGCTCTCGTCAGCACCGGCGGAGAGTTCGCTTTGGTCTTTTCTGGTTCTCACCTACCAGAAACTACAACCCAGCACAGAGATGGTATCATAACGTTGGAGCCGTATGGACAGCGATTGATTCCCTTCATTTCTCTATTCTGATTAGTATGTCGACTAAGACTTTCATATCTATATATGAGTCATCTTCATGAACATAAGCAGATCAGGCAGTTTTCCACCAAGACATCCTGCCCCTTGTTCAGCAACCATCCGATGAAGGGATACGGCGCACGCACTGTGGGCAGAGCTGTGTAAGCCCACCTTGGTTCACGGAAACCTCTCTCCGTTCTCAGAACCGACCAAAGGGTCCTGAGCTGAAAGGCCGGTTCAAGCATCCCTTTACAACACGCGGCGCGCCCGTAACTCATCTGGGCTGAATCCTCGCCAGACCGGTACACCACAATAGCGCTCTCCTTCTGGGCAGGGTGGCTGGAGCCCGGCACGGTCGCGTAGCACGCACGGCGGCTGAGCCACGTAGCGACCAATTCGTGGCAAGGCCTGGCGCACCTGCTCCGTCTCTTGTCGGGCTGTTTCCCAAATTTCCCACTGTGCAGCAAAGCACAAGCGCTTAATCCACTTCCACAGATAGGCAAGGAGCGTACCAGACTCGTAAAACCGCACATGGTGCGCATTTGGTAAGAGATACAGCGCATACTCTGCCGGTACCCCAGCATCAAGGAGCCGGTTCTTTGTCTCCCAGAGCACGCGAATCGTTGCTTGATACTCCTCAAGTGCTGCCGGCACCCGAGCGATGTCCTCCGGAACAATGACATCCGGCTCCTCCCGGAGATGCGCCAGTAAGATTGGACTGGAGCTCAGCGTCCCCCGATGACGCTGATTCTGTGCATCTTCCGCCCCACTGATCCGCTTTTGAAACGTGAAGGACACGTGTGTGAGCGTCTGCATCAGCTTCGAATGCATAGCCAAAAACAGCGAATGTCCCAGGTAGTGATTCTTCGCCGGATCCAGTACCAGGGCAATCGCAGTGTCATCATCGAGCTCCGCCCGTGACCGACCAAGGACTGCACGCACCGCATCAGCCAACACACGCTCCGCATCTGGAGTGTGAGCCACGAGCCGCGAGTGATACGGGGCAAGCGCCTCATCAAACTCGCGGAAGAACGCTTCACTAGCGCTCCGCTCAAGTGCCGCCGTAAACGAGTGCAATACCCGGTATTCCAGCGTCTCCTCAAGAGCCAGCACTGCAGGGTCAAGCGGATGACCCGGAGCACCGAGGAAGGTGGGATCGACTGCCAGAACCTCCTCGACCATCCGATTGACGACGTACCGCACCTCCCGGGGAGCATCCAATTGATTGGCTAAGACAAAGTAGCGCAGCAGCGTGAGGGCGTTGATTGTGTGGTAGAGATGCGCTGGCGTCGCCAAAGGGAGCACGTAGCGCGCCACTTCCTGCGCCCGTCGCTGTACCGCTATCCGCACCCGTTCTTGCATCTCTGGCCGTTGGCTCCGAGCACGCGCTGGAAAAACTTCGGCGTAGCGCGCCGCCATATCAGGCGTCAGAAGCTCCACCAACCGACGATAGCCCACCAGCGCCCGCTCCATAGCTGCCCGATAGAGGGCATCTAACGGCGCGGGAAGCTCCGGCGTCACCATCGTCGCGCCGGTCACCTCACGGTACCGCTGTGAGACTTGCTCCGAGTTGTAGAACGGGTGGTGATGGAAGAACGACCAAATGGCCAGCCGTGAGACACCGTCCAACACAAAGACAAAGTGCGCATGCTGAAACGTCGTGTGATGCCCTGCAGCAAACAGGTCAGGATACAGAGCAGCGGCTCGTTCGCGCCGCGCTGCACCTGCTCGGTCACCGTTGCCGGCAAAAAGCTCAGCTACGCGCTCTACACTCGCCGGACGCGCCCCATAACACGACCACGCAGCAGCTACTGTCAGCGCAAAGGGGTGAGTACTCGACTCGCTCCGCACCAGTCGTACTGTTGGCCGCGGCGAGCGGAACGGAAACTCAACCTCCAGCGAGCGAATCGGTACCGTCGCCATCGCCGCCCCCTCTCACACGCGAGCCGCCCCGCGTGTCCGTCCAGTTGACGCCCAGTATATCATAGTGTACGTACACCACACGAGGAACCAGCGATTGCTCTCGAGCAAGCATGAGTCACCGGAGCGCACTGCTTTCACTTCTTCCGCACGCTGCTCTCATCAAGTCTCACGCGGCAACCTCTCCAAGGGCTTGACCCGAACTCCGCGCCTGTTACCGGGTGGCTCCTGCACAGTACTGCTCGAGGCACAGCGCCGGTACACATGACGACCGGGGAGTGCACGCAGCTCAATCAACACTCTGCGGCTACGACGTGTCTCTCTTGCTCCGCCACACATTCTTCACTACTACTCAAGCCCCCTCGTACCGGCACCCCGGTGGGACGCGACAGCGACGCGCAACGTGACTCTGGGTTCACCAATCACGAGCTGATGGCCACGCCCCACCAGGGTTCCCGTCGGGCTACTCTGCGCACAAGTTTATGAGTCACGATCTGATGACTGCGGTTTCTTGCCGAGACTTGGTCTCAGGCACGCGCGCTTGCCCCCGAACAAACCACATCGGCAAGACTCGGCAACGGCTGCACAACTCTCCACAAATGCTCCGCAGCGAATCACCGTGCTGCCAGAACACAGGGAACTTCCTTTCGACTGCGGCACAGCGCTCGCACTTCCGCAAAAATGCAAAAGATGAAAGACGCCGCATCCGCGTAACGTTGCGAAAGCCTTGGTAGAGGATGGTTGGCAGCTTGCCACAAGCACGCTCCCAATGGCAATACCTCCTTTTACCGATCGCCTGCAGCATCTCTCTTCATCCTGCACCGCCCCGAGCAATCACCGGAGCATCGGAAAGCATCGCACTCCCCAGCCGGGGCCGCCTCTGACCCCATCGCTACCACGCAGCGCTCAGGTATCGTTCTTACAGCACTCGACGCCTGTGCGGGATCATTGAGGAGTGAGGAAGCGAGCCGATGCGTGACCATGAACCTCTGGTTGAGGCTGTTACTCCACTTGCGGAACTTGCTGAGAAGGTACCAACATTGGAAGGTGTTCCAACCGGTGTTCCTGGACTTGACGACCTCTTCTTTGTTATGGAGTGGCAAGACGGCAAGCCGATACGCCGCACGCTGGGTGGAATTCCGCGTTACGCTGTGCTCCAGGTAACCGGCGTCTCCGACACTGGTAAGAGTCTCATGGTCGAGCAGTTCGCGGTGGAGCGCGCCCGACACGGTGAAACGTGTATCTTCGTCACGACAGAGGCACCTGGACCTTTTGTCGCCCTCAGCTTGCAGCTGCGCGCCCGCGCTCTGGGTATCCCGTTCGACGCAATTGACCGCTCGGTCGTCCTCGTTGATGCCGCCACACACACCAGTTTGGCGCACGATCTCGGCACACTCCTGAGCACGCTGGCTTACGCCATTCGCCTGTATCGCGCCAAGGCCGTCGTTATTGACTCTTTGACCGGCTTCTACGAGGCACGCGAAATGCAAGCGCGCGAAATTGTCCGGCCGCTTTACCTCTTCCTGAAGAAATGGCACCAAACTGCTCTCGCCGTCTCGCAGAAACGGAGTGGGCATGAGCTACTCACTGCGGAAGCTGCTGGTGGCTTCGCCGTCGGCCATATCCTCGACGGCTCGCTCGTTCTCGCCAAGCAGACAATCCTCTCTCCCCAGCAGGCGCGACTCTACCGCACTCCAATCGGCGAGACGGTCCGGCTCTTCCGCATCGATGGTTGCCGCCTGAGCGGACACGACACGGCAACGCATCTGCTCGAGATTACCCCCGAGGGACTTGTTCGCATCGGTCCGCGGCTGACTGAGCTGGCACGGAGCACTCACGCGAGCGAAGAGGAGGTTGAAACATGACCCCGATTGAGGTCACACCTCAGCCACCAGATATCGACCAGCGCGCACTCCGCGTCTTTCTCAAGGCGATCGAGCTGGTTGGGGGACCACGCCAACTCGTGGAACTCCGCCGGCTCACCTGGTTGCCGAGCTTGATGGAAGCCGCTTATGCTGTCCTTCTCGCTGAGGAGCATCGCTGGTCAACCGAGGAGATCGCCCGTTTCCTCGGCATCTCTACCGCTGCTGTGCGCCACCTCTTGCGAGCGCCGGAGGCAGCAGTCCTCGAGCGCTTGCACGGCGAGGAGCCGAGCGAGCACAACGTCCATATTGCTGGTGGACTCGCCAAACTGGCACTCGACGCCTTGCGGCGGGAGGAGGAGAGTAGTCCACCCGAGCCTGGAGGATAAGAGTACACTGCCTGGCCACTCTACCGTAGGCCACTCATCCGGTTTGTGCTTTCCTGACTGTAGCATCTCTGGTGAAGGCATCCGTGACTCGTCCCATGTCTGCGAGCTCGATGCACGGCGGACAGTTATCCCATTCGTGAGCCGAGACACCCCCTCGTTGTCGGGCTTGTGGCGGCAGCAGCGGCGGGCGCTTGTCCTACTTCGTGAGCCGAGACGACCAACGCGGCATTCCCTCTCCCATATCAGGGGCTCTCCTGGATTTTCTGGTCTCAATCCGCGCTGCCCGGAAGCACTGTGTCTCGGCATCAGTTAGGACGCGCCCCTTCCTACTGCGAGCCGCTTCCGGGCTTTCCGCAATGGACAACTCGTCTCGGTGCTCTCATCACCAACCTTGCACAGATTCTGCGTTCCTGTGTGCAGCCTTTTGGCAACGGCCACCAGAGACTCAGTCCAGAAACAGGAATCGCTCGTGCCGGCAATACCTGCCGGCCACCGGTCTGCACACAAGCCCCAAGGCAAAGGGAGAGCAGGCGTTGCCAGACCGAGTGTAGGCTGCCATGCCCGATCGCACGATGCAGTGCACTGCAAGACAAGCAATACGCTGTAGCTCTCTGACAACGCTTGATCCGTCGTCGATTGCAGCGGCAGAGCTCTGGCTTCATCCCGTTCTTGGGCGCATAAGATAAGGATGGCGTGCGCGTTCTGCCCCACTCTGCGGCCGAGTCCTCTAGAACAGTCTTGCACCAGTAGCAAAGACGAGAGCGGAGCAGAGCAGGAGGCTACAGCAGAGGAACGCTCATCGATGCCACGAGACACGATGCTTGTACGGTGGATCACGCTTGCACTGCTATCTCCGGGCATCGAGTGAGGTCTTCCGCCCTCTTGTGAGCCAGCAGCACCATGTTCCTACGCGCCAAGTACGAAATTCCCACTTCCCAGTCACTGAACCGGGTGGTATGCTGCGGTCGTGGCGTGCCGCAGCACGTCGTGAGTGACAGGATAGTGAGATGGCTGGAGAGAACGAAACGTGGGATGGCACTCCCGAACGCATGGATCTCGGTTGGTTGACCGAGCCACCACTCTATTGGATCGTTGAGCATGAGGAACCACTCCCGCCACTACCTGGACTTGCCTATCTAGCGACGAACCACTATGCCGACACTGCCTATGATCAGACGCTCGTCGCCACCCCTGACGAGCCGGAGTTGATTGAACTCCTTCGCTCGGTACCGGGTGTCCGAGCAATCGAGCCCGGATATCTCCGCTATTTCTTCCAGCAAGACACAGTGATCGCTGTCGTCAACGGCGCAGCCATTACCTGGTTCGATTCGGTGGACGAAGCGCTCCAGTGGGACCCCTTTGCTGACCCGGAGATAACCCCCCCACCTGGCCCGAGCTGCTGAGACAATGCCCACGCCCAATGCCCTTGCTGCTTTCACCGTGACCGTTCTCTTCGCCGGAGATCACTGTCTCCTGCTCGAACGGAGCACCGACCGGACACGGCTTCCTGGTCTCTGGACAGGTATTGGCGGTCGCGTCGAGTCCCAGGAGTTTACTCAGCTCACCGCAGCCGCCCGTCGTGAGCTCGCTGAGGAAATGAGACTCCCCCTTGAAACCCTTCCTCCTATCCTTCTACGCCGTGTGCTCCTCCAACATCGCCCCACCGGTGCCGAGCTGACGGTGCTCCTCTACTTCACCGGTGAACTCCCGGAGCCAATACCCCTGCCACCCGGACCAGAGGGGGTATTCCATTGGGTCAACACGTCAACCCTTGAGACGCTCCCTCTGGCCGATAATGCCCGACTCGTCCTACCATACCTGATCACTGACCGAATCCGCGATCCCCAGGGCATCGAACCAGTCAAGCTGGGCATCGCCCGCTGCGACGCGAGCGGTCATATTGTTGATGTTCTCTGGGGATGAATGCCTGCTCCCCGCACCATGTTGGCGCTTCAGACCGTGTCTAGCATGGACACCCCTCTTGATCGGCAGAGAACAGGAGGGAGTCATGCTGGGTCACTAAGCAATCCAGGGCCTAGCATGCACCCTGAAATGGGTTGAACCAGCTCGTACTCTCCCGGCGAACTCTACCCTGCGTCGCGTGCAGGCGTTTGTCATCCCGTCTCCGACCATTGCTAGGGGCAACGAGTGGATGCCCACACCAAAGCGCTGGGAGCTGCAGACCAGGACGACGAGGGCTACGCGGCCAAAGTAACCCAGTGTGGGAAACGACACGCAACGACGCCACGCCGAAATTTGCCTACCAGGTTCTCACTCCGCAAGCATGGCACCACAGGTGCCGCCCGCAGTCGGAAGGGTAGTCTCTCTTCCTTTCTCACCGGATGACAGCTACAGTTCACCCACAGTTATGGGACGACACACCCTCTCCTGTCTGGACAATCTAGAGAGTCAACAAGCGCTGAGAGGACTTCCTGTGCGTGACTCAAAATCGCACCCACCCCACAGAGACCCCACGCCTTCATTAGCCGTCCTGCTCAACCGGTGCTGCTTTGCTCCTGTGAGATCCGGAATACCTCAGCAATGCATGTGGTTCGTTTACCTGCGTCCGTGATCACCTCAAAGATGCTCGCGTCGGAGCTCTTGAGGTGCAAGAGCACCTCGGGAGCGCCGTGACGAACTCCAGAGCAATGCATAGAGTCAACAATCTCACCATGCCACTCATCGCCGTACGAGAGCTGGGGAGCGGTGCGCTTCCACAGTGACGACTGTCCCCTTTTGCTGCCGAACCGCACATTGTCAAGACAAGCCCTGGGTTCCCGTTGACGACGGGAACCCAGGGGTTCGCATAGGGGGATCTTCGGCAAACCTAGAGAATGCTTAGTAGCCCTCGCGTCGTTTCAGCTGCTCCACGACCGGCTTTGCTTCGCGCGTGAGCGTTGCCGCCACATCAGCGAAAACTGTTGCCGGATCCTCGAACTGCACTGTCACCCGTTCCAATCCCTTGCCGATAATCTGGTCCCCGTTCGGAATCCAGACGCGGGCGGCATCCTGGGGACGTGTCTTTGGCAACTGCTCCACGGCCGTCTTGAAGTTCGGGTTCTGCTGATAGAACTGTTGCATCTCCTGGCTGGCAGTCGCTGACTTCCGCACAGGCATGTACCCGGTGTTCTGTGACCACCACATCGTGTGTTCTGGAGCCGTCGCGAAGGCCAGATACTTGAACGCCGCCTGCTGGATCTCCTTGGGCTTGTTCTTCAAAATCGCGAGTCCCGAACCACCGGTGCAACAACCGAATCCCTTCGGTCCTTCTGGTAGGAAGGCTGTGCCAACCGGGAAGGTCGCGGACTTCAGGATCCCACGCAGCGACGCGGTCGACGCCATCATCGCGACTGCCGCACCGTTCACAAATTCAGCCACAATGTCCTTTGAACCGACAGCCCAACCGTCCTTCACCGAGGCTAGGTAGAACCGTCCAGCCTCCACTGCTGGATCTTCTTGAATCCGAATTGTGAAGTCCGGATCCGAATAACGGCCGCCCCACTGCCACACGACTGGCTGGAACAGCCACGCAATGTAAGATGCTGCACTCGGGTGCACAAAGGCGTAGCGGACCGTCTTGCCACCTTCCGTTTTCACCAACTTGGGCACCCACTCGGTGAATTCTTGCCAGGTTTTCGGACCCCGATCTGGGAGCCCAGCTTCCTGCCAAACTTGCTTGTTGTAGTAGAAGAGCGGGGTCGAGCGAGCAAACGGAACCCAGTAGATCACCTCCTTGCGCGTACCTTCCTCAATCAAGGGGTCAACATAGTCCTTGGTGTCGATCTGCGAGGCGGCAAAGAGATCATTCAGGGGCAGCAGGACATCGTTCAGGTAGAACTTGAACCACCACACATCTGACAACAACACGATGTCTGGTGTCGTACCAGCGGCAAGTGCCTGCGTCAACTTCTGTGCTGTCTCCTCGTAGTTCCCCTGATATTGGTAATCAACCTGGACTTCATTCTGTGACTCATTGAAGCGTTTCACCATACCCTGTTCGGCCTCGCCCAGGACCCCACTGAACGAGCCCCAGTAGACGACTTTGACGGTGGAACCCGGCGTCTTCACAACGGCCGGCGCAGTTGGGCTGGCTGTTGCGCCGCTCGCCTGAGCTGGGGTTGGGCTCGGCGCAGCACTCCCTCCCGCTGGCATGGGCGTCGGTGTTGCTTGCCCTTGACCACAGGCTGCCAACAGGGCGGCTCCAGAGAGACCACCGAGGGTCAACAGCAGTACTCGACGTCGTGTCAGGCGTTCAGGCATCGGTTCCCTCCTTCTGTTCCTCCATCTCCTGACGATCTTCTCCGCCTTCGCTCAACCTTTGATTGCGCCACCTCCAATGCCTTTCACAATCCAGCGTTGGGCAACCACATAGACGACCAGCATGGGCAACAACGCCATGAGCGTTCCGGCCAAGATCGGTCCCCAGTTCTGCACACCCTCGACCTGGTACAGGTAAGCCACCCCGACCGGAACGGTGCGCCACTCCAAACGGTTCGTCGCGACCAGCGGCCAGAGAAAGTCGTTCCAGTGGGCAACGAGATAGATGACGAGGAACGTCACCATCACGGGCTGCGAGAGCGGTATCACCACATGCCGGATGAGGCCGAAGTGCCCGCACCCATCCAAGCGCGCTGCGTCGAGGAGATCGCGAGGCAGTGTCAGGAAGTGCTGCCGGAACAAAAAGACACCAAAGGCAACCGCAGCCACCGGGATAATCAGCCCTTGGTACGTGTTGATCCAGCCAAGCCGTGCAACCGTGAGATAATTAGGCAACAAGGTCACCGTGCTGGGGACGAGCAGCGCAGCAACAACAAAGCCGAACACCAGCCCCCTGCCCCGCACCCGCAGGAAAACCAACGCATAGGCCGTCAGCAGCGCAAAGACAAGTTCCAACGCAACAGCGCCAGCTGTTGTCACGATGCTGTTGACAAAGAACCGAGGGAACGGCACCGCTTGCCAGGCCTCGACGAAGTTGCTCCATTGCGGATTTCGGGGAATCCAGATTGGTGGGAACGTGTAAATTTCCCGATTTGTTTTCACAGCCCCGGTAGCCACCCAGTACAGAGGCACACCCATCAGGATTGTGACGAGCGCAACAATGACGCTGAGGAAGATGCGACCCAGGAAGCGCCGCCAGTGTCTCCGCCTAGTCATAGGAGACCCTCCGCTCACCCATCCGCACCTGCAAAAAGCTGATCACTGCCAAGAACACGAATAGCAGCACTGCGGCAGCAGCTGCTCGCCCGGCATTGAAGGCAACGAACCCCTGCTCCCAGATGTAGAACAGCCAGGTCGTCGTCGCGTTGACCGGTCCACCGTTGGTCAACACCTTGATCAGGTCAAAAGCCTGGAACGAGCTAATCGTCGAGACGACAAGGAGAAACAGCGTAATCGGCCCAAGTTGTGGCAGCGTGACATACCGGAAACGCTCAACGATGCCAGCACCATCGACGGTGGCCGCTTCATAGAGCTCCTGAGGAATCCGCTGGAGACCTGCCAAATAGACGATCGTGGTGAAGCCTACATTTTTCCAGACGTAGACAAGAATGACGGCTACCATCGCCAGTTGCGGATGATTGAGCCAGTTCGGCGAGACCGTCCCCAACCAGCTCGCAACCTGTGCTACCACGCCGAAACGCGGATTCAACATGTTAATCCAGAAGACCGCAACCGCAGCACCGCTCAGAACATAGGGGGCAAAGACCACGCCGCGTGCCAGTGCAATCCCCCGCAACGGCTGGTCGAGGAGCAGCGCAAACAGTAACCCCAGGATGACCGTCCCACCGACTGTCCCCACAGTAAAGACGACCGTATTACGAAACACCTCTCGGAATTCATTGTCCTCCAGCAAGAAGCGATAGTTCTCAAATCCCACAAACAGCTTCACCGGACTAATCAAATCCCATTGCATGAGACTTAGGTAGGCATTGTACAGGAGAGGCCAGTAGGTGAACACGATCAGGAGTAAGAGGTTCGGTGTAACAAAGAGCACGAAGAGCGGCCAATCCCCAAGCCGCCCTCTGAGGTCAACCGAGAGCTCCCTACTCCCGCTTGGCGTGGCAAGCTTTGCCACGCGCTCTTGTTCCACGACATCGACAGAGCGGCCCATCCTCGCGCCTCCACAGGCCTCAGCTTGCCCTTATCATTCCTACTCGCTTGTGCAAGAAGAAATGTTTCGGTGCTGTTACAACCGTTGCCCACTGATTTGCGTAGAGCTCAACGAGGTCATGAAATGGCAAACACTGTCGGGTATGAGCGACCGAAAATCAAAGGGAGGGACAGCAAAGTATTGAGAGGAGACCGCCATGCTGAAGAACCCTCGCCTCCGCTCTCTGCACGCACGCTTCCCAAAGCGCCCCTGGATCATCGCTCATCGTGGTGCTTCAGGCCTGGTTCCCGAGAACACATTGACCGCTTTCGTCCTCGCCGTCGAACAAGGGGCCGACCTGATCGAGCTCGACCTCCGCATCACCCGCGATGGACACCTCGTCGTCCTCCACGATGCGGCCTTAGAGCGAACAACAAACGGCCGTGGATTCGTCCATGACCACACCCTTGCCGATCTGCACCAGCTCGATGCCGGCTACACCTTCACCCTTGACGGAGGTGCAACCTTCCCCTTCCGCAGACTGGGCCTGCGCATTCCTACTTTTGAGGAAGTCGTGACAACGGTACCGCAGCATATCGGCATCAATGCCGAGATCAAGTCCGCCCCTTGGGATCCAGCCGATCGCCAGCGCGGCCAAGTGATCGCTGAGAAGCTCGTTGCACTTGTGCAACGACATCTGAACCTTCGCGAGCGCTTACTTGTCTCCTCATTTGATGCCGCTGTCCTCGACACGGTGCGCCGCCTGGATCCGGAGCTTCCCCTTGGTCTTTGCACCTTGCCGATTGCACCCCTTCCGGAGCAGCTCCGCTCCATGGTCGAGTGCGGTTATGATGCGTTCCACCCCATGGATATCGGCTTCGACGAGCACGGTGCTGCCGTGGTGAACGCTGCACACCTGGCCGGACTGCTCGTCAATGTCTGGACTGTCGATTCACCCGAGCGGGCGATCGAACTGGCAGCACTTGGTGTCGATGGGATTATTACGGATTATCCTGAAGCAACCCGCCTGGCGATCGAACGTGCCCTCGGCGCGTTCGTGCAACGCCCCTGAGTGAGCACTATTGCGCTCAAAAATGGCTACCCCATTCCACGTCCTTCTGAGGGTGGGGAAGGGATCCCGACTCCGCAGAGCTGCTCTCCAACCGCAGGATTCCCCTCCACTCACCACTCCCTACACGAAAGCTTGCTCACAGAAAGACCACGTCTGTCTTGGTCCAGTGTACTGAGGGGATACAGGCGCTCGGCGAACAAACTGCTCGCTCTTTCCCTCTGGCCAGTAGCGCGCTGCTCACCCCAAGAAGCACACAGGCGAGCATCTCGGTATCATCCTCCAACCCCATGCTCGCACAATGCTCCCCAGAGCTTCCGCACCTATCCTTTCCCTACTGACACCCCTTCAGCCAGCAAGCCCCCCTGTCAGTCAGTGTCTCGTGCTACACTGAAATCCGACCGACGCGTCGGTCGGATTCAGGGAGGCAACCGTGCGCCAACAAGACAACACAGTTCCTGGAGTGGCCACACCTACGGGCACAGCACAGCTGCGCGCCCGCGAACGCCGTGAGCGAATCCTCGACGCTGCACTGCAGGTGTTCACCCGCCGTGGCTATCGCGACGCCACCATGGACGACGTCGCCACCGCAGCGCGGACATCGAAAGGGGGTCTCTACTTTCACTTCCCCGGCAAGGAAGCGCTCTTCCTCGCTCTCCTCGACCGCAGCGCCGAGCTCTTGCTCCGCCGGACCAACGAAGCACTCGCTGCTGCCCCTGACCCTGCACGTAAGCTCGACGCAGCCCTCGACGTTATCTTGCGCCTCTTCAGTGAGCACCGTGCGCTCGCTCGCCTGTTCCTCGTTGAGGCGTTGGCTGCTGGGCCAGGCATCCATCACGCACTTGTGGAGATACGTCACCGCTTCGCGACGCTAATCGCCTCCGAACTTGAACGCGCGCAACGGCACGGTGCCCTTCCGCCACTCAACCCCCACCTCGCCGCCTTGGCATGTTTCGGCGCTGTCTACGAAGTCGTGACGCAGTGGCTCCTCAGCGGACAACCGCCCGAACTGACTCAGGCTGCACCAGAGCTCCGTCGCTTGCTCCGCCGCATGCTCGGCATACCGGAACCTCCTGATGGGGAGAGATGATGCGACAACATGTGCTCGCCTCGACTTTCGCTGACCTATGGGCAATCACCGAGCGCCGCGCTCGTGCGCTGCGGCGACCAGTGCTCCTCAGTTGCTCAAAGTTCGTTGAGCCGCTTGATCCGGTTACGCTCTTTGCCGCCGACACGAGCGGTGCCCCACGCATCCTCTGGCTGATTCCACAAACCGGTGAAGCCATTGTCGGACTCCGCTGCCAGCGTCTACCCGTGGCGGAGGTCGCCCCATCACCGGGCTCGGCCCTTCACCGCCTTGCTGACAGCTGGCGATGGCATGCTGCGGAAGCCGTGCAGGAAGGGCCGCTCGCCCCTCTTGCCTTCGCCGGTTGCACCTTCGAGCCAGAGAACCCACGGATTGACACCTGGTGGGAACCGTTCAGTCATGTACAGGCCTTCCTTCCCCGTCTCGCCTACGTGCAGCGCGGTGAGCTGTCAGCAGAACTCGTCCAGCATACTGTCCGACCAGGTGAATTCCTGCCACCGACCTCGCCACAGTGGCCACCGTCGACGCAAACATGCCCGAGACCGCGGCCTTCACTGGTGAGACGACACGATCGAGTCTCGCGCGCATCCTGGGCCGAGCTGATCGAGACCGCGCGCCAGGCAATTCGCCGCGGCGAGCTGCGCAAAGTCGTCCTCGCCCGCACGGTTGAACTCGCCGCTGAGCAGCCGTTTTCGGTTGAAGCCACGCTCCGTGCACTCGCCGAGCGCTATCCGACCTGCACCGTCTTCGCAGTCGGCATCGGCCAGACCATCTTCCTTGGTGCAACCCCCGAGCGACTGGTACAGGTCCAGAACGGCACCGTCAGCACGGTGGCTCTGGCCGGCTCAGCTCCGCGGTGTACCGATCCCTCTTCTGACAGCGCAAGAGCTGCTCAACTTCTGGTGAGTCGCAAAGACCGACATGAGCACGCGCTGGTCGTGGAGGCGATCCGCGCGGCACTTCGTCCCCTCTGCCGTCGGCTCACGATACCGGATGAGCCCCAGGTCATCTCAATAGCGAACGTCCACCACCTGGCAACGCCGATAACTGGTGTCCTCGCGGACGGACACAGCGCGCTTGACGTCGCCGCCAGACTCCATCCAACCCCTGCGGTTGGTGGGACACCCCGTGAAGCGGCCCTCGCCTTCATCCGTACCCACGAGCCTGTCCCTCGCGGCTGGTACGCCGGTGCGCTCGGATGGATCGCTACCAGCGGAGACGGTGAGTTCGTCGTTGGACTCCGCTCTGGGATTGTGCAGGGCACGGCAGCGCGGCTCTACGCTGGCTGTGGGATCGTCGCCGACTCCGACCCAGCTGCCGAGTGGGACGAATCAGAGGCAAAGCTCCGTCCCATGCTTGAAGTACTCGGAGGTGCCTGACGCATATGGACGACCGCGAGGCACTTGGTGCCACCGTGACCGCGTTTGTCCAATCTCTGGCTGACGCGGGACTCCGCCATACCTGTTTTGCGCCTGGCTCGCGCTCCACTCCGCTTGTTCTCGCGCTCGTCCGTGAACCGCGTATTCGCCTGTGGGATCATCTGGATGAGCGCGCGATGGGCTACTTTGCACTTGGCCTGGCTCGTGCCCTCAACGAGCCAGTCGCGGTGGTCACAACATCTGGTACAGCTGCCGCCAACCTCCTGCCAGCCGTCGTTGAAGCCAACCTCTCTCTCATTCCTCTACTCGTCCTCACCGCCGACCGTCCCCCGGAGCTCCGCGATGCCGGCGCACCCCAGACCATCGACCAACTACGCCTCTACGGCTCGCACGTCAAGTGGTTCGCCGAGACACCACTCCCTGATGGGAAGCCGCTTACGCAGCGTGCTGCCGGGACGATCGCTCGTCGCGCGGTCACATTAGCCCGCGCCTTCCCGCCTGGTCCGGTACACGTTAACCTTCCCTTCCGCGAGCCGCTCATTCCGCTTTTTCCGAGCACATCCCAACAACGAGACGGTGAGACGCTCACGGTGAGCACCGAGCCAGAGGAACAGATGCTGGAGCCGCTTGCTGCACTGCTTGCCACCCATCCACGCGGCATTATCGTTGCCGGACCGCAATTTGATCCAGCACTTGCCAGCGTCGTTTCCGAACTCGCCGCGCTTCTCGGCTACCCGATCCTGGCCGATCCACTCTCCCAACTCCGTGCCGGTCCACACCCGCGCGACCTTGTGCTGGACGCATATGACGCTCTCCTCCGTGAACCAGCTGCCGTCGCCGCGCTCGCTCCCCAACTCGTATTACGGATCGGGGCATTCCCGACCTCCAAACCGCTGCAGCTTGCACTCGACGCCTGGGCAGAAGCAATCCATGTCCTCATCACTCCAGGCAACTGGCCAGATCCCCTCCATCGCGCCACATGGGTCGTGCATGGCTCACTGAGGCCAACACTCGACACACTTACGAAACTACTCACGCAGCGCTCCCGTCATTGTGACGTCACTTGGAGCGCACAATGGGTGCGGCTCGACCGAGCGACGCGGTCAGTACTCGCCCAAGGACTCACTCGCCTCGACGAGCCATTCGAGGGACGTGTCTTTGCCGAACTCGCAACGTTGCTCCCGGATGGTGCGGCACTTGTCGCTGGCAACAGCATGCCCGTCCGCGACCTCGACAGTTTCTTCCCGGCAATTGAGCGGCGGGTGCTGATGTTCGCCAATCGGGGTGCCAACGGTATCGACGGCGTGACCTCGACGGCTCTTGGTATCGCCGCTGTGCACCGTGGCCCGACTGTGCTGGTTACGGGAGATCTTTCCTTCTACCATGATCTGACTGGGCTCCTCGCTGCGCAACGTCATCGGTTACGGGCAACAATCGTGCTCCTCAACAACAACGGAGGCGGCATCTTCTCGTTCCTCCCGCAGGCGCAGGAGGTACCCGAGCACTTCGAATTCCTCTTCGGCACCCCTCATGGCCTCGACTTCCGTCATGCAACAGCGCTTTTCGGCCTGGAGTATTGCCAGCCTCCCAACTGGTCGAGCTTCCTTGCGGCACTCCGCACTTCACTCGACAGCGATCACGTGACAGTAATCGAGCTCCGCACCGATCGACAGCGCAATTGGCAGCTGCATCACGAACTGTGGTCAGAGGCGCGGGCTGTGGTGCGCGCACTTCTTGCGGAGGACACACAGTGATCCATCCGTGGCAGGCACAATGCACACTTGAGCTCCGCGGCGTCCACTATCACCTACGCACTGCGGGCCGCGGCTCGCCGCTCCTCTTACTCCATGGCTTTGCTGGATCGGGCGATACCTGGAGCCACTTGGCCCACCAATTCATCACTGGTGGTTTCCAGCTCCTTGCCCCGGATCTCCTCGGACATGGCGCAAGTGACGCTCCTACAGACGCAGCCCGCTACGCGGCGAGTGAGCAAGTCGCCGATCTGCTCACACTCCTCGATACCCTCGCAGTCGAGCGCACGGTGCTTCTTGGCTACTCGATGGGCGGACGACTGGCACTCCATCTCGCACTCACCGCACCGGAACGCGTCTCTTGCCTTATCGTGGAGAGCGCGACACCTGGTATCACTGACCCCGTTGAGCGCGCAACTCGCCAGCAAGCCGACGAGGAACTCGCTCGGGCTATTGAGGAGCACGGCCTCCACTGGTTTGCCAACTACTGGGATTCACTCCCGCTCTTCGCCAGTCGCCACCGTCTCCCAGAGAGTATGCAAAGTCGTCTCCGTACTCAGTGGCTTACACAACGGCCACAGGGGTTAGCCGCCTCGCTCCGCGGCTTTGGAACAGGGACAATGCCGCCAGTCTGGGGACAGCTCCAGAATCTGCGTTGTCCTGTCCTGGTCATCGTCGGCGCACTTGACGAGCGGTACGTCACTCTCGGCCGTGCTATGGTGACCGAACTTTCTCAGGGGACACTGGTCATCGTGCCGGACGCTGGGCATACTGTGCACCTTGAGCGCCCACAGCACTTCGTCGCCGCTATCGAGGCGTTCTTGCACACATGACGGCAGATGCTTGGGGAACGAGGGGTTCGTCTCCGAGAGCAAGTGCCCCCATTCAGCAGTAGACCTCGTGCTCACCGACCGTCGCAAGCACCCGCTCCAGACGACTACAGAGTTCTCGTCGCACAATCTGCCCCTACCCGGACCCCTGCTCGATCATCTGGACTACAACACTCATCTTCTCACTAAGGTGAAACACCAAGCAAACTCACGAGCCCCTTGGCGAGGATGCAAGGTTCAACAGCCCATCAAAGTGTTAACGACCTCGGGCACGCCGGCCTCCGCGACGACCGAGGAGCATCCCCCTGGGCCACGCGCTCTCATCCCACTCTTGACGGTTGTTATGCAGGTCTCGGTCGCAGCTGCCACACCGCGGGAAGACCAACGACCAACGGACGCGATATCACTCCCGTCCGCTAAGCCCACAGATCGCTTCCTTCAGCCCCTGGTGAGTATCCAATTCCCACACGGGAAGTTACCCGAGCGCTCAACCCGCCTTGGCACCTGCTTACGCACCCGCACTAGATCCAGCCGGCGCCTCATCACTGGCAGCACGGTCAGTCACTTCATCGATAAAGGCGAGAACCACGTCGACAAATGGTTCGGGCTGCTCACGATGGATTGCATGCCCGCTTCCGGGAAAACGCTTGAGGCGGCCATTCGGGAGTAACGTCAACGCTCGCTGGGCCACGGCCTCGTCCAACACACCACCGAGAAGCGGATCGGCCTGCAGAATCAGGGTTGGTTGGACGATGCGTGGGAGCAGATCGAGCGGCTCCGGCTGTCGTCCCTCATCGAGGAGGGCCAAGATAGGACCATCTGCTGTACTGCAGAGCCAGAGTGCACTCCGCTGCCAGTCCTCAGGCGTCCCATCGGGATCGAGCTCGCGCGCCAGTTCGTATGCCGCCTCGACACCGACCCGCTTTGCCTGCAGTACCGCTTCGAGCCATAGTCGCGTTCCTTCGTCGGGAGGCGCCAGCGGCGGATCTTCGAGCACCAGCGCCCGTACGATCGTCGGCCATTCGGCAGCCAGAACAAGCGCCACCAAAGCTCCTAGTGAGAACCCGATAGCCACGACGGGCTCCCGTAACCTCATCGTCGCAAGCAGACGTGCTGCGTCATCCGCGTAGTCGCGGAGTGTATAGCCACCTGCTGGCTGGGAACTCCTCCCGTGTCCGCGGAGATCGAACGCGATCACCCGCGTCTTGGCAGCCAGTGCGGGGACAACCGGGAGCCAGGTTTCCCAACGGTCATAAAGCCCATGGAGCAGCAGCACCGGCGGTGCATCGCTCTCCCCTGCTTCGGCGACCCAAAGCCAGAGATCGCCAAGAGGCTCCACGCGCTCGCGGATCTCCATCCTCGCATCCCCCTGATCTCATGGCTCCAGCCGGAGCGGAATCTCCACAATGTTGATCTCGGAGCCATCTTTCGCCGAATACTCCCACAACCGCAGCACCCCATCGGTCGGCTGTGGAACCGAGAAGGCAATCGTCACATCAAACGAGCCGCGTGTCCCACTCCCAGACGTCGCCATAGCCGCCTGCTCAGAGAGCACTGATCCGTCCGCTGTACTCAGGCGAACCATGAACATAGCCTCGAACGTGTTCGCCGTCCCGGTTACACGGAGTGGACTGCGCACCGTCTCACCCGGCCCAGGCGCTTCCGGAAAGATGAGCGGTAGCAGATCCTCGAAGTCACCACGTCCCGGTGGTGGTTCGACAACTACCCCTTCGCCACCAATCGCTGTTACCGGCTGGCCGCCTAACCGGAAACGGACCGCTTGGACTGTCGGAAACTGCGTCAATGTGAAGACAACTTGGGCGACACGGGCACGCATCGAGAAGGAGCCACCACCACTGGCGAAGTCTGACGAAAGGTCCACGGTTGCAACCCCGTCCGCGATCGCCAGCTCGCGCAGCTTCGTACCAGCCGGAACCTCTGTTGTGAAGCCCCAATCCGCCTCACGGGGAGTGGGCCCAATCAAAAGCTCCTGGAGCGCAGCCGTGCCAACACGTGGCGTCTCAGCTATCGGTCGACGGACAACCGCCAGCTTCTCCCCCCGTAGGAAATACAGAGCGACCAAGGTGACACGGCCAGCCGTCACGGTCGCCTCTGGAGTCCTCACCGGGGTGAGGAGCGGCGTCGGCTCGCGCGTCGGCCCGCGCGTTGAAGTCGGCACCGTGGTTGGTTCAGAGGCCACAGTCGGCGTACTGCCACTCATTGGTGTTGGTGTCGCTTCCTGGCGGCAAGCCAGTAGGAAAGAGCTGGTAACCAGCCACATGACGAACTGGCGACGTTGCATGCTCACAATCCCTTCTCCCGAGCGTGCTCCTCCTCATCCCTCCGGAGTTCGCCCGGTGCTTCCCAAGCCTACCGCACCTGAACCACTCAGCGCGTTTCCGCGGCGCTCAAGCGAAACCGCCGTGCCATTTCACCACGGATCGCTGCCCAGTCACCAACCAGGACAGCAGCACCGTGAGGAAGGGTCGCATCCTGCACCATCCCTGCCAACGAAGCCTTCTCGATCTGCTCAGGTGAGAGCTCCAGGCCGGCCCGAACCAGTGCCAGGACTTGTCGGAGGCTCAGGTCGGTTCGCACACTGTTTCCGAGCGCTGCCAAGAGCTCCGGCGCCCGCTGCAACGCATCAATGCGTCGCGCCTGCAGCTGGAGTGCGTAGAGCACCTGCTGCTGGCGCAGCCCACGCACGAGATCATTATCGTCGTGCCGCGTGCGTACATAGACTAGCGCCCGTGCACCATCAAAACGCTGCAATCCTAGTGCGAAATAGAATCGCTGGTAGCTGAAGTTTACTCCCGGGAACTCGTCATCCTTGAGAGGTGCCAGCACGACCACCACCACGCCACCGAGCAGGTCGACAATCTCGACAAAGCCTTGAAAGTCAATCTCTGCAAAAGCATCGATGCGAACACCGAAATTCTGCTCTACCGTCCTCGTCAAAGTGACCGGCCCGCTCCTGCCGTTTATCTCTCCCATAGGCATACGCTGCATTGATCCGATCCCAGCCGATCTCGGGAATCTCAACCAGGAGATCCCGGGAGATAGAGAGCATAACTGCCCGCTTTGCCACCGGATCCACTTGCGCAAGGATAATCGCATCGGCGAGCGGCAAAGCCCCCTCGCTCGCACGCTCCGGCGTTGGATCGATCCCAATGAGCAGGAGCGTGATCGGCTCACTCCCCTCCCAAAGCGGGAGCTCCGTCGGTGTTGCTGTTGGCGTCGACAGAGAGTTCATCATTGGTGGTACAGTCGAGCGCGGTGGGCTTGGCGCCGCCGTCGTGAGATCGGTGCGGGGAGCGGGAGTCACAAAAATAGAGCGGTAGGCCTCGTTTGCCGCGAGCCCCAGCCGAATGAGGTACTAGCCCACCCAGATGATGAGGACAAGAGCCGAAAGCGAGAGTAGGACAAGGCCGACACGCCACACAGGTCGGCGAGCGAGCACACAGGGACGCAGCTGCAGTTCCGACGGGCGCTCTTCCGCCTCGGACCGATCCCACAAGGCTCCACCTCGGATCGCCGCGAGTCTACCAGAACACCAACTCAGATGTCGGCTTCCACACGGCGCCAGAGCCGACTGGGGAGGTAACTTCCGCAACCAGCCAATGGCCTTTCAGCCCAAGAGCAGGTGCCGCTCCTGCGGATTGACCATCGCGACCCCAAGCGCCTCACGTGCCGCCGCCACCATCCCCAGAGAACCGGTAACAAGCACGAGATCGTCCGACTCGGCCCGGGCTAACGTCTCCTCGAGCGCTTGTGCGACGGATCGGAAGACCCTCGCTTCCCCGCCGGATGCATAGCTCTTCCAAGCCTCGAGTAATCGTTCAGCCGTTGCCGCACGTGGTGCGAATCCCTCGACGGCAAAAAACGCGTGAGCCAGGGGAGCAAGCGCCTGGACGATCCGCTCGATCTCCTTGTCCCGAAGCACTCCAAGCACCAGCCAGAGACGATTCCAGCGGAATACCTCGCGCACGGCCTCGGCGAGTCGTTGAGCCGACTCGCGATTGTGCGCCCCGTCGACCACAACCAATGGTCGCTCGTGCAGTACCTCAAGTCGCCCCGGCCAAAAGACGCTCGCGAGGCCTTTGCGGATAGCCCCCTCCGGTACCACGATTCCGACACTTGCAAGCCAGGGCAAAGTGGCGAGCGCGACACCAGCGTTCTCGACTTGGTGCGCGCCGCGCAGCGCGAGCCTGAGCCCTGAGAGCTCTAGCCCGGGGCAGCGGAAGGTAAAGTCCTGCCAGCTTCCCTCCACCTGCCACTCCTGCCCCCCAAGCCATAGCGGTGCTGCGCGCTCCCGCGCGACGGCCCTAATCACTGCTGCAGCTTCTGGCTCCTGTGGGGACGAGACAACTGGGCGTCCTGCCTTGATGATCCCCGCCTTCTCTCGTGCGATCGCCTCAAGTGTCGTCCCGAGGATCGCCATGTGGTCGTAACCGATACGGGTAAGTGCAGCCACGTCCGGCACAATCACGTTGGTCGCATCCAGTCGCCCACCCAGCCCTACTTCGATCACTGCTACGTCAACCTCGGCACGCGCGAACGCTAGGAAGGCAAGCACTGTTACCAGCTCGAAGGCGGTGGCTGGCCCCAAGGACGGTCGGGCTGTTTGCAGAGCCGCATCGACCGCTGCAAGCTCGGTCATCAGTACTCCGAATGTTTCTGGGGTGATCGGATCACTGTCAATTTGAATCCGTTCGCGTACCGTGTGCAGGTGCGGCGACGTATACAACCCAACCCGAAAACCCGCAGCACGCAGCATCGCCGCAACCAAAGCTGCTGTTGAGCCTTTCCCTTTTGTCCCGGCGATGTGCACACTGTGATAGCGCTGCTGAGGATCCCCAAGCGCCGCACAGAGCCTCATCGTCCGCTGCAGCCCGATCCCCCCATCGGCGAACGGGTTTGCAACAAAACCACGGTCATACCCAGCGCGGTCGCGCAGGAAACGGAGCGCCTCGATATAGTCCACCTCTCTTCTCTCTCCGGCTATACTACGGACCACGTGTCAGGTGAGTCGGGTGGATGTGTGTTCGCTCGACCTCCCGTGACGAGCTAGACGAGCACCGGGGCCGAGTGTATCAGCGAGCGGCGAGTGGACGCTCGTCATCCCGCGCAGCGATGCACTCACAGCCCGACCATCATGGAGGTGGGAGAACTGTGCTGTTCGGCACTGAAACGAATCTTGACATTGCGCGTGCCCTCTTTGAGCTCGGTGGGGTTGTGTTCGGCGAATTTGATCTTGGCCCTACCGCTGGTCGCTCTCCGGTGTACATTAACCCGCGTGTCCTCATTAGTGAGCCAGCACTCCTTCGTCGTATCGCGCTCCTCATCCACCATGAAATTCAAGCTGATCAAGCTCGCCGCCGACCGCGCCTCTCTTCATTTGCTGCCGTCGCGGGTGTCCCAATGGGTGGTTTGCATCTTGCTACCGCATATGCCTTGGTCAGTGATACCCCCCTCATCTACGTTCGTCCCGATGCACAAGAGCCCGCGCTGGAAGGCCGCATTGTCCCTGGCCAGACCGTCTTAGTCATCGATGATCTCATGACTGGTGGCACAAGCCTGCTCCGCACGGCACGGATCCTAGAGGATGCTGGTCTCACAGTTCGCGACTTTATCGTCTTGATCGACCGTGAGCAGGGGGGCGCCGAGCGTCTGCATGCTCACGGTTATCATGTTTTGGCTATCCTCCGCTTACGGACGATGCTGACCTATTACTTTGAAAGCGGCATGATCGACAGCCAACGCTACCGCACAGCAATGGAATACCTCGAACGGACGCATCGGCGAGGGTAACAGTTTGGGAGAGAAGTCTTCGATGCTTTACCACAGCCTGGTCGTTGGCCAACCAATGCTGGTCTTCGATCCGGAACAGCCGCAAACCCCCAAGATGCCCATGTATCCAGCGCATCATCCCAGTTCTATCCTAGTCCTCCACCGCCGACATACCGATCCACCCCAAGTCCAACGGCCGGTTCCCGCACCTCTGGCCTACTGATCCTGCGAGAACACCCTGGACGCATAGCGACGCGCCCTGCTCTTACACATTCCGCGGAGAAATCTCTGGTAACATGCCTCCTGTCCATCCAAAAGGACTCCTCATGGCTCTGTTCGCTTGGTGTTAGATTAAACCGTTCGTTCTTCCTGGCAAATTCCCCAACTCACACGTGAAGGGCCGGCTCTTCTCTGCACCATGCTCAACAACCGTTGCGGTTCCACCCGGTAAAAACACCGGCCGTCGGGGGCCGAACAGACGGGCATGACTGTTGACTCAACCAGCCCGTCGGTAGAAGACCGTTCGCGGGGAAACACTCAAGGATTGGAGACACACCACACCACAAGGTGCAGCGCCGCTCTCGTCGGTCCGCACAGAGCAAAGGTAGCAACAGAATGCTCAGCCATGATCAGCCACGGCATCCAGCCCCATCGTGGAGCCGGAGAGGCAACACGTGGCCGCTGAAGCGCCGTCACACGAACGCGCCGAGGACGGCAAGCATTCTGCGACGTGACCTCTTCCGCACCACACACGTTGCCAAGACCTGCGCACCGTTACACCGTATTCGAGCTCGTGTTTCCCAACTCCAAGCGCAAAGACACTGCAACGAAGCATCACGCATCGCGAAGCCAGTTCCTGCATCAGTTACTGGACTGCTTATCCCCTTAGACCTACCGACCCACACCTCCGCACAAGCGATGGCAAGGCTGCCCGTGTTTCCCAACCGGACTGTTCCCGTCACGAATCCCTTCACGACTGGCGAGCTATGGAGCATCCTGATTTTGTAGGTACACCAGTTTGTGGGGTTGTCAGTCTGCAGCTGACACTAAAGAGCGTAAGACAAGGAGTTTCCCGATGCCGCAGCAACTCAAAGAGGAACTCTACGCCTTTCTCGACCGTCAACGAGTCGGCCACCTTGCGACTGTTAGTCGGGCTGGTGAGCCACACGTCATCCCCGTGTGTTATGCTGTCAGCGAAAGTACAATCTACACACCGATCGACGAGAAGCCGAAGCGACCTGGCGCTGAGCTCCAGCGTGTGCGGAACGTGGTCGAGACCGGACGTGCAGCGCTTGTCGTCGACCACTATGACGAGGATTGGACACGCCTGGGCTGGGTACTCCTCCGCGGCTCAGCAGAGCTCCTTCCCCCAGGCTCTGCGGAGCATGCGCACGCGGTGTCATTGCTCCGGATGCGGTATCGCCAGTACCAAATGATGCGTCTCGAGGAGAAGCCTGTCATCGCGCTTCGGATCGAGCGGATCACAACCTGGGGCACGCTGCACTCCTATGGGTCGCTGTCGTGTGCATAGCTCCAAGACATCTCAACGAAGTACGTGGGCCAGCGTGTAAAGCCCCATTGCCACCATTAGTCCACCAGCAATGACACCAGACCAGCCGCGTCGCGCAGCCGCTGTCCGAGCCCCCTGCAGTGTAATAATCGCTGCCGTGGCGCTCGAAACGCCAACCATCACGGGGCGTATGGCGTCGGCGAAGTCGCTCCGCCGTAGTACCGTTGCAATCACAAAGAGAACCGCCAGCAGGAACGCACTGACCACCGGGCCGAGCCAGACGCTCGACACACGTTTCTGCCGGAGGAGAGACAACGTCGTCACGGTACACCCCCCAAGCCATTCATGGCGCCTCTGCCCTGTTCTACCACGGCAGCCAGGCATTTGACTTCAGTGGAAGTTCCAGCAGCTCGCCACCCTCCTCTCGGCATAGGCAACAAGAACGTCTCCGATGTCAACGTCAACACCGCCAATGAGTCTTGCGACAACGTGGACATCGACCACACCAACACCTTGCTCAGACTGTCGGACAGTGACGAGTGGGCCCTTCTCCGCAAGGGTGATGCGCCGTACTCCACCGGTAAAGCTCCCCGGTGAGGTGCACCTTTCAAAGTTTCGTGATCGAGAAGAGGTCCCAATCGCTTCTCAGCCACTGAGCACACACCGCCGATCAGGCACTGCACTTTGCCTGGTCCGGGAATCTGGGACAACATCACTGAGCCACATCTTGTTCTAGCAGGTGGGGTCGCTCTTCGTGCGTGTCATGGTGACAACATGATTGAGACAAAGCCCACCGTCATCCATACCCACCCACAACCCCATGCCGCCAGCAGTCGGGCAATACGGCTTCCTCCCGTCAAATACTCTCCCGCTTCTCCTGACGGAAGATCATGACGTCAGCCGTGGCCAAGAGGAGTTCCGACCTACGAGCCCAAGAGCTTTTCCATCCTGGCAGAAGTCATCACGGTAGCACCGTCAAGACGAACACCCCAGTCGCCTCGTGCAGATCAGCCGTTGACCCACCACGAGCACCGCAGGAGCAGGAGATCACACAGCCGTACCGCTCCTGTCCAGCGCTTCTCATCAGCGAAGAACCCGCTGTCCGTACCTCATCGGAGATTCATGCTTCTATGGCTACTCATGTTCCAAATACAAACGGTATACGCGCCAGTCATCAAATGCCTCATAGGTCACGGCTTCGCTAAATGCGTCACTATCTATTACATTACACAATGTCATCGATTCACGCAATCATTTTTTAGCTTTGTACCGATGGAGAGATCAGAGTGTGGCTGAAAAGAGAGCATTCGCTTACTCTTCAACTGTAGCTCCAGTGAAGCGCACGCCGGTCTCCACCTCGTTTTTCCGGCATTGTCCCAGGAACAGCGGTCGTGCAATGGATGCCCCCAGTGAGATGTGTCACTGGTGAACCGACCCCTATGCAATTGGCTTCATGAAAGATATCCTTAGCTATGACTAAAGCTGGTGCGGACGATGGGCAAGCAGACAGTCGACGAGTCATCACGAGAACCAAGACTATCAAGCCGGCTTGCAACCCACCGATGGAGCTTCCGCACGCGACCCTTAGCCACTGTCCTTCCGTATCTGGGGCCTGCTTTCGTCGCCAGTGTTGCGTACATCGATCCTGGCAACTACGCGACGAACATCGAAAGTGGGGCTCAGTTCGGGTACACTCTGCTCTGGGTCATCTTCGCAGCAAACCTCGCCGCAATGCTCATTCAGTCGCTTTCCGCCAAGTTGGGTATCGCCACCGGCCACAACCTCGCAGAGATCTGCCGTGAGCGCTTTCCTCGCCCCCTTGCTTGGGGTATGTGGGTCGTGGCCGAGCTTGTCGCTATGGCGACCGATCTCGCTGAGTTTCTTGGTGCAGCGCTCGGCTTTGCTCTCCTCTTTCATTTCCCGCTGTTCGTCGGTGGACTCTTGACGGGTATCGCCACCTTCGCCATCCTCGCGCTTGAGCGGTACGGTCACCGGCCCATCGAGGCGATCATCACCAGCCTCGTCGGCGTCATCGCTGCCTGCTACGTACTCGAAACGATCCTTGAGGAGCCCGATTGGGGAGCAATTGCGACACACGCCGTGATTCCGCGCTTCGCTGGGTCGGAAAGCGTCCTGCTCGCCACTGGTATCTTGGGAGCGACCGTCATGCCCCATGTGATTTATCTTCATTCGGCGCTCACACAACATCGGATCGTGCCGCGCACAGCGGAGGATGCGCGCCGCATCTTCCGGTTTGAGGTCCTCGACGTCGTGATCGCCATGGGAATCGCCGGGCTCGTGAATGCAGCGATGCTGGTCATGGCTGCCGCAACCTTCCATGCACGCGGGCTATCACACATCGGCACAATCGAGGAAGCACACCGAACACTCGAGCCGCTCCTCGGCCCATTGGCCAGCATTGCCTTTGCCCTTTCGCTGCTCGCCTCCGGCCTCTCATCCTCCACCGTTGGCACGATGGCCGGACAGGTTGTCATGCAGGGCTTCCTTCACCGCACCATCCCGATCTGGTTACGTCGCGGAATCACTATGCTCCCGGCATTGGTCGTCATTGCACTTGGGCTGGATCCCACGCGCACGCTGGTCATCAGCCAAGTCGTTTTAAGCTTTGGCATCCCCTTCGCGCTCATTCCACTCATCCTCTTCACAGCCGATCGCCGCCTGATGGGGGACCTTGTAAATCGCCCCTTCACCACAGCACTGGCGAGTCTCCTCGCTGCTCTCATTATCGGCCTAAATATCCTCTTACTCTGGACAACCTTTACTGGTGGTGCATCATGAGTGCTCCTTCCTTCTCCCGAATTCTCGTCCCACTCGATGGTTCGCGCCTGGCCGAGCAGATCTTGCCGATCGTGTCCGGTATCGTGCGGTACTGTGGCGGCGAGCTTATCCTCCTCCACGTCCTCGAACCCACACCGCCCGCGCAGGTGCATGGCGAACCGCACCTGGCCACCACCACCGAGGCCGCTCGCTATCTTGAGGACGTCTCTCGGCAACTTGCGACCCACGCGATCGCAACACGCATTGTCATCGTCTCCGCCGATCGCGAGGCCGTGGCAACCTGCATCGCGCGTCAGGCGCGAGCACTCGAGGTCGACGGCATCGCCCTCACCAACCACGGCCGCGGAGGCCTGCACGGGCTCCTCTTCGGTCGTATCGCGCAGCACGTCCTCCAGCGGGCAGAGCTCCCCACGCTCGTCGTGCGCGCTCTTCGCACCCATCACCGTGCACTGCAACCAGTCACCATTCAGCGCCTTCTGGTTCCGCTCGATGGGACTCGGGAAAGCGAGCGTGCTCTGCCGCTTAGCTGGCACTTGGCGAGCTGTCTGCTTGCTCCTGTCGTGCTGGTGCGGATTGTCCCTACACTCGAGCGCTTGAGCCTCAGCGAGAGTGCTCCCGCCGTCTTCCTGCCTAGTGCTACCGCTGCGCTTCTGGAGTTCGAACGCAAACAAGCCGAGCAGGAACTCCAGCGCTTGGCTGCAACCTTCCCGACGGGTTCAATCGTTCGCATCATCGTCCGACAAGGGGATGTGGTCGATGAACTCGCCCAACTGACCACCGAAGCTGACCTTGTTGTCATGGCAACACATGGCCGAGCCGGATTGCCAGGTTGGCTCGCCGGGAGCGTCGCTGCCCGCCTCCTCGAACGAATCTCCGTTCCGCTACTTTTGCTTCCAATCAATGAAGGCTGACCTCCGCGCTGAATAGGCTGATCGAGGTAGGGCTGCTTAAGACAAGTTCCAATCAATGAAGGCTGGCCGCCGCACGCTACTGCACCAGCTCTCAGTCGAGACTGTGGAAGAGGCTGTGCACCGCTCCTTCTCAACACTCTGTACTGTAGAACCCCTGGCTTGCACGAAGACAAGGAGTCGTCACACAGCTTCCGCCGTCGTTTCAGCAACTCCGCGCAGCGTTTTACGCGCCCCCTGTGAAGAGCTCACGAACCGGAATACGGAAACCCGGCAAGACCTCGCCACCCTCTCGCTCCTCCTCCGCCCCAAGCTCCCGTATCACCCCACCCGCCTCATACGCGGTCACCGCCCGACTCCGCGGCCACACCACCCATACCTGCCGCACCCCAGCTCCCAAATACTCCCACACCCACTCATGCACCTCCTCCGCCCGATCATGCAGCGACACAATCTCAACCGCCACATTTGGCGGTCCAGGCCAAAACCCGTCCGGTATCCCTCCCGCCGGTACCGGTTCCTGCCGCACGACCGATACATGCGGTCTCCGTACCGTATCAGGATTCCGGCGCAAGATAGAGCCAAGCCCCTCTCCAAAAACGAATCCCAGCCCCGTTCTGTGACAAACTGGTGCAACAGCATCACCAGGCGAACAACAATCGCAGCCTGTCGAGCCCCTGCCCCTGGCATTTCTACGAGTTTTCCTTTTCATGCAGCTCATCACGCAGCTCCTCCACCGGCAACTCCAGGAGCTCCTCCGCCACATTCATCGTCTGAGGCTGCTGTTTCCAACGATTTGGCCCGAACTACTCGAAGACGCCGATGCCAGTACATCTCAGTTCGGTGTTCTTTCTAGAAGAGCATGCCATCGATGCCAAAAGTGCCAGCGAGCACACATACCGAAGGAGTGTATGCACCAGCGTGATCTCTCTAAGCGCCGCTATGACCACAACTTTGCACTCGTCAGGGAGTTCTCTCACTGCGCCGACCCATAACCGTGTTTGCTGTGCCGCCTTGAATCAGGGCGCGCCAACAAGATCGCTCTTGCTCTGGAACAGTGGAGGATTAGGTATGACAAACGGAGGGCGCAAGTGGAACGGCAGCGTTTCCTTGGTCGGTCTCTGTCCTCACATTGGAGACGTAGCGAGTACCATCCACATTAGCATTGGCGTTGCTACACTTCACCTGGGTGGTAGAGGAACCACCTGGAGTGCGGCGACGGGATACGGACGTGTCACGCTCTTCCCTGAGGCGACTGGTGATACGAGGAAGCCAGCGGCGCTGGTCACTCTTCCTCATAGTGTCGCTCTCTCTCACATTACTGACCTGCCTCATGGCGACGCACCACCCCACCACGACGAGCCGACCCGACCGTTTTCGAGAAGTTCACCCCGGATCGGCGCTTTCGCTCCCTGCGCATGAGGCGCTTTGTGGGCATTGCGTCCAGCAGGTGTCTATCGCTTCTCCATCCGTGCAACCAGGAGTGTCCTCGCATTTCCCCGCGTTCCACCCATCCTCAACCCTTGCACGCTTGACCACCCCTT
>CALIMB010000025.1 GCA_938028665.1 uncultured Thermomicrobium sp. | reverse complement strand
CACAGTGCCTTGAAGTGGCAGCACAGGGAGAACGGGACGACGACACCGAGCGGATTGTAGCCGCCAGAGTAGTCTGCGTAATACCCAAGAGAGCGGACACAGTGACAGAGCTTGTTTATGTCAGCAGTTGTTCTTCTCTGCACACCCAGAGAACTATCAGTTCGGATCATGAGCTATCAATGATCATACGGGATCATGAACACCGTAATCTACTTTGGATCAAGCGCACAGGACGTACACACATGAGTGTCCTTTTGTCACAAAATTGTTCGCCATGCCTTCTGCAGTGTTCAGCCATCAACAGGAAAACGTGGCCCCAAAATCGGCATCACGGGAACACGCTCAACCCAGGGTAAGCGGGTCGGCGAGATCGAAGAAGACGAGACCCTGCGGTACTTTAGGGTAGAAAGACGTTGTCTTCGGCGGGAAGAGCCGGCCACTCTCCGCCCAGGCTAGAACAGTCTGCAGCGGCGTGGGGCGGAGCAGAATAGCAAGCGCTGCTCGTCCTGACTGTAGTGCTCGTGTCGCTTCGACGACATCCGGCGTGTACTCAACCACCCGTTCAAGCTCGGCTTGGTTGAACGCGCAGACATGCCGGAGGACAAGCCTGTCAACACGTATCGCGTCTGGTTCAGCACCCTCACCACCCGGCAGCATGATCTCTAAGCACTCCTCACTGTGCACGATGAGCGCATGCCCCACAGGCAACATCGCGAGCCTTTCCGCTGCCGAAATCAGCATATCCGGAGTTGGAGGCGGGGTGATACGCACGATCCTCGTATGGTTCGCCAAATGTTCCCGAAGGGTCTCCCAACCACAGGGGAGCCAGCGCAACAGCCGGTGAATTGGCCGGACAACGAGAGCAGGATCAGCGGCATCAACCACATAGATTGGCACCCACGCGGCAGGATGTTCAGGCGAGCCAGTAGGCACGCAGCGGTGGGCATAGCGCTTTGCTGCCTCCAGTCGGTGGTGCCCATCGGCAACGACAAGCGGACGCAACGCAACCAGCGCAGCAAGCTCAGCCGCCCGACGCCCGCTGACAGCCCAGAACGTCTGCCGTTCTCCCGCACGCTCCATGTACCAGAGGGGACGCTCCTGCGCAGCGATCGCTTCGAGCGCTTGGCGTAAGGCTCCTTCTCCGTTCCACACAGCATAGACCGCACCAGCGTGCGCCTGCACAGCCTCCAGCTGCCGCTCACGCCGCTCAACCAGTTCTTGTGTCGTTCCTTCATGTGGGAGGAGACGAGCTCCATTGTGCGGGTCGAGCGACGCCGCGAGGAAAACGCCTAGCCGTTCACGAAGGTGCCCCGCGAGCATGAAGCGGTGGGCGTACACGTAACAAGACGGCACGATATCCATCTGGATGATCCCCTCGGCACGCCAGGAGCGGAACAGGCGTGCGGCCGTCCGGAACGAACGACCATCCGGATCAGGTACTTCCAGATGCAGGCAATGGTGAGGATGTTGTGCAGCTAGTGCGGCAGCCTGCTCAGCAGTCGGCACGTCATCAGCCGGGCCGAGGACAGCAGCGAGATCACCGACTCGCTCTGGAACGTAGCGAAGTGCACGGAACGGGCGGAGCGGCAGCGATACCGCTCGGTCTTCCACTCGATCCGCTGGCGACTCGGTTGTCACGGTCGCACCATTGCTACAGCTCAAGAACGCTGAGCCTGCAAGCTGGTGAGCTGGGCGAGCACCGGTTCATCGTCCTCTTCCGCCCCAAGCAGCACGAGGACGACAGCCTCAGGAGCAGGATCTGTTTCAAGAATCGCCTCCTCAGGAGACGGCACGTATCGATCATCACTCCACTGGCCAGGTCGTTCAGGATGGTAGGTCTCGACAAGCCAGGTGCGAGAGACGATCGCATTACTTCCAAGCTTACGCCGCGCTCGCTCCTGGCAACGGTCAATCCGACCGTCTGGATGCAAGACGAACAGCTCGACAACCCGTCGTCCCTCGTGCCGACCACGATGGAGGATCTGTTGTCCGGTCGCCGCATCGAGCTCCCGCGCTGGCTGACCACGCTCTGTTTTTAGGAAGTACCGCACGGTTTTCCTCCTGGTACTGGGTTCGACCGCAGCGTCACGCCTCAGGCCGCTGCAGAAAACAAGTGTACCGTGTGGTCACCCGCTCTCTCAGTATCGAGCGAACGCTTTGTCCCAGGATGCCGAGCCCAGCCGTTAACCAAGAGAGAACGGAGGGTATGCTCGGACCAGAGGGACGAACCGTCGTGACCTTATCGAATGAGTACCGGGACCACCTGCACGAGGAGGAAGGACTCCTCCTTGCAGCCCGCGAAAATCCCGAGGTATTCGCCGAACTCTACCAGCGTTACCTCGGCGCTATCTACCGCTATCTCCTCGCCCGAATTGGCAATCGTGCCGAGGCGGAAGACCTGACACAGGAGGCCTTCGTGCGCGCCTATCGCGCACTCCACACTGACCAGTCGCGTGGACTCCCCTTTCTCGCCTGGTTACTCCGCATTGCACGGAACGTCGCGATCGACGCGGGACGTCGCGCCACTGCCGAGCGTATCCGGTTCTCTGCCCTGCGCCCACCCTCAGCCCCGACGCGGGAGAGTATCGATGACCAGCTGCTCCTCGAGCAGCTTCTCCGCCAACTGAGCCCGGAGAAGCAAGAACTTCTCGCACTCCGCTTCGCCGCAGGACTCTCCTCGGCTGAGATCGCCACGCTCCTCGGCAAGAGCGAAGGGGCCATCCGCAAGCAACTGTTCCGCATCATCCGGGAGCTCCGGGAGGCGTACCATGCTGAAGCCGCCGATTGAGGAACGGCACCACTATCATGACGTTTTGCCCCCCAAGGCATCGCCAGAGGAACTCCAGGTGGTCGTCATGCTGCATCGCGTCTTGGCGACACCGCAGCCCTCGACCGAACTCCAGGCCAGAATTCGCCGCCTGGCGAGCACCTTGCGAGGTGACCAGCCATTCGCTGCCTTGGACCAAGGCCACGAGAATACGGGGCGAAAGCCGATATTATCCCAGGCTGCCTCTCCTGTACGAGTCGAGTTGCCTGCAGACAGCCAACAACAAACGACGCAACCGGAGCGAATCCTGACGCACCATAACTCCCCTCCCCAACACCGCTGGTTCCGCACTGCTCTCGGCACGCTTGCAGCAGTGCTGGTTGCTGGCCTGATCCTCACCTATTGGATCTTGCTCCCGAAGCTGAGCGAAACACCTGCTGGTCCAGCCAGCTCTCCGACTCCCTCGCTGGAAACTCGCCCACCAGCAGCGCTGACAGCTTCCCAGCTGCGGGCCCAACTTCACTACCCACTCTTCGTTCCTACGCGCCTGCCACCAGGGTTGAGTGCCCTCTATAATACCGACGGTCCGGGCCCGGAGGCCCTTGTCAGCATTACCTTTGTGACGAGCAGCGGTGAGACGGCCTTTATCCTCGCCCAAGCCCCCGCTGACCGCCTGCCACTCCCCGAAGAGGGTGAACCAGTCATGCTCCCCAACGGCATCGTTGCTCAGTTCTTCCCGAGTTCAGCGAAGGCCGGTGGGTACCCGAGCCTGGAGTGGGTCCAGGAGGGTACCCATATTGTGCTCCTCGGAGGTACTTTGGGACGTGAGGAACTGATAGCTGTAGCCGGCTCACTCTCACCGACGGCTGACCTGGTGTTACTAAAGGCCCGCTCTGTCGCAAGCCCGACGCCAGTCCCCGAGCCCACTGCGACTTCGCCACTCGGTATCCCTGGACACCTCGCGCTCGTGCTTGGGAATCAGCTCCGTGTTGACGAGAAAGTCTTCGAAGAAACCGGTACGCTTTCCCTCCCGGCGTGGTCACCATCCGGCCGTTGGATTGCCTATCGTAATGATGGGGAGCGAACTGTAGTTGTGCGGGCTATGGACGGGACACAGAGAGTCTCCCTGTCTGAGCTTGTCCCCAACGGCCCTATAACGCTCTTTGCCTGGTCGCCAACCGAGGATCTTCTGGCCGTCGCTCCCTCCAACGGAGGGCTGTCTCTGTACCGACCGGATGCCCCGACACAAGTCCGGACGCTACGTGGTGAGCTGGTCGGATCGTTGGCTTGGGCACCTGATGGCCGTATGCTCGCCGTTGTACTGGTTGGCGAACTAGGAAGCACTGCACCGGACCGACTGGTCGTGTTCGACCTTCCGGAGGGTGCAGCTCACGTGGTCACTACGGCTCAGGAGACCCACCTGCAGCTTGCCGGCTGGTGGCCAGATGGGCAGGGGCTCCTCTTCTGGGAGTTCCCACTGACCTCACAGTCGCTTGCCGCTGACGGTGTGCCGCTGCGCTCGCTCAATTTGGCAACTGGTGAGGTCACAACCCTCACCACCATGCTCGCCGACCAGGACTTTGTGGCCTGGGGCCCACCCGGTAAGGAGTCACCTTCGATCCTGGTGATTGGAAGCCACGGACGTGAGCACTGGACAGCGCCAAAACAGTTGCTCCAATGCAATCTGCAGTTGCGTGCATGTACCCCCATTGCGATGAACGCGGCTACCCAACAGCTCCTTGGCGTCGCCTGCGACCCGAATACACAGCACTGCGAATCCCAGACACCGATCACGGTGACCCCGGAGCAGACAGTCACACTCTTCCCAACCTGGTTCCCCTCGACATTAGTGGCCGTGATCAACGCCCCAGCACTGACCGCCCAACCGGCGACAGAGACCGAACTCACCCACTGGATGGCTGCGCGCCGCCTCTCTATCATCCACCCCGATGGGACACTAGGACCAGCACTTCCCGAAGCCATCAGCTATGGAGTGCTCCAAGCTCAGTGGGTGACCAGTGACGCTCTGCTTGTTCTCCAAGTGCCGATGCCAGGCCGTGCCCGACTCCTCTGGGTCCGTGTACCCAGCGGCCAGATTCAGGTGCTCGCAGAGCTCAACGACCTTGTTCCTGACCCGCCACTCGACAGGCACGGCGCACCGGTGTTGCGCCTTGCTTGGATCGCCGCTTGGCATCCCTAATTGGTCAGGAACGCCCGCAGAAGGACAGCTTGGTAACACTCGAGGTGTGCGGCTACGATTCGCTCCCAGGCAAAGTAGGGAGCAATTGCCCGCGCCCCACTTCGCAACCGTGCTCGCTCGTGCGGCTGAGCAAGGAGGTCGGCGATAGCACGGGCCAGTGCTTGAGGGTTCTCAGGTGGAACGAGATACAAATGCTCGCTTGCCTTGAGGGGGGCCAGCAGCGCCAGCTCTGCAGGGGCGGTAGTTACAACGGCCGCACCGCAAGATAAGGCTGCAACCAGTGTTCCATGCCGGAGGCTTGCTCCTCGTCGAAAAGGGAGCACCACCAGATCGGCAGCAGCAAGGAGGTCAGCAACTTCCTGGGCCGAACGATATCCCAAGTCGAGTATCGGTAGCGGTGCTGGCGTGGTCGGGGCTGCCGGCTCGCTGGCAGCACCCGGCAGATCTGGCTGCTCGCCACCGAGGAGAAGAAGCGTCGGCCGTGGTTCTGGAGAGAGGGCCAATGCTTGGACAAGGGTACCCAGCCCTTTTTCCGCGCTGCGGAAGCCGAAAAAGGCAACCACCGGTTGATCAGGGTTTAGACCAACCCGTGCGCGTGCTCCAGCCGGATCGCGAGGACTAGGGAGGTTGGAACCAATTGGGATGCGCACAAGTCGCTGGGGCAGAACTCCCCAGCGACGCAGTTCGCGTTCGTCCTCAGCATTGGTCACCACGACGGCAGCACTGGTGCGCGCCAGGAGACGGAGCGCCAGCCGCCGCAGCGGTCCAGCCTTGGGGAAAAGGTAGGGAACACGCGTATCGTGGAACGTGGTGACCATGGGGAGTGGGCGCGCCAGGAGTGGCAGAAGAGCAACCCGCCCCTGCAAGTCAAAAGCTCCCGCCTGGTATTGGAGGTGCAAGACCCCTCGCCAACCGGATCGCCGTAGGTTCCGAAGCATCTGCCAGAGCGGCCTTCCCCAGCTGGCCAATTGCCAGCGTACCGGAAGTCCGTCGCTCGGATGTATCGGGAGCTGCCGCGTGGCAATCTCCACTGCCCAGCCGCGTGCAGCCAGTTCCTGTGCCAGTCGCTGGGTATAGTCGCCAACACCCCCACGTAGTGGCGGATACTCTCCAGTAAGAAACAGAATACGCTCTAACATTGCTTACCACTCAGTTCTCCTGGGCCAGCCGGCGCACGACCTGTGGGCGCAAAAATGAACGCAATGCACACCAGTCACGCACCATCCGTCGCCAGCGGAGTGTGCGCTTGTGTCCAATGAGCCATTTGGCACTCTCGCGACCAAGACGCACGACGTACGTCAGGAGAAGAAACGCCCGCAGAAGCTCAGCCGCAAGTGGCCCATAGAGAAGACGATACAGCTGCACTTTAGCGGTATCGAAGGCGATTTGGCGGAAGGCTGACTCCGGTTCACTTGAAGCCCCTTCCACATGAATCACCTCGACATGTGGCAGGTAGGAGACGCGCCAGCCAGCACGGCGGAGCCGCCAGAACCACTCGACCTCCTCAGCGTAGAGGAAAAAGCGTTCGTCAAAGAGACCGACCGTCGCCAAGGCTTCGCGGCGAATGGCGAGACAGGCCCCCACCAGCCAGTCGACGTCCTGCGGCTCGTCATCACTGCGGTCGGCCAGGTAGTACCGACGGAGGATGCAGTTGTCGCGCCAGTAATCCTGGACAAGTGTGCTCTCCAAGAAGCCAGTGAGGAGGGTGGGAAAGCGGCGGCGCGATGGCTGTGTCCGTCCATCCGGATATCGCAGACGTGGTCCTACTGCTCCCACCGTAGGGCGCTGGTGGAGGAACCGCACCAGCTGACCAAGGGCATCACCGACCGGCCGTGTGTCTGGATTGAGCACCACGAGAACACGTCCTTGCGCGACCCGCAGGCCCTGATTGACTGCTGCCGCAAAGCCTCGATTCTCTGTGTTGGTGATGAGCTGCACCCAGGGGTAGTGTTCACGCACCAACGCGGCACTACCATCTGGGGAAGCGTTGTCGACCACGATCACTTCACCACGAAGGTTACTCGTCTCCAGGCTTGCTCGCACCGCATCAAGGCAATCCGGGAGATAGTCACGGCTGCGATAGCTGACAATGACTACCGAGACGTCCAGTGTCGCTGGCTTTGCGAGTTCGATAGCAGAGCGGCGCTGCCGGGCAGCACGGAGCCGCCACTCGCGTGCCACCAGTACCCACGTCACCAGGGTAGCGACGGCCATTACTCCAGCCAGGAAGAGGCCATCCAACCCATCCCGGTAGCCACGCAGAGCAACTAGGCGTCGCCAGAACTCACGCAGCGGCTGCCCGAAGAATGTCCGGCGACGCGGCCGCCTCCCTTGTGCGCTGAGCGCGCGTGCCGCAAGACGTGCATAACGCAACTGTTTTTGCACGAACTCCCGGCGCGAATCGTAGTTCAGATGGATGAGCGGCGCTGAGAGCCTTCTGGCCGTGCCATTGAGTTCGACAACTTCATGGACAGCAATCTCTGGTCGATAGTGAGCACGGCCGACACGGAGCAAACGCAAGTGCTCATCTGGCCACCAGCCACCACCGCGGATCCATTTCCCCCACATCCAGTTCTGCGTTGGGATCCAAAAGCCAGCTACCGAGTCATCAACAGTGGCCAGGGCAACGCGAATTTCCCTCGCGAGCTCCGGACTCACCCGTTCGTCGGCATCCACGAAGAGCACCCAGGGCTCACGCGCGAGGGCAAGCGCCGCATTCCGTTGCGACGGGAAGTCGACAAAGCGCCGCGTCACGATCTCGGCACCAGCAGCTCGCGCAATCTCAACCGTTCGATCGGTTGAGCCAGAATCCACAACAAGGAGCTGCCGACCGAGGCCGTGCACGCTCTCCAAGCAACCGGGAAGATGCCGCTCCTCGTTCAACGTCAAAACTACTATCGTGAGAGGCAACGGATCAGACTGACTCATCGCAGCATGGTGTCTGACGGTAGATGGCTGCAGCTTCGCGCAGAAGTCGCGCGCGCGTTGCAAGCTCCGCATGACCAGTCAATCGCGCGCGGAGAGCTGTCCAGCCGGCAGCGAGTGCAGCCAGCCAGGCCAAGCGACGCAGGAAAGCCCGCCCGTGCCAACGGCAAAAGTAGCGTGCGCGACTGCGGTGCAACTGCAGAAAACTCGCTTCCGATACCTGGCGCGTACTTCCACCCGCATGATGCACAACGCGTGCAGCCGGTGCTGTGAGGATAGTCCAGCCAGCCGCGCGGATACGACGGCACCAGTCAATTTCCTCACTGTAATAGAAGTATCCCTCGTCGAGTCCACCCACCTCTTTAACCACTTCCCGCCGCACCATCATGCAGGCGCCAAGCGGGTGATCCACAGCAAACGGTGTAAGGCCGTCACCCGGACCGAAGCGGCCATTCAATCGGGAGCCGATTAGCCGTGGATGGATGGGGAAGAAGTCGAGCAGATTTTGCACATACCCCGGGAATCGGTACCCAGCCGATTGCAAAGAGCCATCGGAGTTCAAGAGACACGCACCGACAAGACCAACATGCGGTGCCGCCTGAAGGGCTCGCCACAGCCAGAGAACGGCGCCGGGAAGGACCTCAGTGTCTGGATTCAGAAGCAAGATCGCCCGGCCACAGCTGTGGGCCATGCCGACGTTGTTGGCAGCAGCAAAGCCACGGTTTTCCCCAAGCGCCAAAAGCTGGATTGTGGGGAAGCGCTCTGCAACCAGTTCCGGCGTTCCATCGGTCGAGCCGTTATCGACAACGATAACCTCGTTCTGTAGTCCGCTCCGTTCCAGATCAGCGAGAAGACTCTCTAGACAGGCCAACAACAGCTGCCGAACGTTCCAGGTGACGATGACAACGGAAAGATCTCGCTCGCCCACGTGCCCCGCACTCCCGCGTTCTGCTGCATCATCCTAGCGCGTACCCCGTCGAAACGTCGAATTCCTTCGGGCGAGTACAGCAGCAACATCACTGACCCTCCTGCTCAGAGAAATGGCTACCGGTCGGCCAAAATCTCCACCTTTTGCCAGGCTTTCCCTGTTTGTCAATCGGAAAGGGACGATCCAAGGACACGCCTTGCCGTAAGCGGCTATGCACTGTCACCATATACTCCTTGTGAACAGAGCTCGGTCGTGGGCCGTATCTCAGAGTAAACCTTGTTGCCATGGGAGGAACCAAATGAAGACCTGGCACGCTGCCGGACGAAGAGCTATCTCCGCCGAGGTTACCCGTGGACATTGTTCTCCCTGACTTCGACATCGAGGAAGCGATCCGGCGCATTCGTAGAGTGGTCCAGTCGCTACCACCGGCAGCCTTGTTCCAACTGGCCGAAGAAGGCTTCCGAACGCCGTTTGAACTGCTGGTAGCCTGTGTCATTTCGGTCCGGACGCGCGACGAAGTCACAGTGCCGACAGCCCGCCGTCTTTTTGCGCGCGCCCGCACACCTCAGGACTTCGCTGCGCTTGACCCGAACGAACTTGCATACCTGCTCCGGCCGGCCGCCTTCCCCGAAGTGAAAGCACAGAACCTCCTAGCGATCGCGCGGCAGCTGCTCGCCGAGCACAATGGGATGCTCCCGTGCAACGAGGAACTCCTTCGCTCACTCCCAGGGGTCGGGCCAAAATGCACGAATCTCGTTCTTGGGATCGCTTGTGGCATTCCGCGAGTAGCCGTCGACGTGCATGTGCACCGCATCGTGAACCGCTGGGGCTATGTGCACACACGCACGCCAGAGCAGACCATGCAGGCCCTCGAACAAAAGCTTCCACACCAGTATTGGGTCGAGCTGAATCGCTTGCTCGTCCCCTTTGGCAAGCATGTCTGCACTGGCATAACCCCCCGCTGCTCGACCTGCGTCCTTGCTGATCTGTGTCCGCGCATCGGGGTAACACACTACCGGTAAGCGACTCTTTGACCGCTGAGGAAAGGCAATCCTTGGGGCATGATGGTGGCAAGATGGAAGGCAGAACGGGAGGGCAGGCACACCATGGCCGCTGTCAACGAGGTTCAGGCAATGCTGGAGCAGATCCGCAAGGTCCGGCAGATTCGCCAGTATCGCCCCAAGCCGGTTCCTGAGGACATCGTTCAGCAGCTCTTGGAAATCGCTCGCTGGACGGGGAGTTCCCGAAATACACAACCGTGGCATTTCATCGTCATCAACGATCCAGAGATCCTACGGCAGTTGAGCCAGCTCCGTCCGCCCATTAACTGGCTCACTGGCGCGCCACTGGGCATTGCGATCGTCTTGGACGGCCAGAGTGAGATCAGCGAGGCCTATGATGAGGGGCGCGTTACCGAGCGGCTCCTTATCGCAGCGAAGCTCCTCGGACTCGGTGGTGGCGTTGCCTGGTATGGCGATGAAGCACAGGAGGCTGAGGCGAAGCGAATCCTTGGTATTCCACCAGAACGGACAGCCCGTTCCATCGTTGCTATCGGCTATCCACTTTCGGCACGCGATCCCCGACCCACCCCAGTTCGTGGGGGTCGCAAACCGCTTGCGGAACTGGTGAGTGACAACCGCTTCGGTCAACGTCGGTCTTGAGGGCCACCTCTATTTGCCAAAAGGCGAGCCCCTCTTGGAATCAGCACCGCGACCCCGGCACCTGCGAACGGGAAGGTGAACTTAGCAGGACAGAGAGCGACGATGAACTGAACCTCCCGCAAGGAGGCACAGAGGGGTGGGCCACTGCCTTGAAAGGGGGAAGCTGCTGCTCCCGCTGGGTAACCAGAGCCACCTCCGACAATTCGCAAACATGGATACCCCAAGCCACGCCCCACATCCGTGGAGAGGTCGAGATATCGCTCCTTAAATTCCTCGGATCCAGATTTTTCCAGAATTCGCGCCTTTCATTCCCTGCCTTTCCGGGGCAGGGTACAGGCGCAAAAGAGTGCCGAAGGAGAAGAACCGCATACAGCAACACGAACGCCATGCGCACCAAGCAAGGCCAGCGGTGCACTCCCCAGCACTGACCGAGGCCGCGGTAGCCGCCCCAGCACCCCCGGGCCACGCACGAAAGCTTCTCCTGCGACGCTTTTCACTTTCACTGCCCGATACCATTCCGGTTGTTCTCATGGCAAGCCCCATGGGCGACCTACTCGACATGAGCCCCGTACCAGGCGCTCTTATAGTCGCTCCGGTGTTCTCCGTCTTGGTTACCTCGCCGAGAGAGCATTTTCCGAGAAGGAGCTCGCGACAAACTCTGCAGCACTGTCGTGGCGTGGTGACACTGGGGGCGCTTGCGATGACGGCCACCCTTCTTGCAAGGGCTGCCTTTCCTTA
>CALIMB010000024.1 GCA_938028665.1 uncultured Thermomicrobium sp. | reverse complement strand
TTGGCATTGTGGTCTACAGGGGCGCATAACTCAGCGAGCGACTGGTCAGTCTTCTTCCCTGGTCCCATGGCAGGGCTGCTCGATTCGCTGCCGCACTGCTCATCGCGGCCGGGCTCAATCAGCTGACGCTGCTGACAGGAGCCTGTCCCGCCAAATGTCGGTCCCCCTTTTGACTTCGTGTTCACACTGGTGCGATGGCTATCAAGGTGCACTGGCGGTTGGTCTTCAGCCCAGCCTATACTACCCGGGCTGCGATTAGATGCTGTTCGTCCTTCTCCCACTGGGATTGATAAACGTCGGAGCGATGGGGCTGGTCACACTTTTGGTGGTCGCGGAAAAGACGCCTCCATTTGGTCGCCTCGTGCACATCACATGTGCGACCGGTTTGCTCCTCTACGGTCCGCTCGCTTTCCTCCGTCCAGAGTTTCCCCCTGATCATCTCCGGTGAGTGAGCGACACCAAAGACGAAACGGAGCCGGGTGGTTCCCCGGCGCCGACCTGCACGCACAGGAAGCCGAAGCGAAGCGATCAAGAACCAACACGGCGTGCGGTATAGTAACGCGGTCCGTAGTAAGCGCCCCAGAGGTCGCTGATTGTCACACCGGTGGCATAGCTCTCTGCGTGGATAAAGCGTCCGTTTCCGAGATAGATTCCGACGTGAGACAACCCCCACTTGTACGTATTTTGGAAGAACACCAGGTCACCCGGCTGCAGATGATCAGGGTCAACATACACGCCACTCACAGCCTGAGCCTCGAGACTGCGCGGGAATCCGCCACCAAGCACCTGATTCACGACGAAGTAGACAAAGCCGGAGCAGTCGAAGCCAGCAGGTGTTGTCCCACCCCAGACGTACGGTCGGCCAAGATACTGCATCGCAGTCGCGACGATGTGTTCGCCCACAGTGCTTGGTGGGGGCGGTGTCGGCGCAGGATCGCCATTCGTTTGGGCAGGAGTTGCGGTAGGTGCACTCGGTTCGCGATCAGTGGGCGCGAGGTACCCTCCATGCACCCAACCCTGAAGCCCATGGTAGTCGACCTGCCACCAGGTAATTCCCTGGCCATCGGTCTGCGGGCCACCAATGACCCGCATCACTGTCCCTTCGGGCGCGACAGCAGCGATCGGCTGATCATACCCTGCGCCATGTCGGACGTTCACACCCTGACCGTCGGTGTTCACGACCTCGACGTTGCCACCAACCCGGATTGCTGGCGTATTCGAGATCGGTTGGGCCTGTACCGTAGCTGCTGCGGTTCTGGAACCTGCGTCACCGGCAACCACAACCAGGTAGGCCGCCGCCGCAAACCCGTCCCATCCCTCATACCGAAGAGGGATCCACTCTGTCCCCGAGGTCTCACGCACTGATGCACCGGTCGCTACTGGCCGCGCCCCTTCGGGCATGATAGCGAGCACCGCTGCATCTGCCCGCGGCTGTGCACGAAGCCGCAGCCCGTAGCCGCCCGTTCCATTGACCTGGAGCGTGTCGCCCGCTGTTACCACGGCGCGGGCGAGGTAGTCGGCCAGCACCCACCCGACCAGGCTATCCGCTTGCACGCGGTACCATTGCGATCCATCGGCGGCTGACTGGGGTCCTTCTAGTACCAGAACCCGCATCCCTTCGGGTAGACCGCCAATCCGTCCCGCACTGAGGCCAGGCCCGGAACGTACATTCACGCCATCACCATTCGTCCCGGCCACTTGACCAAGTGCACCGACGACAAGATCGTTCGCTGCAAGCACAGGGGAAAGTGTCATGAGTCCGACAAGAAACGCGAGTAACGAGGCGATCCACAACGACGGGAGTCGTCTCTTCCCCAACCGAGCTCCCCTTCCCAGACGCTCGTCGAGATCCGCCGTGCGTCGGATTCCTGCACCCGACGCTCCGCAGGTCAGCACTCCCACGCTTCCCTGCGATCCCCCGTACGGACGGGATCTCGCCATCCCCGTCCGGTCGACCGCAGACTACCACGCCTCGTCCCAGCTGTCAAGATGAGACATGGGAACTTCGTCCAGCTTCGGCAGGGAAGTATGCGCTATTTTCGGCTCAGGCAGGTGTTTCTCCCGCCGTGACGTACCGCACCGGCACACCGCGCTCGGCTAGATACTGTTTTGCTTCCGCGACCGTATAACGGCCAAAATGGAAAATAGAGGCAGCGAGGACCGCATGCGCCCGTCCGATCGTCAAGGCCTGATACAGATGCTCAAGAGTTCCTGCCCCTCCGGAAGCAATCACCGGAACCGGAACTGCCTCAACGACGGCACGTAGGAGCTCTAAATCATACCCGTTCTGGGTACCGTCCGTATCCATACTCGTGAGTAGGATCTCACCAGCGCCAAGCGCGACGCCGCGCTGTGCCCACTCGATCACGTCGAGCCCAGTCGGACGGCGTCCTCCATGGGTGAAGACTTCCCAGCCTCCCACGGGACGCCGGCGAGCATCGATCGCCAGGACAACACACTGGCTTCCAAATCGCTGCGCGCATGTGCGGATCAGCTCGGGATCAAGCACTGCAGCAGTATTGACACTCACTTTGTCCGCTCCAGCCCGCAGCAAACGGTACATGTCATCTGGTGTCCGTACACCACCACCGACAGTTAACGGGATGAAGACCTCCTTGGCCGTCCGCCGGACAACCTCGACCATGGTCTGTCGTCCCTCAGCAGAAGCAGTGATATCAAGGAACACCAGTTCATCAGCACCCTCGGCGTCATATCGAGCAGCCAACTCGACCGGATCCCCCGCGTCGCGCAGGTCAAGGAACTGCACACCTTTGACAACGCGTCCTGCGGTGACATCAAGACAAGGAATAATGCGCCGCTTCAGCATTAGCTGATCGCCCCCTCACCGCGTTCGACTCGTTGTCTCTGCTCCATGAACTGTTCGAGCTCCTGCTGCGCTTGCTCAAAACGCAAACGCACCCGCTGTTCCAGAAGACGCCACAACTCGGCCCGCAACTGCCGGTCGATCTCACGCAGTTCCTCAAGTGCGACATCAATGAGGTCGATACGATAACGGAGTTCGCGATCGACTGCTGCCAGACGCTCAAACTCTTCGTTCACCCGTTGCGCTCGCTGGTCACTCACCGCTGCCAGGTCGCGCAACGCCTGGTCGAACTGCTGCCGCAGGTCATCAAGACGCTCGGAGAGGAGCTCGTCTCGTTCCGTGCTGTGACTCCGGACGCGCTCAATCTGGGTGCCCAGTCGCTCTTCAAAGGCTTGAAGCTCCTCGAGCTGTGCACGAAGCGCCGCTACGTCATCCCGCAGACGTTCAAGCTCTTCCTCCAGTCGCGCGTCGCGGGCAACGCCTTCTTTCAGCTGCACCTGCAGGGTCTCGATCGCCTGCATCGACTCGGTAACACGTCGCCGGACGTCCTGTTCCACAATCCGGATCACATCGTGGAGGCGCGTGGCTTCACGACCTAACCGCTCGACCTCGGTGGTGACCGCCTCCAGTCCGCCACGCAGTGACTGATCGGTGGCTGAGAGTCGCTCGATGTGCGCAGCAAGGTGCTCGATGAGGACGCGGAGCTCGTCATAGCGCCGCGTGTCCTGGCCGGTATCCTCGCGTTGGCGTCTAACCGCATCTAGGAGTTCAGCGACCTGTGCCTGGAGCGTGCGAAGAGGACGGGCAAGGTCATCAACGCGCAAGGACAGCTCGGTCAACTGTTGTCGGAACCGCGCTTCCTCCAGCTGCCGAGCTTGATGGGCCTGTTGTACCTCATGACGATGTTGCTCAAGCGCTTGCCGTTGCTCAGCCCAGTCAGCTTCCGCAGCCTTGACCTCTTCTTCCAGGCGCAGCAACCGGGCGGCGAGCTCGCGGACGCGATGGCGGAGTTCATCGAGCTGGCTCTGCATCGCCTGTTGCCGCGCCTCCTCACGACGCCGCCGCTCTTCCTCTCGTACTTGTTGAATGAAGTCCGGATTCTCGGGGCGCCGCTCCATCTCACACCGCCCCCGCAACCACGATCCACTCTTCCGGTCGCTGGCAGCGTAGGCGCCCCTCGTAGAGAGCCCGCCCAACCACGACCGCCTCTACACCACGCACTTGAGCCAGCACCTCAAGATCTGCTCGACTGCTAACCCCACCGGAGGCGATCACCGCAACGCCCAGAGCAGCCAGGTCAGCCATCAACTCAACGTTTGGGCGCATCAGTGTACCGTCGCGGGCGACATCTGTGGCGAGGACGCGCCGCACACCGAACTGCACCATCCGCCGCACGACATCAACCGCGTGGACTGGTTGCAGTGTCTCCCACCCGTGTGTCGCTACCCTTCCAGCGCGCGAATCAACGGCGACGACGATGCGGTCAGCCCCGAAGAGACGCACTGCTTCTGCCACAAACTCCGGGCGCTCAATCGCCGCCGTCCCGAGAACAACACGGGCTGCCCCGGTCATGAGCACCCGCTCGATCGCCTCCAGCGAACGAAGGCCTCCCCCAACCTGCACCGAGAGCTCCGGAACGGCTCGTACCACCTGTTCCACGAGTCCAACCTGGAGCGGCTGGCCAGCACGCGCCCCATCCAGATCAACAACATGCAGCCAGCGTGCGCCACACTCCGCCCAGCGGCGAGCAACACGCTCAGGATCATCGCTGTAAACCGTCTCCCGGGAGTAATCTCCCTGGACAAGCCGGACACACCGCCCGCCCCGCAGATCGATGGCTGGGATGACGATCACGCGCTCGCCTCCATCGCAGCGCCGTGCGGCGCGCGCTCAACAATCTTCACAAAGTTCGCAAGCAGCTGCAGTCCCCAGCGCCCACTCTTCTCAGGATGAAACTGCGTTGCCATGACATGGTCGCGAGCCAGCACACTCGCAAAGCGGACGCCATAGTCAGTTTCTCCCAGCACCCATGTTGGGTCCTGCGGCTCGGCGTAAAAGGAATGAACGAAATAAAAGTCTGTCCCATTCGGAATGCCTTCGAAGAGGGGATGAGGACGACGCAGCCAAACATCGTTCCAACCCATGTGGGGAACTGTGACGTCACTGGGCAACTGGCGAACAATACCTGGAACTACTCCGAGGCAGCGGTGCTCGCCTCCCTCGTAGCTGACTTCGAGCAAGATTTGGAGACCCATACAAATCCCAAGGAACGGAATCCTGCGCCGGATCACGCTGTGCAACGCCGGCACCAGCCCGAGTGCTTGCAATTGCCGCATCGTATCTGCCGCAGCACCGACACCGGGCACAATGACCCCATCAGCCTGTTCCAGCAGCGCCGCATTGCAGCTAACAATGACCGGTGCACCGATCCGCTCGAGCGCGTTCACCACGCTGGCGAGATTCCCCGCACCGTAATCGACAACGACGATCGCCATGCTGCTCCTCGCGCTCCTTGGTTCACACACTCTCGTCGAGCGCATCCAACGTTGCGCCGACACTCGAGGCGAGCGCACTCAGATTGTAACCACCTTCTAACACGAGCACGAGCCGCCCACCGCACCACTCCTCGGCCCATCGCCTCGTGCGTGCCGCCATGGCAGCAAAGCCATCCTCTGTCACCGCCATTGCCGCAAGCGGGTCAGCGATATGCGCGTCGTAGCCTGCTGATACCAGAACGAGCTCGGGCCGGTATGCCGCAAGTCGCGGCTCGATCTCCCGATCGAACACCTCGAGATATGCACGGTTGTCACTCCGCGGTGGGAGTGGAATATTCAAGGTGTAGCCACGACCAGGCCCCTCACCAATTTCCTCGGCGCGACCTGTACCAGGGTAGAGCGGCCACTGGTGGATTGAGATGAAGAAGACACGATCAGTTCGATAGAACGCCACTTGCGTACCGTTCCCGTGGTGGACGTCCCAGTCAATAATGGCGACACGTTGCAGGCCATGTCGCGCAAGTGCGTACTGCGCGGCGATAGCGATGTTATTGAACAGACAAAATCCCATCCCGCGATCCGGTTCCGCGTGGTGACCAGGTGGACGCACAAGACTAAAGGCCCGGGGCACCTCACCGGCCAAAACCACCTGTACCGCTTGGATCGCTGCACCAACTGCAAACCGTGCAACATCGAAAGAGCCTGACGTCACGACAGTATCAGCATCAAGCCATCCTCCGCCACGTGCTGCGAATTCCCGCAGCTCACGAATGTACTCCCGTGTATGCACAAGCGCGATCGTCTCCTCATCTGCCGGATCAGGCTCAAGGATGCGTCGCTCAGCGAGCCGCCCTGTCTGCTCGAGGTAGCGGAGGATCGCTTCCAAGCGCGCGGGGCGCTCCGGATGATCACCGGTATCATGCTCGAGAAAGATGCCTGAGGTTACCAGCAGCGTCTTCCTGGATATGTTCACTTTGCCACCTCGCCGCTGCCTTGCAGGAGTTCAAGCATCGCGTCATGAATGAGTCCGTTGGATGCGACGCATGTCCCCTGGGTGAACCGGTATGGGTGCCCAGCGTAGTCCGTCACACGTCCGCCAGCTTCTTCCACCAGCAGTATGCCTGCAGCGGTATCCCACGGTGAGAGTTCCTGCTCCCAAAAGCCGTCAAAGCGGCCTGCCGCAACATAAGCAAGGTTCAATGCGGCACTGCCATCGCGCCGTACCGCACGCGCGGTCAGTGTGAATCTCCCGAACACACCTAACGCCTCACGGCGGCGCTCTCGATCATATGGGAAACCAGTTGCTAAGAGGGCGGTCCTGAGCTCCTGGTGGCCCGACACGTGAAGACGTTCTCCATTCAGGAAGGCACCCACTCCCCGTTCCGCTACAAACAACTCATCCAGCACAGGCTGGTAAACCACCCCCAACTCGGGAGTCCCGTGACGGAGAAACGCGACGGAGACGCAGAACATCGGGTACCCATGGGCGTAATTCGTCGTCCCATCCAGTGGATCGATCACCCAGAGTGCGGGTGCATCGAGCGTACCCTGTCCCGTTCCTTCCTCAGTCAAGAGAGCGTGATCAGGGAAGGCAGAACGGATCATCTCCACAAGAAGTCGCTCACTTGCCAAATCGACTTCAGTCACAAGGTTGACTGCACCTTTGTATCGAATCTCGCCAACTCGACCAAGTCGCTCCCGGAGTAGCCGCCCTGCTGCCAACGCAGCAGCGACCCCCACAGCACGGATCGTTGCCATTGCCTGCTTCACCTCTCACGGCACTGTGGTTTGTATGAGCATACGGGTGACAAGCGGCAGCTGTGCGTGCACGTCGAGGTCAAGGCCCGCTCGTACACCACGCTGCGCGAGGTAGAAGCCTGCTCCTGCAATCATTGCGGCATTATCAGTGCAGAGAATCGGCGGTGGATAAGACACCGGTACGGGGCTGAGCTCCTGCAGTCGCTGTCGGAGCGCAGCGTTGGCGGCAACCCCACCGGCGAGGAGAACCATTGTCGCACCAAACTCCCGAGCAGCACGAGCCGTCTTTTCAGCCAGCACCTCGACCACGGCAGCTTGGAACTCGGCAGCCAGATCAGCGATCGGAACGTTTGGCCCATACTCCGGCGCCACGTATTCTGGAAACGGTTGCCGTGTTGTGACGCGGCGCGGTGGACGGCGCTGATACTGTTCCAGGATGCGCAGCAGTGCGGTCTTTACGCCGCTGAAACTGAAGTCATAGCTGTCCCCTAACCAGGCTCGCGGCAAGTTGAATCGTCCCGGGCGTCCTCGCTCCGCTGCCTTCTGGATCGCCGGCCCACCGGGGAAACCGAGACCGAGCAGGCGCGCCGCCTTGTCGAACGCCTCGCCAGCTGCATCGTCGAGCGTTCGCCCAAGCAGGATGTAGTCCCCATGCCCGCGCATCAGGACTAACTCAGTGTGTCCACCGGAAACGATAAGGCAGACAAGCGGGAAGGACGGCTCTGGAACCTCTTCCCGTCCCGGCAGCGTCAACCAGTTGGCGTAGATATGCCCCTCCAAGTGGTTAACCGGAATCAGGGGCTTCTCCCAGACAAACGCCAGTGTCTTCGCAACATTGACACCAACCAAAAGCGATCCGGCAAGTCCCGGGCCCTCAGTCACAGCCAGTGCATCGAGCATCGAGGGCCCGACCTGAGCTTGCTCGAGCGCCAAGTCAATGACCGGAATAATCGTCGTGACATGCCGTCGGGAGGCGAGCTCCGGCACCACACCACCGTAACGCTCGTGCAAGTCAACTTGTGAGCGGATCACATTGGACAGGACGAACCGCCCATCCTGCACAACCGCCGCGGCTGTTTCGTCACATGAGGTCTCGATGCCGAGGATGATCACGCCGCCTCCTCCAGAATTTCGATACCTTCCGCTGTAAGCCGCGCGAGCAGCTGGTCGCGCAGCTCGAGCAGCTGCTGCCGGTAGTTTGGATCGCGCAGTGATGGTGAGGTCATGATATAAGCGTCCTCTGCATTGTCGCTGTAGTAGCGTGGCCGCAGACCGCGGCGAGTAAATCCGTACTTGGCATAGAGCGACTGGGCCACCACGTTGGAGACACGCACCTCGAGCGTTACGACTTCAGCACCGCGACGAATCGCCTCACTGATTAATGTGAGAAACAGCACCTCACCAAGCCCAAGTCGTCGGTGCTCCGGAGCCACCGCGATCGTTGTGACGTGCGCTTCACCGTAGATCACCCACATGCCAGCGTAGCCCACGACTGGCTGAGTGCTCGTCCGCGGCCGAGTCATGCGGAAGAGACGTGCGAGCGTTCCACCGCTGACCACCGGCTCGGGCTCCGCTTCCGACGAGCTCGCCTGCCAACGCAACACGATGTAGTAGTTACGATTCGGCTCGCGCAGCTCACGATAGTATGCCGACTCCGGCCACGGGTTCGTGAAACAGCGACGTTCCAAGAGACTGACTTCCGGAACGTCATCGCTCCGCATCGGTGTCAACAGATACCGCCGGACCTGGTGGAGTGGTTCGGCACTTGGGTGCTGGGAAGCTTCCTCCACGCTCCTACTCCTGACCGGATCGAGCCTCGTAACTCACCGGCAATTGTACTGGAGGGATCATCTCCGCTCCGCCGCCGTGCACGTAAACCGGTTCCAATGTCGCTACCGGATCAGCTTCCCCCGCTCGCCAGCGGTGAAAGGCTAGCTCGGCAATCCATGCCGGACGCAACTGCCGCAGGCTCGGTGGTGGCAAGATAACTGCTGGGTGCCCTCGCAAGAGCTGCTCCTGCTCGGTGGAGAGTGTCCCTGCCAGGACTGTCGGACTGATCAATCCCTCTGCCAACTCGTCGATCCGCACCGATCGGAGGAACGAATCACGCACCCAAGCTACCCCTTGCCGTCGGTAATCGGCGTAGACAACGCGGCCACGTCCTGCGGAAACAAATGCGCGGATCGGGTACCCGAGCGCCGTATGCGGATAGGCGAGTGCATCCAGCGTGAGCACACCGAGGAGCGGCACATCAAGTGCGTAGGAGAGTGCCTTCGCGATGCTCATCCCGACGCGCAATCCATTGAAGCTTCCTGGCCCCATCGTCACCGCAACCGCACTCACGTCACGGATGCTCCGCCGGTTGTCCGTCAACAGCTCTCGGACTCGGGGTAAGACTGTCGCGGTATGCTCTCGGCCAGCGTCGTACAGGAGCTCGCCGATCACGCTCCCGTCATAAAGGGCGATCGCCACCTGCTCCCCACCAGTCTCAAGTGCGAGGAGCAGCTGACCGCTTTGTCCCACCGATAACCTCCTTTCGGAGCACCTCGACAATCGCCCGTGCCCGCTCACCGATCGGATAGAAGGCGAGTCGCCGCTTGGTCTCCGCCAGCGGCTCGAAGCGAATGACCACATAATCGTCGACCCAACTTGCGGGCAACCGCTCCGACCACTCGATCACTACAATGCCTTGCGGATCACTGAGGCAGTCTTCCAATCCCACCGTTGCCACCTCGCTCGGCTCCTCGAGTCGATAGAGGTCGACATGGTAGAGTCGCACTGGAGTCCCATCAGGGAGTATCCCACGATGCTCCATAACGAGAATGAAGGTAGGGCTCTGGACATACTCGCGAACACCGAGTCCACGAGCAAGCCCCTGGACAAAGGTGGTCTTGCCAGACCCAAGTGGTCCCTGCAGCAGGAGTACATCTCCCCCTTGCAGCTGACGAGCGAGCGTCGCTGCGACTTGCCGCGTCTGGTCCGGACTATGACTCACGAGATCGAGCGATGGCACACGCTCGCTCATTGTGTTCCTCCACTCGTCAGCGGTGGCCGCCACTGCCTCCAGGGCCGCAAGCGCTCAAACGCTGCTGCTGCCTGCAGGACCCGCAGGTCATCGCGCCAGCGGCCAACAATCTGTAGACCAACAGGTAGTCCATCGCGTGTGAGCCCGCAGGGGACGCTGATGGCCGGCTGCCCTGTCAGATTGAACGGGTAGGTGAACGGTGTCCAACTTAGATACGTTGTCGGAGACCCGTCGATCGCGCCTGGATGATCCGCTCCAGCGGCGAAGGCCGGTATGGGCGTCGTCGGACTCACTACAAGATCGAATGCTGCCAGCCGCCGTCGCACGAGTTCCGCATAGCGGTTGCGCTCAGCCAAGGCCCAGCCAACATCGACTCCCCGCCAGGTTTGTCCACGCTCGACAACCGCCAACCGGCCAGGATCGAGTAACTCCCGCACCTGCTCGAGATCTTCACGGTGTACGGCAGCCATTGCCGTCGACCAAAGGATATCAAGCATCGGATACGGATCCTCCAGGGGCTCCTCGAGCTCCTCTACCACACAGCCGAGTTCCCTGAAGGACACTACTGCCTCCTGCACAACCCGTTCGACCTCCCGATCGACCGGTACATTGCCGACCTGCCGCAGCCAGCCGATACGCGTCCCGCACAGTTCAGCGTCTAGCGCTGTATAGTCAACCGTACTTGCCGGCAAGGAGTGCCGATCACGGGGATCAGGTCCGGCCATGACTGCGAGCATGAGAGCTGCATCCTTAACCGTTCGCGCCATTGGCCCAACGTGTGCAAGAAGCTCTACCGCGCTCGGCGGATAGTAGGGCACGAGCCCAAACGACGGTTTAAACCCGACGATGCCGCAGAACGAGGCCGGGATACGGATCGAACCGGCACCATCGGTCCCCTGGGCAAGCGGCCCCATACCAGTTGCCACGGCTGCAGCCGCCCCACCACTGGATCCCCCAGCCGTACGCTCGAGCTGCCACGGATTGCGGGTCGGCCCAATCAGCCGATTACCCGAATCAGCTTTCCATCCTAACTCCGGGGTATTCGTCTTGCCGAGCAGAATCGCTCCGGCAGCTCGCAGCCGCTCGACAATGGGAGCGTCTTCCTCGGCAAGACGCTCTTGCCACAGTAAGGAGCCGCTCGTCCAGCGGATCCCGGCCACTGGGGTGACATCCTTGATTGAGACTGGTACCCCAAGTAGGGCTCTCTGCTCACCATGCGCATAGGCGTACTCCGCCTCAATCGCCTGTCGTCGCGCGTGCTCTGCAGTGACCGTGAGAAACGCCCGCACGAGTGGATCAAGTCGCTCGATCTGCCCGAGCACCGCATCGACGACCTCAACCGGCGAAAGCGCACGTCGACGATACAGCTCTACCAGCTCGGTAGCAGACAGGAAACAGAGTTCCAGCTGCGCTGCATTCACCCGCCCGCCTCCTTTCTCGGTCACGGTTCCACCGCATGCTAACACGCGCGGCGATCAAGCTGCTCGGAAATGATCAAAGCCACGCGCATCGGCTGGACGGAGACGACCGGCTGCATCACGGAGCTGGACAGTTGGTCCGGCCGCTCCAACCTCCACTAGCTCGCCGATGACTCGGGGGGGCAATAATCCGATCCGGGCGAAGGTGCGACTCACACGCGCAAAGACCGGTGGTGGCGCGCTGAACAGCAACTCGTAATCATCACCACCGCGGAGTGCCACGTCTTCCCAATCGGGGAAGGCCCACTTCACCGCATGCGGCACCGGCACACGCATGAGATCGACGATAGCCGAGACTCCACTCGCCCGACAGAGTTTCTGCAAGTCTCCCAAAAGACCATCGCTAATGTCCATCGCCGCACGCACACCACAACGACGCAGGAGCAGGCCTTCGCGTACACGCGGCTGCGGTCGGTGGTAGCGCTCCTGCATGATCGGATTGCCATCAAGAGTTTTGAGCCCGCGTTCGAGAACCCGCAGCCCCGCAGCCGCAAGACCAAGTGGCCCAGTGACCCCAATGAGATCGCCAGGACGTGCTGCATCACGACGCAAGAGTGGGCGACCATCACGGGGCGCCTCACCGATCACCGTGACCGAGATGGCGACGCCCAGCGGTGATCGCGTGGTGTCACCACCGACGATGGCCACACCGAAGCGACGAGCAAGCTCACGGGCGCCGCGGTAGAAGTCGAACACGTCCCGGTCCCGTTCGGTACCACGCAACGCAAGATCGACGACCGCCAAGCGCGGGAGCGCTCCCATCGCCGCGATGTCACTGAAGTTGACTGCCAGTGCCTTGTGCCCGAGCGCAGCCCAATCTGTCCACTCCAAGCGGAAGTGAACACGCTCGATCAGCGTGTCGGTCGTAACCACGAGTTCATGACCGGGGCGTGGCTGCCAAACAGCAGCATCGTCACCGATCCCGATCCGTACCCGCACGTATTGGTCGCTCACAAGCCGAGCGATCTGTTCGATCAGCGTCTCCTCGCCAACCTCTCGCAGCGAGTGGCCACCACTGGTCATACCGGTTCTCCTCCTCGGGCCCCCGATCGCCGTACGCCGACCGCACGGTAGACTGCCGCAGTCTCCCGTGCCGTTCGCTCCCACGTGAACTGCCGTGTGCGCTCCCGCCCGGCCTGCGCGAGCATGCGGCGACGCTCCTCATCCATCGCAAGCGATCGGATCGCCGCGGCGATGGCCAGGGGATCAGTCGGCTCAACCAGAACGGCCGCATCACCGGCCACCTCTGGAAGGGCTGAGCACTTCGACGTGATAACTGGTGCCTCACAGGCCATTGCCTCAAGTACCGGAAGGCCGAATCCCTCATAAAGCGAGGGATAGACGAAGATTGTTGCTGCGCTGTACCAGTAGCGAAGTTCTTCAGGTGGTACGTAGCCGGTAAACTGCACGCGTCGGGCAAGCCCTAGCTCTTCGACCCGTCGATAGATCGGGCTGTCCAGCCAGCCAGCTGCTCCGACAACGAACAGTGGCCAAGAGAATTCTGGTCCGAGCTGCGCCAACGCCTCCAGGAGCGTGGTCAGATTCTTCCGCGGCTGAACGGTCCCAACGAAGAGGAGGAACCGCTCAGGCAGTCCGTGCCGGCGACGCCAGCGCTCCAGCTCAGCATCATCGATGCGTCGCCAGTCCGCCGCAACACCATTGGGGATGGTCGTTATCCGTTGCGGTGCAATTCCGTATGCCCGCACAACGTCACACCGCGTTGCCTCCGAGACCGCGATCACCCGCCGGGCGCGGCGGACACTGAGCCCCGTCAAAAGTCGGAGATACCAACGCTTTGCAGCCGGATAATGCTCCGGAAAGTGAAGGAAGGCAAGATCGTGCACCGTCACCACGCCTGGTCGCGCAGACGCCAGTGGCAACACGTTGACCGGGCCATGGATGACGCTACAGTCAAGCGTGACTCCTGGTGCCACAAGCTGCTCCCAGACGATGCGGATAGCTGGCCGCTCGGTTGGCCAGCGCGTGACACGCCACCCGATCATCGGCGGGAGCTCCGCATGCGCAGCGCGCCAGACAGTGCGCGCGGTGTAGGCGACAATCTCAAGATCCGGTGCGACGACGGGGAGAGACTGGAGTAATGCTTCGATGTACCGGCTTACACCGGCTCGCCGGTAGCTCGCTTCACGACTCAATAACGAAGCCAAGAGTCCGACGCGCACGCAGCCCCCCACGCGATTCTACTGGCCGCATGGCACTTGTGCTGCGAAAGCTGAGCAGAGTGTAGTTCCTGATATACTGATGCGGATGTGGAACCACGGAAGAACCGGTTCCCGGATCGTGACGATGGCTGACACTGTTTCATTGCCTGAGAGCATCGAGCAGTTCTCGACGTTCTATGCGTTCTCGTTTGATCCCTTCCAGTTGCAGGCGATGCGCGCGTTTCTGGAGGGGCGATCGGTCATGGTCGCTGCGCCGACCGGCACGGGTAAAACCGTGGTTGCTGAGTTCGGAGTGTATGAGACGTTCCGGCGCGGCGCACGGGTGATCTACACGACACCGATCAAGGCATTGAGCAACCAAAAGTTTCGCGATCTCCGAGCGCTTTATGGTGAGAACGTCGGCCTTTTGACCGGCGATGTGACCGAGAATCCGCGCGCACCGATCCTCGTCATGACCACCGAGGTTCTGCGCAACATGTTGCTCCAAACTCCGTGGGAATTGGACAGCGTCGAGTGCGTCATCTTTGACGAGATTCACTATCTGGCTGATCCTGAGCGTGGCACGACCTGGGAAGAATCGATCATTCTCTGTCCGGAGCATATCCAACTTATTTGCCTTTCAGCAACCGTTTCCAATGCCCAGGAGATCGCCGATTGGATTAGCCGCACGCACCGGCCCATCGAATTGATCGTCCACACGGAGCGTGCGGTCCCGCTCGCCCTCTGGTACTTCTACGATAAGAAACTGCGCCTGGTCATCGATCACCACGGCCGGCAGGTCGCCGACTACTCGAACGTCGGTGGAGAGATCCGGGGGCTAATCAGCCGAGGCGGTCTGACGGCTGAGCGTCGGCGCGAGGCTGAGGAGGCCGAGCCACCGCCGTGGGAAATTGTCCAGGCCCTGGCAGCGGAGGACATGCTGCCGGCGATTTACTTCCTGTTCAACCGCCGGGATTGCGAGGACTACGCAACACGCCTCGCGCTGATGCGCGTGAACCTGGTGCGAGATCGTGCGACGCGGCAGCGGATTGCCCAGGTGGTCGAGTCTTTTCTGGCTAGTCTCCGTCCGGAAGATCGCGAACTTGGGCAAGTACAGACAATTGTCCAGCTTGCACACAAGGGGATCGGTTTCCACCATGCCGGGTTACTCCCGCTGCTGAAGCAATTGGTAGAAGTGCTGTTCAGCGAGGGGCTTATGAAGGTGGTCTTCGCAACCGAAACGCTGGCGCTGGGGGTCAACATGCCAGCCCGGACTGTCGTGATCGGCCGCATGACCAAGTGGGACGGCCGCCGACGGCGCCTTCTGACCCCGAATGAGTTCCAGCAGATGGCCGGACGAGCCGGGCGGCGCGGTATCGATGACCGCGGCAATATCGTCGTTCCCTATAGTCCCTGGATCACCTTCAAGGAAGTACTCGCAGTCGCCACGGGAGAACTCGAGCCAGTTCGTTCCGCCTTCACCATTCGCTATAACACCGTACTCAATCTCTGGGATCCACCCCGCGGCGACCGCGTCCGCCAACTCTTCCAGGAAAGTCTTGCGCAGTACCAGGCGGCACAGCGCGTCCGCCTGCTGGAAGAAGAAATTTTGGCAATCGGGCGTGAGATCGAGGCGATCCCCCGCGGATGCCTAATCGGGCTCGATGGGGACGAACTCCTGTATGACTATCGGAATGTCGTCGCCCAGCTCAACCACGTGAAGAGCCAGGAGCGGCATCTTGAGCACGATCTGGCGCAACTGGTAGCTGACCTCGACGATCGCCCCTGGGCGGTTCCCGCTCGCCCGGTCCTTCGCCGCTTACTGCGCGAGATGGCCCCTGGGACTCCGTTGCATACCCGCGAGCGGGGCTGGGTGCTGTTCCTCAACCGGCTCCCCTACGGTGGGATCGCACTCGTTCTCACACGTGAGGGCGCAGCTGAGCTCCTCACCGAATATCGGCAGATCGACTATGTCCCACATGACGTCGAGCCAGTACCAGTACCCGAGAGGCTCGTCCAGCTTCCTGAGCCGGTCAGCGATGTGCGCGGTATTGTGAGCGATGAAACGCTCGCAGCAATCTGGCATGCCGTTGAGCAACGCAAGCTACCCGATCTTGACCGCATGCTCGCCGAGTACCGTCGTCAGGTCGAGGAGCGGATGGCTCCGGAGCGGCACCGGCTTGAGGAGCGACTCAGCGCCGTACGCCAAGCAGTCCACCAGTTGACGCAGCAGCGCTTCCAGCACCCCTGTCACGCCTGTCACCGGCGCAAGGAACACCAGCGGAATCTCCAACGCATTGCCCATCTTGAGCAGGAACGTGCGGACCGAGAAACCCAACTCGGACGCGAGATCGCCGCCGAAGAGCGGCGCATCCGTGAGCTCCTACGAGGTATCCGGAATGTGCTCGAGTATTTCGGCTATTTGCATCGTGGGTATCCGACCAATAAGGCCGATACTTTAGCGGATATCTTCGATCCCAATGGCCTCATCATCTGTGAGATGATCGACCGAGATCTCTTCAAGGGTCTCGATCCCCCGGACGTCGCTGAGGTCCTGTCGTGGTTCGCCTTCGACCGAGAGGCGCGCTTCGCCAATCACTTCACACTGCCCACAAAGCTCGTGCTTCTACGGCGCCGACTGGAGAGTTTGGAGCAGGAGATTTTCGAAGTCGAGCGGCGCAACGGGCTGGTGCTCTCCACCGGTCACCACGAGGGGTTCTACGGTGCAATGCGCGCCTGGTGCAACGGCGCCACAATGGCAGAGCTCATCGAGCTCATTGAGCTCAGCGAGGGCGATCTCGTGCTGACCTTTAACAAAACGCTCGACTTGATGCGACAAGTCCGCGAAATGCTGGAGAAGCTCTATCCTGACCATCCACTACGCTGGGCTATCGCTGCAGCCGAAGCTCTCGCTCGTCGCGACATCATTGAGCAGTCGCTCATGATTGGGCTGTTGCCCCCTGTCGGCACATGAGCCGGGAGTGTACCTCCGTGAGGGAAGTAATCGGCTCTGGATCCAGCCAGACCTCTCGGTGGAAGCAGCGCGCAAAGGCAGCCAACCAGCGTTGGACAACCTCATCCAGCTCGACACGATATCCCAGAAGCCGCGTCAGCGATGTTACACCTCGGTCCGGTATTCCGCATGGCACGATCCACTCGAATGGTTCGAGATCGGTGGTCACGTTCAGGGCGATCCCGTGATAGGTGACACCGTGGTGGATTGCGATCCCCACGGCCGCAATCTTGTCGTGACCCACCCACACACCCGGATGCGCCGGATCCAGCACTCCTTGGAGCCCATAGCTCGTCAGGACCTCAAGGATTGTTCCTTCCAGTCGTTCCACGAAGTGGCGCACCCGGCGTTGCCCCTCGCCCAGTCGAATGATCACATAGGCGACGAGCTGCCCTGGTCCATGATAGGTCACATCCCCACCGCGATCAGTGACATAGTATGGAATGCCGCGTGCCGCAAGCCACTCGAGCGGGATCCGCAGGTGATGGGTACCCCCTCGCCGCCCAGTTGTGAACGTCGGCGGATGCTCGAGTATCAGCACAACGTCGGGAATTTCATCGAGGCGGCGAGCTCGAGCCAGCGTCCGTTGCAGTTCCCACGCGGCAAGGTAGTCGACTTGCCCCAGGCGGAGCGCGATCACCGGATCACTCGACACTGTCCCTCACCCCTTTTGCTGGAGCCGACGTGCCCGGTATCGCTCGTACTGCTCTTTCGCATGATAGGAGGAACGGACAAGCGGGCCAGCCTCAACGTGTACATAACCGAGCTCTTCCTCACCGATACGGCGGAGCTCCTCAAACTCTTCAAGGGTGTAATACCGATGCAAGGGATAGTGACGTGGCGTTGGGGGAAGATACTGACCGATGGTCAGGATCTCGACACCAACCGTGCGCAAGTCCCGCATGACGGAGACTAGCTCATCCCACGTTTCCCCCATCCCCACAATCACTCCCGACTTCAACGCAATATCCGGATCCATCGCCTGGACCTGCCGAAAGAGTTCGAGACTGCGACCGTAGTCGTCCCAGGGCTGGATACGCCGGAAGAGGCGAGGAACCGTCTCCACGTTGTGCGCGATCACCTCCGGTCTTGCCTCCGCTATCAGACGGAGCGCTTCCCAGTTCCCCTGAAAATCTGGAATCAAGACCTCAATGCCACAAGAGGGAAGGCGCGTCCGGATCTCCCGTACCGTCGCGGCGAAGATCGCTGCTCCTCCGTCGGGGAGATCATCCCGATTGACCGAAGTGATCACAGCAAAGTCTAAGCCGAGTCGCTCAACCGCCTCAGCAACCCGACGCGGTTCGTCCCAGTCGACGATACCGGTGCGGCCCCAGCGGACATTACAGAAGCGACAAGCTCGCGTGCATCGGTCGCCCAGAATCATGAATGTGGCTGTGCGCTGATTCCAGCACTCATAGATGTTTGGACAGCGCGCCTCTTGGCAGACAGTGTGGAGCCCCTCCTGCAGGACAAGGCGGCGCAGTTCGACGTAGTTCGGCCCATGTTCGCGGCGCACATGGAACCAGTCGGGCTTCTTCTGGAGGAGAATCGGCTGTCGCGTGACCGTCATCCCAAGCCTCCTTCCGCCTGCTGTGATCCGAGCTTCAGTTCCATCAGCTGGTGCTCGATATGCGCTAGATAAAAGGGCCGCCCAATCGGTCGGAAGCCGAGCTTCTCGTAAAAGCCGAGCGCATGGGTCTGTGCGTTGAGCGTGACGATGTGCGCTCCATGCTCGCGCGCCCACTGAATGAGATACTGCATCACCGCACGTCCCACGCCGAGCCCACGATACGGCTTACGCACCGCGATCCAGGCGATCTGCGCTTCGTCACCCCAGAGTGACACCCGGCCTGTACCAACGGCCTGGCCGCCGATCCAGGCGAGTACGTTGAGACTCTGCTCCTCCTCAGGGAAGTCTCGCACCCAGGTGGTGAGGTGTTGCTCTTGGTCGAACACCTCCCGCCTAATTTGGTACACGAGCTCGCGTTCTTCCGGCGTACGCGCTGGTTCGACGCATATCACAGGTGATGCTGACGAGAGCCGTGCGTCTGGCTCGACGCTGGTCATGGGAATTCCTCGCTCAGCAGCCGGGAGAACGCCTCGTCAATGCGTTGCCGCTCGTGCTCAAGCCACCCTGCTGTGCGCTCAAGCTCGATACGACTCGTTTCCAACGCCCTGGCAACATGCTCTGGTCCCGTTCCTCCCGGATGCTCCCGCGCGCAGACAGCATCCCAGACAGAGCGGGGGAACGCGATTTCAGCGAGGCGCGGGTGGAAGCGGGCGAGCTCGTCGGCTGCTAATCCCGCAAACGTCTTCCCGGCAGCGATGCAGTAGGCCACCAGTCGGCCGACCACCTCGTGAGCTTCGCGGAACGGCACACCAGCTCGCACGAGTGCGTCGGCGACATCTGTCGCCAAGGTGAACCCGTGCTCTGCTGCAGCCTGCATTCGCTCGTGGTCAATGCGGAGTGTACGCAGCATCGGCGGGAGCACGCGGAGGAGCAGAACGACCGTATCCACGGCATCGAAGACGCCTTCTTTGTCCTCCTGAAGATCTTTGTTATAGGCAAGCGGCAAGCCTTTGACGACCGTCAGGAGTCCGATGAGATGCCCAAAGACACGACCGCTCTTGCCACGCAAAAGTTCCGCGACATCTGGATTCTTCTTCTGCGGCATGATCGACGAGCCGGTTGCGAACGCGTCATCGAACTCGAGAAAACCGAACTCACTGCTTGACCAGAGCACGAGCTCCTCAGCGAAGCGCGAAAGATGCATCATGAGGATGGCCAGATCAGCAAGAAACTCGACCGCGAAGTCCCGATCAGAAACGGCATCAATACTGTTTTCGAGGACTCCGTCCATCGCAAGAAGTTGAGCCACGAACACACGGTCGATCGGGTAGGGGACACCAGCCAGCGCTCCAGAACCAAGCGGGGAGCAGTTGACACGTCGGTAGAGTTCCTGCAAACGCGTCACGTCGCGCGTTAGCATTGCAACGTAGGCGTGCAGGTGGTGAGCGAGCAAGAGCGGCTGGGCACGCTGTAGGTGTGTGTATCCAGGTAGGACAACGTTACGGTGTTCCTCGGCCAGGTCGAGCAAGGCTCGTCCTGTCTCGATTATTCCCTCTCCGACCTCCAGAATAGCCTCACGCATCCACAACCGGAAGTCGAGCGCCACCTGATCATTGCGACTGCGAGCCGTATGCAGACGCCCAGCCGCCGCACCAATGAGCTCGCGCAGTCGGCGCTCGACGCTGAGATGGATGTCTTCATCAGCCAAGCGAAATTCAAAACGTTCCGCTTGGATCTCTTGAAGAATTGCGCGGAGGCCACGCGCAATTGCCCGCGCGTCCTCCAAGGGCACAATTCCTTGCCGCGCAAGCATCGTGACGTGAGCGAGTGATCCGAGGATATCGTGCCTGGCCAAGCGGCGATCGAAAGGAAGCGAGGCGTTGAGTTGGTCAACCAGCTCATGGGTCGGCTTCTGGAATCGCCCACCCCAAAGCTTTGCTCCTCCACTCATTCCTTCCCCTCGCTCCCAAGAGCGACGGCAGCGACGCGTTCCTCTCCCATGTCATCCACATCGACGACCATCGTGCGGAGCGCCGGCGCCGCAACGTCATGCCCTTCCGCCACCAGAACACGATGCAGCGCCACAACGGCCGTCTCCAGCATTGTGTCGTCCGGCTCACGCGTGGTCAGACGCTGCAGTGCAAGGCTTGGCCAGAGCAGGAAACGCACGAGAGGAAAACGAAACCAGCGTGCACCAAGGCGGATAACTTCATAGGCCAGAGCCGCGATGACCGGAATCAGTGCGACGCGTGAAACGACACGCCAGACCAGCGACGGCCAGCCAAGAAAGGCAAAGATAATGACCGAGAGCGCCACGACAACTAAGAGAAATCCCGTCCCACAGCGTGGATGCAACACGCTTTGAGGACGCGCTCCCTCGATGGTGAGCGGGAACCCTCGCTCCCAGGCATGAATCGTCTTATGCTCGGCACCGTGATAACCAAAGACGCGCGCAATGTCCGACGCACGACCAATGAGGGCCAGATACCCGAGCAAGATGCCAAGACGTATCGTGCCCTCGACTGCATGGATAGCCCAAGTAGTGCCAATCCACCGATCGAGGAGAGTTGCAATGCCGAGCGGCAACAAGAAAAAGAGCCCGACCGAGAGTGACAATGACAGAGCAACTGTACCCCACAGGAATCCGCGGAATGACCCTGACGCAGAACGGCGCTCCTCAGCACTGAGTTCCGGATCATGTCGGACAGCTACCTGCGCCGAGAACACGAGCGCACGGATACCCAGAACCAGCGTGTCCCAGAGTGCAAGGACACCTCGTATGAACGGTATACCGCGGAGACGAGCTGCCCAGCGCTGAGGATCAAGCGGCTGTTCCCAGACGGCGATCCGTCCATCCGGGAGGCGCACAGCGGTAGCCATATGGCGGATGCCGCGCATCATGACACCTTCAAGGACTGCCTGGCCACCGTATATCGAGCGCTCACCCGCCACCGCTCTACTCCGCACCGCGTCGAATACATCGGAGAGATTCTACCACCACGCGGACGCATCTCGACTGCTCGTCACTCACCCTGCCAAGCATCATGCAGTATCCTACGGTATGGGAGTAGAGGGTATGGTCACCGAACCTTGGCCATGCCCTGGAGGCAGGGCAGCGATCCAAGAGCCCACGGTAACCGAGCGCACGGCACCGTTGACAATGGATACGCACACGATGGCTACCCGAGCCTCACCTCTCGTCGGAATTCAGGGAAAGCGAACCGGGCGATGCGCCCGCACTCCGTGAGCATGAGACGACCTTACCAATTTCGTGGGCATGGCCAGTGTCCAGGCAGCTGTTCCCGATTGCTGAACGGTGTGATCCATGCTAGGCTACCGCCTGGGCGAGGATCTCGCGTAGGAGGGTAAGTGATGCGCGTCGAACCGTTAATTTTCGAGCTCTCAAAACCAGGGCGGCGTGGCACATCGGTGCCCGAACTTGATGTGCCAGAATCACCGCTCCCCGAGGAGCATCTGCGATCGGAATTACCCCTCCCTGAGGTCAGTGAAATTGACGTTGTCCGACACTTCACACGCCTCTCCCAACTGAACCACGGGGTTGATATCGACTTCTACCCACTCGGCTCCTGCACCATGAAATACAACCCGAAGATCAATGAAATTGTGGCACGCTTTCCTGGATTTGCTCATCTGCACCCACTGCAGGATCCACGAACCGTTCAAGGCATCATGAAGTTGATGTATGACCTGCAGGAGTTCTTAGCCGAGATTGCCGGCTTTGATGCGGTATCGTTACAGCCTGCAGCTGGTGCACATGGTGAGCTGACGGGCATTCTGATCGCTCGCGCCTATTTCGCTGCCCGTGGCGAGCACCAGCGGCGCACCGTGATTATCCCCGACTCGGCACACGGGACCAATCCGGCAACGGCAGCGATGGCTGGGTTCCGTGTGGTCGAAGTCAAGTCCGATGCGCGTGGTAATGTCGACATCGATCAGCTTCGACGCCTGGTTGGGCCAGACACCGCAGCCATCATGATCACCAATCCCAACACCCTCGGGCTCTGGGATGAGAACATTACCGAAATCGTGGATCTTCTCCACAGCGTCGGTGGGCTTGTTTACAACGATGGCGCGAACTTCAACGCACTCCTGGGAATTGCCCGCCCAGGAGACTTCGGCGTCGATATCATGCACTTCAACCTCCATAAGACGTTCTCAACTCCCCATGGTGGGGGTGGCCCAGGCAGCGGACCGGTCGGTGTGAAAGCGCACTTAGCGGAGTTCCTCCCCGGGCCAATCGTCGTCCGGCGTCCCGGGGAAGATCCTGAGTACACGTGGCACTGGCCAAAACAATCGATCGGCAAGATCCATTCCTTCCACGGCAATGTGGGCGTCCATATCCGTGCCTATGCCTATATCCGCATGCATGGTGCTGAAGGACTCCGTCGCGTCAGCGAAGATGCTGTGCTGGCGGCGAACTATTTGCTGGCTAAACTCCGCGATGTCTACGAGGTTCCCTATGACCGGACCTGCATGCACGAGTTCGTCCTGTCGGCCATTCGGCAGAAGCAGCATGGCGTCCGTGCGATCGACATCGCCAAGCGCCTGCTCGACTTCGGTGTACACCCACCAACGGTTGCCTTCCCCTTGATCGTGCCTGAAGCGTTGATGATTGAGCCGACTGAAACTGAGAGTCTGGAAACACTGGATCGTTTCGTAGCAGCCCTCCGACAGATTGCGGAGGAAGTGGAGCATGATCCGGAGGGTGTGCGGCAAGCTCCGCACCAGACCTTCTACAAGCGGCTGGACGAGGTGCGGGCTAACCGCGAGCTCGACGTGCGCTGGCAGCCGGAGCAGGTCATGACACCCTCGAGGTGAGGTCCGGCATGATATAGTTCCTCTACCCACGCAGGGAAGGAGGGAGTCATGGACAAGAAGACGCTGATCGATGGGCTCAACCAGGATCTCGCTGGGGAACTCCAAGCAATCATTATGTATGTTCACTATGCAGCTGCGGCAACAGGAGTCGATCGCATCGAGCTGGCTGAGTTCTTCCAGAGGGAGATCCAGGATGAGCTTCGCCACGCGCTCTTCCTGGCAAACAAGATCACCGCGCTGGGCGGCGAACCGGTTGATGAACCACTACCAGTACCCAAGGCAAATTCCAACCGCGAGATGATCGAGCGTGTGCGCGAGGCTGAGGAACGCACCATTGCCAATTATGTTCAGCGGATGAAGCAGGCCGAAGAGCTTGGTGATTATGGTCTGGCCAACGATTTGCAAGACATCATTTCCGATGAGACCAGGCACAAGGAAGAGTGTGAGAAACTGCTCCGCGGTGTAGCCTAACAGAGGTTCGATGAGCTATTCCCGCTGGCCCGCCTCGCTCTGGCCCACAGCACGGCGAGCACGGGCCAGCGCCTCGCTGAGTTTCTGGTGTTCCACGGCGAGTGTGAGATCTCCCCGGGTTCGCTCGAGGACACCGCGCACCATATCGGTCGTCCGGCGGAGACCATTGGTCACCGCATCCGGGTAGTCAACCTGCACGAGCACACCGTAGATCTCGTCCATGACCTGGAGCATTGCCTCAGCCCGAGCAAGATCGCCGGAGCGAATCACGTCGAGAATGTGCCGACGCAGCTCGCCGCAGGTTTCGCCGAGAGCGTTCAGGTACACCGCATCCTCGACCTGGAGCGTTTCTGGGTCTGGGAGGGGCTGGCCTGCCACCAGGGCCAAGGTGAGACAGGCTTCGGCAAACTCTTTGTGAGCGTCCTGGACATAGCCAGACCAGTAGATCGATGGATAATCAACAAGGTGAGCTGTCAAAGCATCCTTGATGCGGCGAGCCTCTTCCAGTAAGGCCTCAGCCTGGTGGAACTCACCGCGGTGGACCGCCCGCACCGCGTTGGCGCTCAAGCGGGTAATCTGGCGCGTCTCGGCGAGCGCCCGTTCCCGCGCACTGTTCAAGAGGTCCAGGCGTGCGACGACTCGTTCGGTGATTCGGCTTACGTCGTTCGGATCCATTGGGCTTCCGCACCTCCGCCCCTGT
>CALIMB010000023.1 GCA_938028665.1 uncultured Thermomicrobium sp. | reverse complement strand
CCCCAGCTTTCGGAAATACTCCATGAGCGCATGCTCAACGTACTCCAAGTAGACCGCAAAGTAGACAATCCCTTGCTTATCGCAATCGCGGTAGCGAACGCGCCAGGGAAACCAGAACCGAAAGGTATCTTTTCCGATATCGGTTCGCACTGACAATGCTGATCGTGCCTTTTTCGGCTCTTCCATCCCTCTAAACGTCCCTCGCTCACCCATACCCACGCCGGATGCATCCGATCACCACACTACCAAGGTTGTCCCAGCTTGGCAAGAGACGCTCTGCTCCTCATGGCATCTGCTGTCCCGCAGACGATGCCGTCCCCAAGACACGACCTCTTACCCCTTTTCTCACAAACTCAACACGCTACGAACGAGCAACGCCGACGGCTCTACAGTGTCAAGGCCGGGTCTTGCCCGACGCACAACCTGATTCTTTACTGGATGAGCCGCTCCCAGAAACTCTCGCTAACGGTCTCACCAAGCAGCCACCACCGCTCCGAGCTGCTTCCATGGCTTCCCACGGCATCGTATGTCTAGCTGCGCTTCTACTGATCACTTGTGCGCGGGTTTGCACACCGTCCCCCAGCTATGCGTCACCCCTCAGCTCCTCAACGTTTTCGCGACCTATCTCTTGCTCCCCTAAGACCGTGCGGATGACCGACCACGAGAATCCGCGCCGTTGAAGCAGTCCTACAAGTCGTCGTTGGGCTGTCTTCCTATCGATACGCCGCAAGCGGTTCCAGTGTTTGCGCACCAGCGCACGAGCAGCAACAAGCTCGCTGTCGGGATCATCGACCACGACCTCTTCGATGAGTTCAGGTGATACACCCTTGGAACGCAGTTCTTGACGCAAAATTGCTGCGCCACGCGGATTGGTCGTTTGTCGCTGCGCGACCCACGCTTCGGCGAAGGCTCGATCATCCACATAGCCGAGGAGGCGGAGGCGAGCGAGTGCTTCCTGAATAACTGGCTCAGGAAACCGTTTTTGGCGCAAACGCAGTTGGAGTTCCGCCTCGCTACGCGGGCGAACGGCGAGGAGCCGCAAACCCGCCTCGAGCGCCGCATCCACCGCCGCTGCGTGTTCGATGGCCGCGCGCCGCTCAACCGTCAGTACCTCGCCAACACGCAGCCCAAGTTCAGCGATCCGCGCTGCGCTCAACGTAACCCATGGAATACCGTCCCGTTCGATCCAGAAGCGGTCTCCTCGCCGCTCATGTGGAACGATTTGTGTAATGGTCTGAGGAGCTTCGTTCACTATTCATCCCCCCCACAGCGCAGATCCTTTGGCACAGTTAGCAGTGGAGGACGGACGGATGGTCCGATCAGTCTCTGTTTCGCACCGAATACGATCACAGGCTTGGTTGCTCCTCTCGGGTGTGTTTGGCCTCGGTGCGCTTGCGACTGGCGCGACGCTACTCATCCTGGGTCTCGCGATCGAAACTCAAGCTCGCAATGACGAGCGAGCTCCTGCCGATGCTATTCTGGTCCTTGGTGCCGCACAGTACAATGGCCGGCCAACGCGCGCCTTCCGTGCCCGACTCGACCATGCCGCAGCTCTCTACCGTCAAGGGTACGCTCGCACTCTCGTCCTCGTCGGCGGAACAGCTGCCCCCAGTGAGCCGAGCGAGGCCGAAGTCGGGGCGCGATATCTGGAAGCACTCGGCATACCAGCGGAAGCCTTGCTCGTCGTGCCCGAGGGCCGCAACACTTGGCAGAGCCTTCAGGCAGCTGCTGAATCGCTGCAGGCACTCCGAGTACATCGCGTGCTCCTGGTGAGCGACGGCTTCCATTTGTTCCGGAGCAAACTCATGGCGAACGACCTTGGCTTCCAGGCACTCGGATCGCCAGCGCCGAACAGTCCCATCCGCCACGGATCCAGGCTCGAACGCTGGTACATCATCCGCGAGGCAGTCGCCACACTCGCCTATCTGATCGGGCGCCGCTGAGCCCTCGTCAGTCTGCCGCTTCACTGACAACGAAATTCACCAGTCGCCCAGGAACGTACACCACCCGTTCGATCTGTCGACCAGCAAGATACGGTTGCACGCGCTCGGCTGTTCGCGCACGGGCGACTGCTTCATCCTCACTGATCGTCACGGGCACGACAAGCCGGTCACGCACACGTCCGTTGACCTGGATTACGAGTTCGATCGTCTCCTCGGCAGCGAGCTCCGGGTCGTACGTGGGCCATGCCTGCTGATGCACGCTGTAGGGTCTGCCGAGTCGTTCCCATAGCTCCTCAGCGATGTGTGGCGCACCCGGTGCCAGCAGGAGAACGAGCGTCTCCAGCGCTTCCCGCCAGACCGGCATCTGCACCACCGGCGTTTCACGCAGGCGCGAGAGTTCGTTGACCAATTCCATCATCCGTGCGATCGCAGTATTAAAGCTGAAGGTCTCGAAGTCATTGGTCACTTGTTTGATCGTGCGGTGCAAAAGACGCCGCAATGCCTGAGCCTGGTCATCGTCTTCCAGTTGCACCGGCATGTCTCGCGTGTCATTCACCAAGGCCCAGACACGCTGCAGGAAACGCTGTACGCCGGCTACACCCCGCGAACTCCACGGCCCACCCTGACTCCAGGGGCCAATGAACATGAGATACAAGCGAACGGTATCGGCCCCAAGGCGCGCAACCAGATCGTCCGGATCAACAACGTTCCCGCGGCTCTTCGACATCTTCTCCCCGTCTTCGCCGAGGATCACGCCATGGTTAAAGAGCCGTAGAAATGGTTCGCGATGGTTCACTAGACCCAGGTCGGCCAGCGCCTTCGTCCAAAATCGACTGTACAGGAGATGCAGAATAGCGTGTTCGATCCCACCAGTATACTGGTCAACTGGCGTCCAGTAGGCTACCTTCTCGGGATCGAATGGCCGTTGCTCTTCCTGCGGGCTGAGATAGCGGTACCAATACCACGACGAATCGACGAAAGTGTCCATCGTATCGGTCTCGCGTCGCGCGGGACTGCCGCACTGCGGACACTCGGTCTTCACAAACGTCTCGTGCGTCACGAGGGGGGACTGGCCTGTCGGCATGAATTCAGCGTCCTCGGGCAACAAGACCGGTAACTGCTCCTCTGGCACCGGCACGATGCCACAGCGATCACAGTAGACAATCGGAATTGGTGTGCCCCAATAACGCTGGCGTGAGATCAACCAGTCACGCAACCGGTAGGTGACTTCACCACGGCCGATTCCCTGCTCTTCGAGCCAGGCGATAACCTTGCGGACGGCCCCGCCCCCAGCAGTCGGCGTCCCATCAAATGGTCCGGAATTCACCATGATGCCTTCGCCGGCGTATGCTTCCTCCATCGTCGCGGGATCGAGCCGACGGTCTGGCGGCTGAATGACGACGACAATAGGCAGACTGAAGGCACGAGCAAACTCGAAATCACGTTGATCGTGCGCTGGAACGGCCATGATCGCTCCGGTGCCGTAATGCATCAGCACGTAGTCGGCAATCCAGATCGGAATCCGCTGACCGTTGACTGGATTGATCGCATACGCCCCGATGAAGACACCGGTCTTCTCACGCTCCGTCGACGTCCGTTCGATATCACTGCGACGCCGTGCCTGCTCAACGTAGGCCTCCACATCGGCACGACGTTCCGATGTCGTTAATGTCTCAACAAGCGGATGTTCTGGTGCGAGCACCAAGAAGGTGGCACCCCACAGTGTGTCCGGTCGGGTTGTGAACACTTCGATGGGATCGCCGCGCTCAGAGCGAAAAATGATCCGTGCGCCCTCGGAGCGGCCGATCCAATTACGCTGCATTGTGATCACGCGCTCCGGCCACTCGATTCCGTCAAAGCGCAGGAGCTCCTCAGCATACGCGGTGATACGCAAGAACCACTGCTCGAGGTCACGCCGGTAGACCTCCGTACCGCAACGCTCGCAGCGACCGTCGATCACTTGCTCGTTCGCGAGCACCGTCTGGCAGGTCGGACACCACCAGACTGGCGCCTTTGCGCGGTAGGCCAGTCCGCGCTTGTAAAATTGCAGAAAGAACCACTGATTCCAGCGATAATACTCTGGAAGACAGGTGATGACCTCCTTCGACCAGTCGAACATCGCCCCCATTGCGCGCAGCTGCTTCTTCATGTGGGCAATGTTCTGCATCGTCCAGGTCTTTGGATGAACTCTGTGTTTGATGGCCGCGTTCTCCGCCGGGAGACCGAATGCGTCGAAGCCAAATGGGAATAAAACGTTGTACCCGCGCATGCGCTTGTAGCGAGCCGCAGCGTCGGCAGGTGCGTAGGAGAACCAGTGACCAATGTGAAGGTTCCCTGATGGATAGGGGAACATCACGAGGTGATACCATTTGGGTCGTGTCGGATCTTCGCGCACGTCGGCGTAAATCCTTGTTTCTTCCCAGATCTTCTGCCACTTCGGTTCGATGACTTGAGGTTCGTAGCGCTCCGTCTGCCGTTCTTGCTGCGTCGTCGTCATCGCTCAGCCTCCCACGTTCGCGCGCTTCGAACGCACGACGGCCCGTCCACGAAGGGACGGGCCGACCCGCGGTACCACCCTCCTTGGTGCCGCTCCTGCCAGCGACACCCACTCTGGCGTGCGCTAACGGGCACAACCCGACGCGAGCTACTCGCCTTCACTCGCGCAGCTCCGAGGTGAGTTCACGCACCCGGACTGGCCAGGCTCACACTCTCCCCGGCTCGCTCGACAGCCGCGGTGCGCTACTCCTCCCCATCCCCGCCTTTGCCGCTGCACAACAACCGTTCGTCACACCGGGCGGTGGACCGACGACACCATCATCAGTGGAGCTGAGGGGACTCGAACCCCTGACCCCAACGCTGCCAGCGTTGTGCTCTCCCACTGAGCTACAGCCCCGCGCCCTCGCTGGCGCTCACAACAGTCTAGCACACTTCCGACCTCAGTCGCAACGTCCCCACCATCGCGTTGACTCGCGCTGCGACTCCACTTCTTCAGCCTCCAGCTCGTCTACTGAACCAAAACGGTGAGCGCGCTTTGGGGAAGCCATTCCTGCTGCCGGCTCGCCACACACCGCAAGGTTGAGAGGGACAACCTCCTACTCGTAACGAACGATTCCAGGCGAGAGCAGGACTCAGTAACCCCTTCATTAGCGACCAGCCGAGGTATGGTTGACTCTCTGACCATCGAGGCATACTTGCCAAGACAAGGCAGTAGAATCGCTGAGGATCAAGGATGAAGACGCCGATCCGATTCCATATCGTAACGCTTGGTTGCGCGAAAAATCAGGTCGATTCCGAAGGGATGGCACAACTCCTCATCTCGCAAGGACTTGAGCCAACAGATGATCCACGCCAGGCACGAGTCCTCATCGTCAACACCTGCGGCTTCCTTGGAGCAGCACGCGCCGAGTCGCGCGCCACGATTGAGCGCCTTCTTGCTCGTCGCCGCCCCGGCCAAGTAATCATCGCGGCCGGCTGCATGGTTAGCCTCGATCAGCATCGCCGTGAGCTTCCCGACGGTGTCGATGCGCTCCTTTCTACCCGCGAGTGGACCCGCATCGACTCCCTTGTCGCCACGCTCCTTGATCTACCAGTTCCTCGTGTTCGCCCGCCTGAGGAGGCGCTGCCAACGTTCCATCGCCTCCCTACCGCACGACCGAGCGCTTACGTCAAAATTGCCGACGGCTGTGATCACCGCTGCTCCTTCTGTGCTATTCCACTGATAAAGGGTCAGCAGGTCAGTAAGCGACCGTCGGACATCATTCGTGAGATCCGCGAACTGGTCGATAGCGGAAGCAAAGAAGTCGTGCTGGTCGCCCAGGACACCATCCGATATGGCAGCGACCTGGGGCTCCGCGACGGACTTCCCGGCCTGCTGCGTCTCATCGCCGAACAGGTACCGGACCTTCCCTGGCTGCGGTTGCTTTACCTGTATCCCTCTCCATTGCTCTTCCGTTTAATCGATACTATGGCAGAACTCCCCCAATGTGTGCCGTATCTGGATATCCCGCTCCAACACGCAGATCCGACGATATTGCGTGCCATGGCTCGCCCGAGTAATCCGGACTTTTACCGTCGGCTTCTAGCCTATGCGCGGCAACGCATACCAGGTGTGACACTCCGTACCACCTTCATCGTTGGCTTTCCCGGTGAAACGGACGAGCAGTTCCAGCGACTCTACGACTTCGTACAGGAAATGCAATTCGATCACGTCGGTGTCTTTGTCTATTCGCGCGAAGAGCCGACCGCCAGCGCCCGCCTTGGCCAGCCAGTACCACGCGAGATCGCAGAAGAGCGCAGGGCCGCGCTCATGGCACTGCAACAGCGCATTTCGCTGGCCAAGAACAAAGCACTTGTCGGTCATGAGCTCGAAATCCTGATCGAGGGGCATGGCGAGCTGCAAGACGAGTTTGGGCGACACTCCCCGCTTTCAGCCGGGCGCGCAGCGCGGCATGCACCGGAAGTCGACGGCCTCGTCTTTGTACCGGGGCAACTCCCCATCGGCCAAATGGTCACGGTGCGAGTGACCCATGCCGAGCCTTACGACCTCTGGGCCGAGTACCCCTCCGCAGGGCCAAAGTCCACGCGGCGCACGCGGCCGCGACCCCGTTCACCCGGCCACACCGGACTGAACACTAACCACTGATCTGGAGCTCGCTGGATAGCCTGCTCAAGCACTTGCACCACTGTTTCCAGTGCGCGCTGCACGTCGTGTTCCGCATGATCGCTCCGCGGTACGGTGATCGGCCGTTCCACGCGCACCACATATCTATGGCCCATTCGGTAGGAGAAGATAGGAACCAGCGAGCAGCCAAGCCGACGCGCCAACCGCACCGGTCCGTCAGGCAACCGCGTCGGCACACCAAAGAATTTGATCGTCCGACCACTGCCGAGGACATTCCGATCCACGAAAAAGACCACGTTCTGCTGCGACGTGATCGCCGCGATGGCCTGACGGAGCCCCTGCCGCGTGGGTGCCAGCAATGTGACACCAGGAGCGCTCCGCAATGCCCGAACGAGCGTGTCGAGCCACCGTGGCCGCATCGGCGCCGCTAGGGCGCTGATCCGGTTTCCTTGCGCACCGAGAAGCGCCCCAACGACGTCAAAAGGACCAAGATGCGCTGAGATGATGATGGCCGGTTTCCTTACCACTCCCCCTTGCTCGTCTGCGAACTCGATCACGACAGGCGGGTGCCACTCCGGGGGGAACAAGCGAATCGCCACCAGTGCGAAAATGTTTCTCACACTGCTACGAAATGCTTGGCGTACCACCTTGTGCACCACAGGGGAGTGCGGTTCCACCGCGAGAACACGTGCGACATTCGCCGCCGCTGCCTGCCGCTGACAATGAAGAACAGCGAACGCAAGGTCGGCAATCCGATCAGCGATCCAACCTCCGATTGATCCGAGCACCGACTGCAGAGATGTCTCCGCTCCAAATCGCATCGCGCTCCTTCAGATTAGCCCGCAGTCGGTTCGTGAGGTGAGGCTCGCCGGAAATCTTCCGCAGACCAACCAAGATAGGGCCAGGCGTCCACGATGACCGGAAGACCACGTACCACCGTGAGCACAAGCGTCCCGTACACACATATCCACCCAAGGGTGAGTGAAACCGACGAATGGAACAACCAACCGGCAATGGGGAATCCGCCACTTTGCTCAACAATCAATCCACCAAGAAAGAGAAAAGCCGCTAACTTCGCAACACCATACAGGGCACGCATCGTCCGCGAGGCAGTCAGAAAGTGTGTTAGCCCAGTCCGGGCCATCGTTCGTTCACCGAAAGGTGTCCGGCCGGCTTGGAGCGCAACGCTTCGGAGCCCATCAACCAAAAAACCGCGCGTCATGACAAGCAACGGTGCCCACACCCCTATGAGGCCAAGATGGGCAAAGACGATCCATAATGCGTTCTCCACGACACGATCTCCGGCGATATCGAAAACTGCACCAAAGACAGTCGACTGTCCTCGTCGCCGGGCAACGATGCCATCAATCGCATCACCAAGAAAGACGATCAAGAGCACGAGCCACGCGAGAAACGTCAGCCAACGCTGGTGGCTGTAAAGGAGCCCGATCCCAACGAAAAGAAGTGCAACTCGGCCGGCAGTGATCACATTGGCCACGGCTGGCCCCTTTCGCCTCGTCTCAAAGCGTGATCGTCAACAGCGCGATCCAGGTCAGGATCAGTACGATGAGCGTGCCGGCGAGCAATAGTCGAGCCGCAAAGCGCTCGAGGGGCTCAGCAAGGAAGGCGAGCGCGAGATTGGCGATCGTGACAATCGTCGCCACAATCGGCAGTAACCACAAATCGCGGCGTGTACCGATGCGATCTGGCAGCCCTGCCGCGTTCCAATGAAGCACCAGCGTTTCCGGGAGGTGAACTGAGCGGACAATCAAAAAGCCAACAAGCCCCACAAGCAAGCCAAGTGACAGCGCAACCAGCACAAGCACTACAGGGTCGCGCAGGAACAACGACCGCAGGACAGATGTCAGATTTCGCGCAGGTCGCGATTCTCTGGCGTCAGCTACCGTCGGAAAGGCGGCAGTCCACCCTGCTTCTGCGAGCTGCTCGCGGCCCGCGATGGTCACCGCGGCAACTCCGGTCTCACGGAGTCTTCGCGCCGCTGCAACCTGCTCGAGGAACAGGACCGGCTGTGCTGGTGAGATTGCCCAGTGTTCTGCTCCTGTGGAGAGCAAGAGTTGTCGACTAATCGGTTGCGTTGCTGCCACCCGAACGCGACCAAAAGGAGACCGTAACCAGCCCACATAGTAGCCAGGCCAAAACGGCTGCCACCGCTGCAGCGCACCCCCAAGCAACGGTGCAGCAGGGCCAGCATAGGTGAGCCGATCCAGCGGTATTTCGTCAATCCGCCCTCCCCAGCGGATACGGATCGACCGGTCTGTCACATCGTAGCCGAGCGAAAAGTACCCAATCAAGAGGTAGCCCATACCGACGGCGCCTACACCGCTCACCAGGAAGACCACCCAGAGGATCGGAACAGAGAGAGTCGACCGCGTGACACCAAGGAGTCCAAGGAGAGCGAGCACTGCAGTTGCGGCAAGCACGCCAAAGAAAGCAAGACCAATCAGCCCGCCAGCGGAAGGAGCTGCTGGCGCACGATAGCGGACGAAGCTCGGGGCGCGCATGCTGCTCGCCTCCTTTGGATCGTCGCCGTACCGGCCAACACCCCGCAGCTGTCGAGGGAATGCTCACGGAGTGGGAGTAGTTCCTGGTGTCGCTCCCGGTTCAGCTGTCGGGGATGGCGTTGGTGTTGGCGTCGGCGTTGGGGTCGGGGGCGCATCCGGAGGTGCCAGGAACGGCTGCGTGCTGGGCGTTGGCAGCGGTGACAAGCCAAGATACCAGCGGATTGTTGACGTCCTTCGCTGCTCGTCAAGCCAACGATTGAACGCTTGCCCGCGCAATGCCCCAAGCATCCGGGTACTGACTGGACGATCTGGATCTCGTTCGAGCACTTTGACGACGTGCCAGCCGTAGATTGTCTGCACCGGCCCACCGACCTCACCAGGCTGCAACGCAAACGCCACAGCATCAAACTCAGGCGGCATGTATCCCCGTGGCAACCAGCCCAAATCACCCCCATTCGGCGCTGTATCGCTATCTGTCGATCGCTCGCGCGCAACAGTCGCGAAGTCTGCTCCCCCTTGAATATCCGCCAATGCCTGTTCGGCAGCCTCGCGGGTAGCGAGAAGAATGTGCGCAGCATGGACCTGCTCGCTGCGCAAGGGAATCTTTTCCTCCAGTGCACGCTGGATTTTCTCACGCGCCAGCATCGGCCGAACGACGAGGCGCTGGAAGTCCGTCAGCGAGAGGCCAGCCTCCTTCAACACATTACGCTGATATTCACCCATCACGGCTGTGGCAGTCGCCCTTGCCTCTTCTGGTGCAACTGTTGGAGTAGCGGTTGGAGTCACGGAAGGGGTTGGCGTCGGGGTTAGTGCAGGTGTTGGGGTGGTGTCAGACTCTGCCGTTGGTGTGGGAACAGGAGTTGGCGTGACCGCCGCAGTGGCAGTAGCCCACGCAGCAGCAGTCGGGTCGACACCCAAGGTTGGCGTCGGGGTGAGGATGGGAACACTGCTGAAGAGACTGAGCGTGTATTCTGCGACCTCCTGTGGATCCAGCGCCAGGCCAAGTTGGCCCAGCCGCTGAATGGTAATGAGATCATCAACCATGCGCTCCACCGTCGCCTGATTAATCGGATCGCGTTCGACACTGGGAAGCTGCTGTCGCGCTTGATCGGCCAACTGCCGGTACTGCATACTCTGCTGCCCAGTGGTGAGATTTGCTAGTTGCTGGTACTGAGAGATCTGGTTCAGAAGCTCCAGTTTGCGCACCTTCCAGTAATCACCGCGCGTGATTGCCTCACCGTTCACTTGAACCACCGTCTGGCGAGGCAAGTACCAGTATTGATAGGCAGCACCACCCCCAAGGAGTACTGCTACAAGCGCGAGAACAAGGGCTACCGCGACCAGTGCCGCTCGCTCCTGAACCCGCTCTCGCTCACGTCGTGGAACGCGGCGGCGCCGAACAGTCGCTGACGTCTCGCGTCGACGGCCGGGCAGCCACCGCCGAACCCATTCCTGCATACAGCACCTCGTTGGCTCGTCTCCCAACCCCCGTAGCCGTTCGGAGCCGCTCGCTTCGTTTACCGCTCCGGAACAAACGGCAGGAGTGCGAGGTGCCGTGCACGCTTGATCGCGCGAGCCAGCTGGCGCTGATGTTTGGCGCAGGTCCCGGTCGAACGCCGCGGCTCAATCTTGGCCTGGGGCGAAAGATACCGCCGCAGGCGACCGAAATCCTTGTAGTCAATCTTCTTGATTCCGTCCATACAGAAGGCACAGACCTTCTTGCGCGGGTAATACCGCGTGGTTGCCTGGCGGGTTGACCGCGCAACAGCCGCTGTCGTTTCGGACGATTCTGCCGTTGTCTCATCGTCAAACGCCGGTGTTGTCTCCAGTTCGTCCAGCATCGCGCACTCCACTCCTCACGCTCCAACTCAGAACGGTACCTGATCGCTCCATGGATCATCGTCGAACGGAATCTCGGCAGGTATATCCGGGACAACCGGTTCCTCCTCAACTGCCAGCGGCCCAGCAGCCACCGCATCGGCCGGTCGCGGACTGAGCAGCAACACCTCCCGCGCAATCACTTCCACTGCGGTGCGCTCCGAACCGTCGTTCCCGGTATACCGCCGCACACGGAGTCGGCCTGCGACGTAGACTTTTGTCCCCTTGCGGACATACTGATCCACGAATTCAGCAAGGCGATTCCAGCAGACGACAGTGAACCAGTCGGTCTCTTCGATCGGCTGTCCACCCTCGGCAGCGCGCCGGAACGAGTTCACTGCGAGACGGAACTGCGTGACCGGAGCCCCAGATGGTGTGTAGCGCATCTCAGGATCACGGCCAACATTCCCAATCAGTTCGATTCTGTTGAGACCACGCGACATCAGTCACCCTCCACGCTCCGGTCACCGAGGAGACCCATCACTCGTCCATCCGTACCATGAGGTGCCGCAACACTTGATCATTTAACCGCAGCTCGCGCTCGATCTCCCGGGCCTTCGAGGGCGGGCAAATCAACTGGAAAAGGACGTAGATCGCCTCTTGGAACTTTTGAATCGGGTACGCAAGCCGCCGTCGCCCCCACGGTGTATCCCGCTTCTCAAAGGTGACTGTCCCGCCTTGATCAGTAATTATTGTGCGAATCCGTTCGATCGCGGCATCTAACCGATCATCTGCCAGATCCGGACGAAGCAAGACCATCAGCTCGTACGGACGCGGCTCAGGTACATAACGCGGCAACGTTGTCCCTCCTTTCCTCGGGCACGCGCTGCGCTCGACCCCGGCCGTTGCCCTACCCGAGCGGCGTCAGCGCGGAAAGGAACTCCACACCCATGCGGTCGTCTGACCGCAAGCGTGCTCAGTATAGCAGATTAGCCCTGGAGCTCTGCTCCAGGGCTTGCTGCCGCGACGGCGCCCGGCCGGTTGCTCGGTCACGCCGTCCGCGCCTCGAACTGCTGGACCACCGCCGGCCGCCGTGCCTGCGTAATCACCCAGTCCACAATGACCGCAACCAGCGAACCGACTACGGCATGAACCAGGTGAATGCCACCGAAAGAAGGCCCAAAGGCCGGAAGCTGCTGCGCGATCCAGATACCAAGGAAGGGATACGCCGCTACTCGCCAGACCCGCTCTGGCAATCGGCCAGGAAGAAGATCGTACCAGAGGACTCCGAAGCCGTAGCTCAAGGCCAACATGAGCAAGAAGGTCCCAAACTCCATAGCGCACCTCCGTTTCTGTCAACGGAGGCCGGGCTCCATCGCGGTAGCTCTACAATAAATATGCATCATCGCCCGTGAGACTGCAAGCCACCAAGTCTACTCAGCAGGCACCATCCTCGATGCTGCCAAGGCCTGCGTGTTTCGCCTTCCTCCAGTCTTACTCCCGCCCGCATCCCCAGCCTCGTCAATCACGAACCACTATCGCCCAAGCCCGAGATCTCCATGAGCAGCAGTCGGCCCAATCTAAGCTACCGAACTTTCCAGCGACACTTCTCGATTCGGTCGTTCGCCCAGCCCGGCTTCGAAAGGTGGCAAGCTGTGGACCTCCGCCGCTCGCACCGCGAGCAAATGCCGAAGCGAAGTGTCACGCTTCTTATCGTGATCAGGTGCAGCACTTCACAGTTCGGTAGCTATCTCCCTCTCGGAGTCTCCGCTCCACCGCAACGTTGGCCGTCTACATGGTCGTCTTCCTGGAGAAAAACTGCTCGCCTGCCTACGCGGTGAGCGATCACCCGGTTCCCGTCGAGTACTTCTCGCAGTATCCCGCTGGAGAGATCTCACCAGCGGCAGACGAAACAACTCACCGTGAAAGAAATCCCTCCAGGCACTTCCTCTCATGTCCCCCGTATCACTCATCCCGTTGGAGTTCTCCGGAGGTGAGCGAGGCAAGCCCTTCCCAGAGCAGCTGCTACACGACTGTGCCTCGTGGCCCGCTCGCTCGGGTGGCTGTGCACAGCGTAAGGTATCCCGTTTTCCAGAGTGTGGGTTCGCAGATTGACTGGGACAGGGG